>JAGWKU010000004.1 GCA_028873375.1 Verrucomicrobiota bacterium
AGGGCATCGGCGTCGCGGCCCGTCGGAAGTTCTAAGGTCCTTGGCACTTGGATACTTGGGACTTGATATCAGGACATTGATTTTTCTTGATTCTTGTCCTTGTTTTTCCCCGGCGGCCTAGGAGGCATCAAAAATGCTTCATTTTTGAGGTGCGGCTTTGCCCGTCGGATTAAATTTTCCAGATCGGGCCCAATATGCATTTTTGATCGCCTGGAAAATGGTATGTTGGTTCGCGTAAGCTAAACCTCTTCTAAGGTTGCCAGAAAACCACTGAGCTGACAAAATACCTGCAAAAACCACCTCGGAGTCAGACATGACCTCCTAACTTGGGTCTCTGAGTCTCTTGTGGTGCTAAAGGGAATCCTTTCTCTACACCCCAAATCATTGCCAAATCAAAGTTAAACACCCAAAAAGTTGCAAAAATACTATCTTAAAACCCCAAAAAGTTGCAAAATGAGGGAAAACGGGGGTGTTAAATGCCCAAATCCTTGCCGGAAGTGTTCGTCTCCAATAGCGCGATCGCCTCTTACGTTTCTAAAAAGCTTAAAACAAGAGAGTTGCGAAAGCTTGGAAGCCGAGTCTACACCACCAATCTAAAGGAAAAGCCCGAGGTGCTGATACGTCGGCATGCCTGGTTTTTGGTCGAAGAGCTATTTCCTGGGGCTGTGATCGCCGATCGAACCGCCCTTGAGCATCGCCCCGCGGCAGACGGAGCCATTTTTATCGTCTCTTCTAAGAAGAGGCCCGTGGTTTTACCTGGGCTGTCCATTCATCCTCGCAAGGGCCGCGCTCATCTGCCGGAGGATAAGCCATTCATGGAGGGCCTTTTTTTATCCTGCCCAGCGAGGGCTTACCTAGAAAACATGCGTAAAAGTCGGCCTGGCAAGGAAAGAGTGGCTAGAACTCTCTCTCGTAAAGAAATCGAAGAGAAGCTCGACGCTCTTTTACGCTCGGCAGGGCCTGAAGCGCTCCTAGCGTTGAGAGACGAAGCTCGCAGGATTGCTAAATTGCTTGGCGCTCAAAAAGAATGGAAAGCTTTAGATGCGCTGATCGGAACTCTTTTAGGAACGCGCAAAGCTCCTCTCGCCTCTCCCGTGGGTCTTGCTCGTCTGAGAGGAGAGCCTTATGATCCGAAACGGTTAGACCTATTTCAGAAGCTTTACGAGACATTGAGCGTCACTCCGACAGTTATCCGCACGATTGCCCATGAGGGTATGGCGCTTCCTTTTTTTGAAGCCTATTTTTCCAATTTTATTGAGGGAACCGAGTTTGAAGTGGAAGAAGCAGCCCGCATTATTTTTGAAGGGAAAATTCCAAAAGGGCGACCTGCCGATGCTCATGACATCATAGGGACTTATCAAATCGTTTCCGATGTGAAGGAAATGAGGCGCGTGCCCAAAGATGTGGATGAATTGATACTTTTTTTAAAACGGCGTCATGCTCATTTAATGCAGGGGCGTCCCGAAATGGAGCCAGGAGAATTTAAAACCGTGGCAAACAGAGCGGGCTCGACTCTCTTTGTCGCCCCCGATCTAGTAGAAGGCACCTTGAGGCAGGGATTTAAATGGTTTCAGGGTCTTCAAACACCCTTTCAAAGAGCCGTCTACATGATGTTTTTAATCGCAGAGGTTCACCCCTTTTCCGACGGCAATGGCAGATGCGCTCGTCTCATGATGAATGCAGAACTCATAGCGGGAGGGCAAGCGAGGATTATTATTCCGACGATTTTCAGAAATAACTACCTGGTAGCGCTTAAATCGCTGACTCATAATGGAAAGGCGGAGCCATTGATTCGTGTTCTCGATTTTGCGCAAGAGTATACGTGCCGGATCGACTGGAGCGATTTTAAAAGAGCGAAGAAAATGTTGGTTGAGACGAATGCATTTGAAGATGCGAATCAGGGTGAATTGAAGAATGTGCGGCTAATCCTTCCGTAAAAAGAGGGAGGGGGGGGCGCATAGAACCGGAGCCTTCTATGCAGGGCAAGCGGGGGGAAAGGCGCTCCGCCCTTTCCCGCAGGCGTGCCGAAGGACACGCCTGGGATGCCCTCACGCCTGATCAGCTTTGCTGATCAGGCTCCGGGCCGGCGGTCCCGCCCACAGAGGGGCGGGACTCGAATCCTACCCGGAATGCACGCAGGTGCATTCCTTCTTCCGCTTTTGCGGAGCAAAATCGGAAGAAAAATTCGGAAGAGGTAGGATTTCCCTCGCGGCTGCCGTTTACGGCAGCCTCCGGGACGGCGGTCTTCCCCGGTTTTGCAAAAGCAAAACATCGGGGAAGACTCGAATCCTACGCGCAAGCCACGCAGGTGGCTTGCTCTCTTCCGATTTTTTCGGAAGAAAAATTCGGAAGAGGTAGGATTCGAACCCACGGACCCCGTAAGGGGCCTCCTGTTTTCAAGACAGGTGCAATCGGCCGCTCTGCCACTCTTCCATCAAATAAAGATCTTCTATTCTACCTAAGAAATCCTCTCTAAGCAATTAAAACTGTTCGAGGAATCGGAGATCGTTCTCCGTAAACATTCGGATGTCAGGTATGTCGAAAAAGTTGATCGCTAAACGCTCAATGCCCATCCCCCAAGCATAACCAGAATAAACTTCTGGATCGATGTTTCCTTTGCGAAGCACGTTGGGGTGAACCATGCCAGCTCCAAGAATTTCAAGCCAGCCACTGTGCTTACAGATGCGACAGCCAGCGCCTTTACAGCGGGTGCAACGGACGTCGATTTCAAGACCAGGCTCAACAAAGGGAAAATAGCTGGGACGAAAACGGGTTTCTACTTTTTCTCCGAAGAGCTTGGAGAGAAACTCTTGGAAAGTAGCTAAGAGATCGGCAAAAGTGACGTTTTGATCAATGTAGACCCCTTCGACCTGGTGAAAAAAGACGTGGGATCGCGCCGAGATGTTCTCATTGCGGAAACATCGGCCAGGAGCAATGATTCGAATCGGGGGTTGGTGGCTCTCCATGGCATGCACTTGAACGTTGCTCGTGTGAGTGCGAAGGAGAAAGTTGTGGTTGAGGTAGAAGGTGTCCTGCATGTCGCGAGCAGGATGGTCGGGGGGAAAGTTGAGTCCTTCGAAATTGTAGTAGTCGGTGTCGACATCGGGGCCGTATTGAACGGAAAAACCCATGCCGATAAAGAGGTCGATGACCTTCTGGAGCATTTGGGTGACGGGATGGAGGCGGCCAAGGGGCCGTTTGCGACCAGGAAGAGTGGCGTCGAGCCATTCACGAGCAAATTGCGATTGTAGTTCTTCGGATTTAAGTCGAGCGATGCTGTTTTCGCAATGAGATGCGAGCTCTTCTTTGAGGTCGTTGATCAGCTTGCCAAGGTGGGGGCGCTCGTCTTGAGTACACCCCTTGAGCTCCAGCATGAGATTGGCGACAGGGCCCTTCTTGCCGAGGTATTTCACCTTGAGGGATTCGAGGTCTTTCGAGGAAACTGCCGCTTTGAGTTCCTCTAGGAAATCAGAGCGGAGCTTCCCAATGAGATCGGCGAGAGACACTTGAGGCCCCCTGATCGGTGTTTAAGACGCAGCGAGTTGTTTCTTCGCAGCACCAGCAAGAGTGGAGAAAGCACTCGGATCGCGAATAGCGAGTTCTGCGAGAACTTTACGGTCCATCTCACAGCCCATTTTTTTCAGGCCATTCATCAGCTTGCTGTAAGAAATCCCGTTGGTCTTAGCAGCGACGCCAATACGAGTAATCCACAGGCTGCGGAAATCGCGCTTGCGGAGTTTTCTGTGCTTGTAGTTGAACGCGAGCGCCGACATCAGAGCGTCTTTGCTGAGCTTCAGGTGGTTCTTGCGATCGCCATAGAAGCCTTTGCAGCGCTTCAGTAATTTCTTCGTTCGTCTGCGGGAAGTAACCGCGTTTGTGCTTCTAACCATGGTATTTTTCTCCTTATGCGCCTGCGCCGATGAGGTCGCGATACATTTTAACTTGTCCGCTATCTACGTAGCGAGCTTTTGCTAAGCCTCTTTTCCTCTTCGCACTTTTCTTCGTGAGGATGTGACGACGACCCGGACGGGTTCTCTTCAATTTCCCTTTTGCGGTAACCCGGAATCTGGCTTTCATCGCCTTGCGGGTTTTCATTTTAGGCATGGTGTGGTTCTCCTTTTTTTGGGTAGTTCTTAACAAGTAAATCAGCGGGGGCTCGCCTTACTTGTTGCGCACTACCCCTTGTGCAGCTTCATTGCCTGCAGCTGCTGATTTGGGTCGCTTTCCACTGGGGGCTAACACCGTAGTGATCGTACGACCTAGTAATCTTCCCGGCGCTTCGACCATCGAAACGTCCGCTAAATTCTCGCAAAACTCTCTTACGACTTTCTGCCCGAGATCGATGTGGAGCATCTCTCGACCGCGGAAGACCATGAGGAGTCTTACTTTGTTGCCCTTGATCAAAAAATCTCGCGCGTGCTTCAACTTCGTCTGCAAATCGTGTGTGTCGATATTTGGCTTGATCTTGATCTCTTTGACCTTGATCTGCACTTGCGCTTTTTTACCCTCTTTTTCCTTCTTGGCCTGGTGATAGCGGAACTTACCGTAATCGATAATTTTGGCCACTGGCGGCTTCGCTGTAGGGGCAATCTCGACGAGATCGAGTCCCATCTCCTCCGCTTTGATCAGGGCTTCGCGAAGGGTTAAAATGCCGAGCTGTTCGCCATTTTCTGTAACTACTCGGAGCTTATCAGCTCGAATTTCTCTATTGATTCTCAAGTCAACGTCCTATTCTCTTTTTTCAACCAAGGGGGCAAATCCCCAGCTGTCCTTTCTAACAAAAGAGCGAGTATTCTTTCAACACCAATGCTCATTCGCCAGAGGTCTCCGCTGCTCGTCAAAGCAATCACTCCATGGCTCCGGCCTAAACCGTCCTCCACTGACCACTCTTTTACATCCTTCTGCTCTTCGGAACAGAGGAATGCGTGAAAGCCTAGAATCATAAGGGTTTCTTCAATCGTTTGCAAGAGGGAATTGAGATTTTCAGGGAAAACGAGCTGCTCGAGATAGCTCTGGCAAACTTCTTCCATGAGCCCTGCCTCCCCTTCTGGGTCGGCCACTCGATGGAGCACCCACCACAGGGGCTTCTTCTGCAGGAAAGTTTCCTGGGCCACGAGGGACAAGTCCGCCGCAGCGACCTCTCTAGCACCCCTCATGAGCTTCTCACGGAGCCAAAAAAGGAGCTCCGCCCGTGTTTCCAGCCCTTTTTCCAACCAGAGGATTCGGGGGCCTAAAATCCGCCACAAACCGAGCTTGAGACCTTTCGCCAGGTGGTTTTCCTTCACGTAGCGGGCCCGTTTCTTTAAAAAGGCCTTGAGCTCATCCTTGTTCGTCGCAGCCGCTCCCTCGAGTCGGTACTCTTGATCTCCAAGAGGTTCAATCGCGAGAATTTGAAAGGCTTTCACTTCCTCTACCTCAGCGCAGAAGGGCCCTTCGGCGAGGTCGATGAATTTTCCAATCTTAATGACTGATACTAAGTCCTTTGGCTCCAAATCTTCCAGAGCTTCTGCCGCAGCGGGGTGCCCAGACTTTAAAAAGAGTTCGCGGGCACTGCAAGCGACCATTTCCATTTCGCGGAGAGGTCTTTTCTCCCGGACGATCTGTCGCATCTGCTCTTCGATCATGTGGGGGGTCTCGGGGACGAGGGAGTGAGGATAGAAAAATTGATAGAAAAAACCGGTCTGGGTATCGCCTCCCCCTAATAACTCTATGCCGGGGAGCACGTCAGAAAGAGATGCGGCTGCCAAAACAGCTGCTGTACGTCGTAAATGGGTCATCATTTATTGGGATGTAGTTGACTCGAACAACCGACCTCCACGATGTCAACGTGGCGCTCTAACCAACTGAGCTAACACCCCTAACGAAAGCGTTAACGATACACAATCGGAGCAATTTTGGCAATAAATTCCTCTTAATACAAGTAATTTTTTTAAATTTGATATGAACAATTTTTTATGGTATAATTTAGGACTCAATAAGGCCAGCCGATGCTCTCCATTAAAATAGATAATCACCCTTTTGAGATCCTTCGGACCGAACTTCCTTTCCCTATTCGAGAGGAGGGACAGTGGAAGCATTTTCAGCCAGACGCGGAAATTCCCTCTTCTCTTCTTCTCACCGTTCAAACCAATAGAAGTTTAAAGAAAAAGGCGCTAGAAGTCGTCACGTGGGAAAAATTTCAAGAGAAAATCGATCAGCTCGATAAGCTAACGACGAGAGAACAGAAAACTGTGCAGGGATGGATGATCACTGCCTTTGCTGTCCTAGCTCTCGTAGCAGCTCTCCTTGGATTTAGTCTCTTCTATCCAGGCATCGGCATCGCCCTTTTGATCTTCGCCTCGACCTGCTGGGCGTGGGCCGCCGCCTATGGCGTAGAAGTCAAAGAAGCCGATGGCGTATTGAAGAGAGAAAAATGGTACCGTGAATTTTTCAAAGCCCCTGTCTATCTCGTCTACAGACGAACCTTTCTTCAAAAAAGGATCGAAGAACTACAGAAATCAATCGGGCAAGAGCTCATAAAACAAGCTCTCTTCTTCCAAAACGTTCCTGAAGATGTGCAAATTCATGTAGAGCCCTCATCTCACTCGCACGATGTGTATGCTTCTGATGACGTCTTTAGACAAATACGCGCCCTCCAAGAAACTCTCGCAAAAGGTCGCGCGCTTGTGCAGAAAATGAACCCCGCCCTAAAGGACGGGGAATGATTTGGGAGGAGTTTCGAACTCCTCCCAAATTTGGATGTGAATTACCCGGCCCTAAAGGACCGGGTTTCCGGAGACCTGATGAATAAGCGGGTGTCTACAAACTGAGGGTTCGTCGCTTTGTAGACACCCTCTAAGGCGGGTATTCTTTCCAACCATGCATAAACCCCATCTTCTATTAGCGCATGAGTATTGGCGCAATCACTTGCGACCGTCTGACTTTGCCATCGACATGACCTGCGGCAATGGACACGACACACTCCTGTTAAGCGATTGTTTACCGTTGGGATTGGTGTATGCGATCGACATTCAGGAACAGGCAGTAAAAAACACGCGTATGCGACTTGAGGGGCGTTCAAATATCCATCTATTTCACCAGTCGCATGAAACACTCCCCCCTCTCCCAAAAGCTCCTGCGCTCATTGTCTATAATCTCGGCTACCTGCCGGGGGGCGATAAATCGATCACCACACAAACCGAAACGACGCTTCGAAGTCTACAAGCCTCGCTTGCGGCTCTAGCTCCAGACGGCGCTCTCTCGATCACTTGCTATCCAGGGCATGAAGAAGGAGCTCGCGAAGAGACTGCCGTGCGAGCATGGGTAAACTCCCTCTCGGAAAAGAAGTTTTTTCACGAATGGCGACCTGGCTCGCCTACTCTGTTTTGGATAGTAGCGCATTGAACGTGGCTTCACTGACCCACGAGCAACCGAGCGAGATGTGAATTCTCCCCTCTCCGTGGTAATCGGAGCCGCCGGTTGCAATCCACCCTTTTTCTTTAGCAATGGCAAGCCATGGCTTTTCTTGTTCACGATGAAAATTTCCGTAGTGGCACTCAATTCCCTGAAAAGGAAGGGAGAGAAGATGCTTGAGGAGAGCTCCTCGCTGTATGAAATGGGGATGAGCAAGTACTGCTTTGCCACCAGCTCGATGGATCTCGTCAACAACTTCGCTTGGGGTGTATTTAATGCCTGGGGCGTAACAGAGAGCCCCTTCTTGCAGGTATTTTTCGAATGCCTCTTGATGAGTCCGAACGTAACCCTTACGCACCATCATTTCGGCGATGTGAGGGCGGCCGATGGTTCGATTGGAAAAGGCTTTGCGGGCTACCTCTTCGAGTTCTTTTTCGTCGATGACCAATCCCCGCTTCTTCAACTTTTCGAGGATGTTTCGATTCCGTTCGGTTCTTCGGAGGATCATGGTGCGCAAAAATTCTCGTAGCGAAGCATCTTCGATGTCGATTCCATAGCCGAGAATGTGAACCGAGGTGTCATTGAACTCAGAGGAGAGTTCGACACCTGGGAGAAGGCGAATTCCAAGTTCTGAGGCGAGCGAAAAAAGGGCCGGCGAGTAGGCGTCAATGGTGTCGTGATCAGTGATCGAAAGGCCTTGCAGCCCTGCAGCTTTGGCTTTGCGCAAAAGCGCTTCGGGGGCATCAGAGCCATCGGAACAGTAAGTGTGGGTATGGAGGTCAGCTCGAAACTCGTTCATTCGATCACTCGTATTTCAGGCTCGAGATGATGCCCGGTCTTTTGCTGTACTAGGTTCTGTACTTGTCGGATGAGTTCGAGCACATCGCTTGCTTTCGCCCCACCGGCGTTGACGATGAAATTGGCGTGCATCTCAGAGACTTTTGCTCCGCCGACTTGAAGCCCTTTAAGTCCAGAACGGTCGATGAGCACTCCTGCGTGAATACCTGGTTTTGGGTTGCGAAAGATGCAACCTGCGCTTTTCTCTTTGTAGGGTTGTGTTTTCATTCGGTAATCGACGATTTCGAGCTGGCTTTTTCTCGCTGTTTCGCAAGGCTTCAGCTCAAAGCGAGCGGCGAGGATGCACCCCTCCATCGTCTGAAAGGGCGATGTTCGATAGCCGAAAGAGAGCTCGGCGCGGGTGTATTCGCGCCCCTCCCCCGACGGGAGCAAATAAGTGACTGATTGGAGGCACTCGCACGTCTCTTGGCCGTTAGCACCGGCGTTCATGAAGATGGCGCCGCCAACTGAGGCGGGGATGCCAGAGGCAAACTCGAGTCCGGAAAGCCCTCGCCGCGCCGTCTGAACGCCAAGAAGAGAAAAGCTGTAGCCGGCTCCGACAAACACACTTTTCTCTTCCCATTCGCAAAAATCGATCTTATTCAATATGACAAGCCCTTCGTAGGGTTGGTCGCTAAAGAGGCAATTAGAGCCTTTGCCGAGGATCAAAACGGGAATTTTTTCAGACTGCGCCCAACGGTAAGCTTCCTGCACGTCGGCGACGTCATGAACTTCGAGAAAATAGCGAATCGGTCCGCCTATCCCGAACGTCGAGAACTCAGACAGAAACCGATTTGTTTGAATGTTCACAGCAATCTTTTTTAAAAATAGGGTCGAGGATGGCGTTGACGAAGTGGGCGCTCTCAGGCGTGCCAAATTTGCGGCACAGACGGATTGCCTCAGCGATAGCTACTTTCGGAGGAATAGAAGGATCGTAGAGCAATTCAAAGACAGCGAGGCGCAAAATAGTTTTCTCAACGCGCGAAATTCGGTCAAAGGAGTATTCGGTTGAAGTTTGCTCGATTTTTACATCGATGAGAGGGAGCTTCTCCAATACTTGGGCGACCCTTTCATGGGCTTGAAGCATCGAGCGCTTGGTCACCTTCAATTCCTGCATCATGAACGGAACCGAATCGTCCTGCTCGAGAGGGGAAAAATCGTGACTATATAGGAGTTGGAACACAATCTCCCGAAACTTCTGCGGCGGCAACGCCATGAAAAATCCTTCGTTCTTAAACCAAAACACTATAACAAATTTCCCACTTCTGAGCAACAGAACTTCATCTTTTTGATAGTCAAAGGCTTGCGTTATTTCTTAGCAAAGAATCAAAATCATTTGTCTTTTGTCGACTTGATTGCTATAACTACTTTATTTAAGCTGGAACAGTTCCGTGCTGGGCGTATTTTTAGACACAGAAACAAACGGGCTCAATTCGCAGGTTCACCGAATCCTCGAGTTGGCCTACAAGATCGTCGACCTGTCGACAGGCGAATTGAAAGAAGAGTATCAAACGATCGTTGCTCAACCCTTTGAACTTTGGGAAAAGAGCGATCAAGAGAGTCTTCGAATCAACGGATTCCAATGGGAAGAGGTTGCTCAAGGGCGAACTCCTCGCCATGTCTCGCAGCACATCATCGACACTTTTACCAAACTCGGCGTGCGGCGCAAGCAAGCGGTCTTCATCTGCCAAAACCCCTCCTTCGACCGGGTCTTTTTCTCCCAGCTCATCGATCCTGACACACAGGAGCTGCTCAGTTGGCCTTACCACTGGCTCGATCTCGCTTCGATGTACTGGGCCCTCACCATGGATAAAGCCCGCAAGGCGCAAGGCCCCTTTCCTTGGGAAACTGGCTTCTCCAAAGACCTGATCGCCGCCCACTATAAACTCCCCGGCGAATCAAAACCCCATCGAGCAATGAATGGGGTCTCTCACTTACTCCTCTGCTACCAAGCAGTGGTTGGCTTTCCTAAAAATTAATCAAGCCAGCGAGGAAGAAAAGCAGTGTTATACCAGCCATCTGCTTCAATGTGTGCTTGCACATTTTTATAAGCTTGTCGAATTGCTTCTTTATTTGTTGGATCGTTCTTTCGCTGCCATTGGTACTCTGCTAAAAGAATCGTGAACTTTCGATCGTTGGAAACTCTATTCAAAGTCTCGGTCAGACCCTTAATTTTTTCATCACTCTTATTTAATTCAGTTCGGCAATGCTCTATTGCTTTCAAAGCTTCTTCCGCACGTGCGGTAAACGGAGAATTCTGTTGACCGTAGCTCCTCAGTTCCTCTATTGCCTGGTTATACGTGCTCCAACAGGTCTCTAACTTCTTTAAATGCCCCTTAAAATCCTTCTCTTTCGCCCGATTCTCCAAAATGGTTTGCTCCGGAAATAACGGGGCTCGGTTGATGGTAAGGTCTGTAGACATGCAGCTCTCCTTGGTTAAAGGAGTCTGTATCTTAAAAAATTTATTGGTATTAGATCAAGATTTAAATAATTATGAGTGCCGGAGCTTGGCTTGAAGCGTCTTCACTTTTTGAGCCGTTTCAGCGAGCTGTTGATGCCAACCATGTTGTGAGGAGACCGCCAGATCCCTCCGCTGTTTAAACTCGGGGGTGAACTTGAACAAAGCCGTTGATCCGGTCTTTCGCTTTTCGATCCACATAAACCGCGTCTTGCAAGAAAAATTGGAACGCTTTCTCATTGCTCAGATCAGTTTGAATGAATTGAGCTTGCATCTGGGGATCAACCACTTGTTTTTCGATATCACTCACGCCGCACATAGCTCTTCTCAGTAACTTGTTTTGAAGAGTTTTACCTTGCCGCGGAAAATCCGATAGACCCAGAAACCGTAGGCAAGTACCAGTGGAAGACCGATGGCAACGACGATGAGCAAAATGGTGAGTGTTTTATGGGTAGAGGCGGTGTTGTAAATCGTGAGCGAATGAATGTCTGGGTTGATCGTCGAGCGAACAATGGTGGGAAAGGTGCCAAGGCCAAAGAGAATGAGGAGAAAGGCAATGCTCGCGCAAGAGGAGACGAAGGCCCAGCCGTCGTTGCCTTTGCGCACTTGATACGGAATGTTGGCGATCGAGAGGAAGGAGAGAAGTGGGAACAAGAGAAGCATCGGGTGGTCGTAAAAGCGAGTGGCCATGTGGGGCATGGTGAAGAGAGTGGCTCCGGTCGCCAGCAGATAAAAACCTAAAAATGAGATGATCGAGGGCAAAATCCAACGGCGCACGGTGGCGTGGGCATCCCCCTCTGTTTTCATCGTTAGGAAAATCGCGCCATGCATGCTAAAGAGAGAAATGGAGGTGAGACCAATCAGAATGGCGTACGGGTGGAAAAAGTCGACGAATCCACCGACGAAATCTTGGTGCTCGTTGAGCGGAATGCCAGCAATGGTATTTCCGAGGAGGACGCCGAGGACAAAGGCCACAAGAGTCGATGCGACGCAAAAGACGACATCCCATAGAGAGCGCCACGCACGAGACTCTTGCTTGCTCCGAAATTCGATGGCTGCAGCTCGAAATATCAGCCCGGCAATAAGGAACATCAAAAGAGAGTAAAACCCAGAAAATACCGTGGCATAGGCGTTGGGAAAGCCCGCAAAGAGACCTCCCATGACGATCACAATCCACACCTCGTTGCCATCCCAGACAGGGCCAATGGCGTTCAAAAACGTGCGTCTTTGCACATCGCCGCGAGCAAAAAGATGAAGAGCGCCGACGCCTAGATCAAATCCGTCTAAAACAGTGTAGAAGAGAATTGCAATAGCGATGACCGCGTACCAAAGAGTTTCAAGCACCAAATCCCTCCTGTTGCTTTTGATAGATCTGATCCCCTCTCACCTCTTCAGGTCCATGCTTGATCTTCCGATCCAAGAGAAAGAGGAACAAGGCAAACAAGAGAAGATAGACGCAGATGAACATGATGATCGATCCAACGACCTGACCTGCGACGATCGACTGCGACACGCCGTCGGCGGTTCGAAGCACTTTCCAAACAATCCACGGCTGCCGCCCCATTTCGGTCGAGATCCATCCGGCCTGCTGCGCAATATGAGGGGCCGCCACCGAAAAGACCATTGCCCAGAGTAGCCACCGCTTCTTTTCTAGTGTGCCGCGCCACCATGACCACAACCCCATCGAGGAGATGAAGAACATCAGGCTCCACATCAACACCATCAAATGATAAGTCTGGAAAACAACGGGGACATTGGGCCACTCATCGCGAGGCACTTGATCAAGCCCTGCAACAGGAGTCGATAAGTCGCGGTAGGTGAGCAAATTCAAAGCGCCTGGAATCGCAATGGAGTGGACTTTTTCCTCTTTCGCATCGACCCAGCCAATCACAGAAATAGGGGTACTTTTCTCGGTTTTATAGACCCCTTCAAAGGCAGCAAACTTAGATGGCTGATATTTGGCGATAAGCCGCGCGCTTCGATCGCCAGAAAAAAGCTGCAACAGGCAGCAAATAAAGGCGATCAAAAGACCAATCCGCATCATCGAGCGAGAGATCGCTTTGTGTTTTCCTCGAAGGAAGTAATAAGCGGCGACACTCAACACTAAGAAAGCGCCCGTGAGCCAGCAGCCGATGAGCACGTGAAAGATCCGATCCACAGTCGATGGGTTAAACACCATCTCCCAAAAGTTAGAGATCACGGCCCTGGGTCCCGTCGGAGAATTCTCAATATGAAAGCCCGCAGGCGTTTGCATCCATGAATTCGCAACCAAAATCCAAACAGCGCTGAAGTGAGCGCCCAGCGCAACGCAAATCGTCGCAAAGTAATGCAATTTCGGCCCGACCCGATTCCAGCCAAAGAGCAAGATTCCTAAAAAGCCCGACTCTAAAAAGAAGGCAAAGATCCCCTCTGCAGCTAGCGCACTACCGAAGACATCGCCAACGAAGCGCGAGTAGCGAGCCCAATTCGTACCAAAAGCAAATGTTTGTACCAAGCCAGTCGCAACTCCAAGCGCAAACGTCAACGCAAAGATATTGATCCAAAAGCTCGTCATCTCTTTGTACTTGTGATCGCCTCGCTTCAAATACAATCCCTCCATAATCACGAGCATCAAGCCCAGCCCAATACTGATGGGCGGGTACAAATAATGAAAACAGCTATTGATGGCGAATTGAATTCGCGAAAGCGTTAAGACATCCATACAGAAAAAAATTTACTCTCTTTCTTCTTAACCGTCAATCACCACAGAGAAAGAAAAGTCGCGAAGCGCGAAAAAAATTGCACCACTGAGAACACTGAAAGCACTGAGGCGGCGAAACGCCGCAAAAAAAATTTCCCTTCTTTTCTTGCGACGTTTCGTCGCCTCGGTGGTCTCGGTGTTCTCGGTGGTGAAATATCTAGCCGCGCCTCGCGGCATTTTCTTTCTTAATTTGAACTTGCCAACATTCTTTTAGGGAGGTAAAATGTTCGCGAGAGTCTTATCTTGTTGAAAAGATTGATGGACAACAGGTAAAAGACAGGTGTCCTCTTTTGTAGAAGTATGGCTTTTTTTCACTCGATCACTCCCTTCTTCGAAGTGATGATCATCGCCGTCATGATCAATTACCTCCTCTCCTTCTTCTGGAATACCAAATCGATGGATCTCGTTCTCGGCTTTTTCGCCTTTCTACTCATCTTGGCGATTTCGAGTTGGATGAATCTCCCCGTATTGCACAAAATTCTCGTCTTGATCGGAAACGTAGCTGCGATTGCCATCATCGTAATCTTCCAACCAGAGCTGCGCATGGCGCTCTCCAAGTTGAGCTTAAAGAGCCGCCGCTCGAGAGAAATGACTGAATTCGATAAGTTTTTGGACCAGTTGGCCACCTCTGTGTATCGCATGTCGGACAGAAGGATCGGCGCGCTCATCGCAATGGAAAATGAAGACTCTCTCGAGGAATATGCGCAAAAAGCAGTGCTGGTCAACGGCGAATTTTCGACTGAGCTATTAGAGACGATTTTCGCTGACAATACACCCTTGCATGACGGCGCTGTGATCTTGCGCGATAAAATGATCCTCGCAGCAGCAGTCATCTTGCCACTTGCAGAGGACTCCTCACAGCTAGCTAAATCGATGGGGACGCGTCACCGAGCAGGACTCGGATTAAGCCACATGACCGATTCACTCGTGATTGTCGTCTCAGAAGAGACCGGCAAGGTCTCAATCGCAAGAGAAGGGATCATGACCCGAGGGATCAAGATCGACCGCTTCAAAGGCATCATCCGGAGCATCTTCAATCCTCCGATGCGAGTGAAAATCCCAAGTAAATTTAACCTCCTGAACTGGCTAAAAACATGAGAAGCCTCCTCGTCCGTCTCTTCGTCGAAAACTGGCAGCGCAAACTCGCCTCCCTCATCTTAGCCATGATCATCTGGATGGTCGTCAACCACTCCATGACGGTGACGAAGACTGTTCACAACATTCCAGTCCGAGTCATTAATTTATTGCCGGAGAAAACGATCGAAGGGATGCAGGCCAATGGGATTTTAAACAAAAAAGTCTCGCTAACCATCACGGGCAATAAGCTCGCACTCGACGACGTGTCGGGCAAAGACCTCGTTATCGAGATCGATTCGGCGGGAAAAGCCGACGAGTGGATCGCTTCGATTTCGAAGAAAAACCTCGTCAGCCTCAACCCCGATTTCGACCTCAATAAACTGGTCTCAAAAGTAACTCCTTATCAAATCATTTTGCGGCAGAGCAATCTCATCACTGAAAAAATCCCCGTCCTCGTCTTGCAACCAATCGGCGAAGCCCCAAAAGGGTATCAATTCCTCGATGTGTGGCCCTATCATCTATGGCTCACCGTGAATGGCCCTGAAGATTCGGTGAAAAAGTTAAAAGCGAAGGGCTTGACGATCACTTTCAACCTCAATGACATTTCGCGCAGCGAACTCGACACCTTGAGCGCCAGCAACCAGGGACTCGTCGATGAGGTGAGTTACTTCATCCCCAATTCATGGAAAAAGATTTCGATCCCGCAATTCTCCGACACACCCATCGAGATCGACGATCCACAAGCCAAAGCGCTCCGAATCGACTTTTCACGCCAAGATCTACTGCCCCTAGCCGGTTCCATTCCTATTTCGGTCTTTTTTCCACCCAAGTTCAGTAACACGCTCAATCCAGAGACCTACCAGCTTGCAGCCAACGACTTCATCGTCAAGAGAAACGGCATCAAGATGGTCGCTGTTCCCCTCTACGCACAAGGGGTAAGCCGCCTCTTCCTCGAGACCGTCAAAGACATGATCCAAGTGATGATCATCGCCTCGCCAAAAACCGAGCGAGAAACCCTTCTCTGGAGCGCCCAGTTCATGTATCCCCATGAACTCGAAGATCGTTACGTCGCCAAAGTGCTTTCCCAATCCAATGACGAGCTCGGCGATGTGCAACCCCATCTGCGCGAAGACTACTTGCGCAACCGATTCCGGAGCTATATGAACCGCTTCCGGCTTTACACGCCAAACCACAAAAAGCTCTCGCTCAAAATCGAGCTTCAGGCGAACACGATCACTGTCACGCCACTCAACCTGAACTGATGCACGTCGTCTTATTGAAATCGCGCGCTGCAAACCACGGCGGACTGGAAAAAGCTGCCTCCCGTATCGCTACTGCATTTGTCGAGCGAGGCGAAGAAGTGTCGATCTTGACGACAGGCGCTCCTCCCACTCACCCCTTCATCCATTTCCACTCGACCTACCCCTCTTCTTGGCCCGCTTTTTTACGGATGGAGCAATTCGACCGATTCACCCGCCACTGGCTTCAGAAAAACAAGGCCGACCTCGTGTTCGGCATGGACCGAAATCGGTATCAAACCCACATTCGAGCCGGCAATGGAGTGCATGCCGCCTACTTAAAAAGCCGCATCTTCACCGAGGGACGACTCAAATACCTCACCTGTCTCTGCAATCCCCTCCACCAAAAAATCCTCCAACTCGAAAAAGAGGCCTTTGAGTATCCGGGCCTCCGCAAACTCTTCACCAACTCTCAAATGGTCAAAGACCAAATCCTCGACCGATTTTCGACCGACCCAGCGAAGATTCAAGTGATCCACAACGGCGTCGAGTGGAGAGAAATGGAACACGACTTTGCCACCTGGAGCGAGGCCAAGCCACGCCACTGCCAAGCGCTCGGGCTCGATCCCCACTTCTTCCAACTCCTTTTCATCGGGAATGGTTACTTAAGAAAAGGCCTTGATCGCCTCCTCGAAGGGCTCGCCCATCTCTCTCGCAAAGACATCCAACTCTCCATCATCGGCAAAGACAACCACCAAGGCGTCTACGAAGCCAAAGCGGAACAGCTCGGCCTCTCAAAACAAGTGCGTTTCTTTGGATCTCGCAGCGACATTCGCTCTTTCTACCAAGTGGTCGACGCCCTCGCCATCCCCTCTTTTTACGATCCATTTGCCAACGTCACCGTCGAAGCACTCGCCATGGGGCTCTTCGTCATCTCCTCCAAACAAAATGGCGGCTCCGAAATCCTCACCCCAGATAACGGCACGATCATCGAAGATCTCCTCTCGAGAGAAGCGATGGCTTTAGCCCTCGAACAAGCAATCTCGCGGCCTAAAACCGATGAACGAGCCACCCACATCCGCCAAAGCGTCGAGCACCTCGACTTCTCTTATCAACTCAACACCCTGCTCGAAGCCTGCTATGTCTAAAGAGTCGCTTGTTTACTCCCTCGTCCGCACCCTTACCTATCCCGTGCGATGGATGCCCTACACAGCGATCCATCGGCTCGGCCGCCTTCTCGGCTACATCGCCTTTTATTGCATGCGCGACTACCGCAAGCGAGCCCTCAGCAATATCGCGCTCGCTAAAGACCTCTGTTGCACACCTCGAGAGACCATCCGAATTGCTAAGCAATCGTTCCAAAACCTCGCCATCAACTGCCTTGAATATCCGAAATTCGACGTCGATAAATATCTCGACCAAACGATCCGGTGCGAAAATCCTGAAACAGCCGCCGCTCTCTATGCAAAAAAACAAGGGATCATTTTCTTCTGCGGGCACCAATCGAATTGGGAAGCGCTCTTCCTCGACGGTACCCATCGGATGGAAGGGGTCGCCATCGGCAAAGCGATCAAGAATAAGAAGCTCTATCGATGGATCATCTCTATCCGAGAAAAAAATGGAGGAAAACTCGTCGCCCCTCGCAATGCCATCTTCGAAGGCTTTCGCGCTCTCAAGAGAGGCGCTTTCATCGGCATCGTCGGCGACCAAGGGATGCCCAACAGCGGCTACGCCTTCCCCTTTCTCGGCCGCAGAGCCTGGACTTCAACCGCCCCCGCCCTCCTCGCCTACCGCACCAATAGTCCTATCCTCTACGCCCATACCCGCCGCGTCTCTGGCGGCTACCGCATCCGTTACTCAGAGCCTCTCTGGCCCGATCTCTCCAAACCCATGGAAAAAGAGGTCATCCGCCTCATGAACCACCTTCTCACGCAACTCCAAGAGAGCATCAAACAATACCCAGGCGAATGGCTCTGGCAGCACAACCGGTGGAAACAGCAAACGCCGCAAAACGTCTACAAACGATTTCGCCACGATTGCATTGCCATCATCCTCCCCTCTGAACCAGACGCCTTCCGAGCCCTCCTCCCTCACCTCTCTACCTTTCGGCAAATCTACCCCCTTGACTTCCTCTCCCTCCTCGTTCCCGAACAATATCGCCACGAACCGCTCATTGACGCCGAAAAGATCTACTACCGAAATCTCCGGGAAACACTCCTCCCCGATTTTCGGTTCAAACTCGTCTTTAACTTCACAAACTACCGTCCCATCCGCGCTCACTACGAACGGCTCAGCGCCTTCGAAGTGCTCGACCTCCCCACCCTCGAAAAACTCGCTGAGCCCCATCGGCCCAGCGATCTCTCGGACGTCCTTAAACGGGCTTTGTGCCGGCCAGGCACCCTTTGGATGCCTTCTAAAAGCAGCTAACGATCAGCCACTTAAGATTTAGATGTATACAAAAAAAAACGGATTCACTAATGTGGCAAAGAATAGGGCACTTAGTACAACAACCCAATGGATTTAAAGCCTTCATTCCCCTTCCTTTTCCTCCAGCTTCTCTCCCTCCGCTCCCTTCTCATTTAGAAATAAAACACGGGCAAGCCATGCATCTCATCGGCAAGCTAGACGGGATCAGCCAGTTACTGCCTGATAAGAATTTCTTTCTCTTTATGTTTGTAAGGAAAGAAGCCGCTTCTTCCACCCAAATCGAAGGCACGCAAGCCACTATGGCCGATGCGATTGAGGCAAAAATTCTACCTAAATCTGCTCATGCTCCGGACGTAGATGATATTCTTCATTACATTCGAGCCTTGAATTATGGGATTCAGCGTTTCAAAACCCTCCCCTTCTCCGTTCGTTTTATCCGAGAACTCCATGAGCAGCTCATGAAAAATGCCAGATCCACCCAACACCCATTTCCTGGAGAATTTCGATATACCAAAAACTGGATTGGAGGGACTAATCCTTCAAATGCCAGTTTTGTTCCTCCACCTCCCGCAGAAGTATCTCGTTCTTTAGGAGATTTAGAAAAATTCATCCATGCAAAAGAAGATGGGTTACCTACCTTAATCAAAGCAGCGTTGTTACACGCTCAATTTGAGACAATCCACCCATTTACAGATGGGAATGGAAGAACAGGTCGCCTTCTTGTCACTCTATTTCTCTGGAAAGAAAAGCTCTTAGAACTCCCCCTGCTCTATTTATCGGACTTCTTTAAGAAGCATCAAACTCTCTATTACGAGAGACTACAAGGTTATCACAGCGACCCCGCCCAAATCGAACTATGGCTCGATTTTTTTCTAGAGGGGGTTATTGCCACTTCTCATTCTGCGATTCAAATCGCCTCAAAGATCGTTTCTATACGAGAAAAAGACATGGCTAAACTTCACAAGCTAGGAAAAACATCAGCTAGCACTGCAGTAGACATACTGCGCAATCTTTTTAAGCAACCGATTGTTGACGTATCTCTGATTCAGGAGTGGACCAATATGAAAACAAGAGCTGGAGCTCAAAAAGTAATCGACCGGTTTATCGACATGGGAATTTTGATACAGCGAGATCCCGATAAAACCTATGGTAGAACTTACGAATATCGCTCCTATCTCCAGCTCTTTGAAAAAGCCTAAAGAGGTCGCCATAAAGACGACCTCTCTGATGTCCTTAAACGGGCTCTTGCAGACCTGGGACTCTGTGGAGTCCCCTTTAAAACGTTCCACCACTGCTGGAACCGGGCTCTTTGCAGATGTGGTACTCTTTAGCTCCCATATACACGCCATCGACAATCCCTATGAAAGTACCCGTTGCACCGCAAAGCGCAGTCCATGCAGCGCACTTCACAGCAAACTCCCTCCATTTCGACAACTCAACCGGTGCAGTAACGTGCGAGACAGATCTCATTTGGTTAGCAAACAAGACATTTGATGAGCGAGAAAAAACATTCGTTGGCAATACATTTTTCAAAGCAGAAATTCTCATTGTCATAATGACCTCCAAAAGTTGGATGGAGGACTATGCGCCTCGCCGAAAAAATGTTCAACAAAAAGAATTCTCGGTATGATCTTTGACATGCCTGTGGATCGATTCTTCTACGATGGCCCGCTCGAACAGAGCGCCTCCATTTCTCTCGAAGGACCTGAACATCATCACATCAAAGTGATGCGGATCGGCATCGGCGAAGAGATAGAACTCGTCAATGGACAAGGCGTACTTGCCAAAGCCACCCTCTCTAGAATCGATAGACACATCGCCTTTTTAAAAATCCACCAGCTCCATCGAGCTGATCGCCCCACGCCACGCATTGCCCTTGGCATTCCTCTTTTACGCCCCAATAAACTCGAGCTCATTTTCGAAAAAGGAACTGAACTTGGTGCCGACTCCTTTCTCCTCTATCCCGCCGAGCGCTCCGAAAAAATCCACCTCTCCGACAACGCCCTCATTCGACTTCGCGCCATCACCTCCTCTGCTCTCAAACAGTCGGGCCGTCTTTATTCACCCACGATAGAAGTCCTCGCTCATTTTAAAGAGCTCTTCCAGCGAGACGCGATGCCCCTCTTCGGCGACACCAATCCCGAAGCCCCCTGGATTTCTCCAGCCAAAGAAAACACACTCTTCATCAGCGGTCCTGAATCGGGCTTTTCACCGAATGAAGAGCAGCTTCTAGCCCACGCCAAAGGAATCAAGCTGAGCAAAAATATCCTTCGCGCCGAGACTGCTCCCATCGCAGCCCTCACCGTTCTAATACTTTCTTGTTGATTTTTATCTTTCTTTAAATAAAATCTTTCTATTCCTTAACAGGAGAACGGCTATGTCAGCAATCCCTCCAGTCACCTGCTCTTTTGATTGCACGGTCAAATGGACCCTTTCCACTCTTTCTCTCGGTGGGTATTACGCAACGGGCATTTTATTAACAGGAAGCGCTGTTCTACTCGCTTACAACTCCTTAGCAGATAATGATCAATCAACGACTATCGAGACCCTGAAATGGTCCGCAAAATCTCTCCTTCTCCCCGCCGCATCGACAGTTACAGCCGCGACCATCACTACCTTGAAAGCCGTCAAAGCGCTGTGCGACCAAGGATGCGAAGGAGCAAAAAAAGCATTTTCTGAGTCGTGGAAACCGGGAGGCTACATCCGAGAAGCACTCTGGCCCATCAACAAAAAGCTCTGTTGTCGCACTACTGCTCAGGAAGACGAGCAACCACTTCTCCAACCCGCGTAATAAGATATGACGAGCAGTTCATCCGCCTTTTCGCGCGTCGTCTTCATCCCAGACGTACAAAAGGGGCCTGGTCTCGCCATCGCCGAGTATCTCGCCGATAACGAGTGGACCGTTTATGTCGGCAAGACATTTACTCATCCTCCTCTTCAGTGCTTAGTGAAAAATTCTCAACAGAAGATCATTCCCATCGACGTCGACTGCGCCAAAGAAGACTCGCTCCAAACAGCCGTTCGACGCATTTTAAAGGAAGCGGGGCCTCTCTACGCCCTCATTAATAACTCGAGCAATACCCACATGCTCGTCACCCACTCTATCAAAAAATTGCCCGTCGAAGAAATGAAAAGGCTCTTCGATTATGAAGTTTGGAATCCCGTCTCTGCCATCCAAGCCATACTTCCCCATCTCAAAGGAGGAAAGGTGATTTCGTTGGGGCGAGCAGGCCATTTCCCCCCTTCCCAATACGATGCCATTTATAACATTGCCAAATTGACCCTTTCCTCCATCTCTTTCTACCTTTCCGAGCTATGCCGAGAGCATCATATCCATTACTCCGTCATCAACCAGACGATCGCCCATGCCCCCGCACACCAAGAAGTCGCAAACCTCGTCTTGGAAATCCTTCAAACAGAGGAACCCCTCCGCAGCTACCACATCCCTCGACCAGAGCATCAGTAAAATTTTTACTATCACCTACCCCTTAATTAACAAGGCATGGTAAACTCTTGCCCACAAAATAGGAGAATGTATGTCAGTCCCTTCTGTAACAATTAATTATGATAGATTGAGTGTTCAGGTAAATCCGCAAAATGTGCCTGTTTTAGATGACAAAACTACTTCCTATTTAGCCGGAATGGTGTCACCTTCTAATGCAAGCCTATCAGCCCCTCTTAACAAGCCTAAAATTCAGCAATTAGACTTGCGTACCATGATCCAAAATTTCTACGAGGTTGAAACGACACAGCGCGCCAACTCCCAAAAATCCTCCCGCTTCTTATTCCCTTGTCTAGCAACAGCCCTAATTGTCTCTCTCATTGCAGTTGCCGTATTTGCCAATTTAAGTCCCACTCTATTGTTTTTAACAATCACAGCCGCCGCAATCGTATCCATCTGCTCTTACTCTTGGGCAAATGTCCAGATGAATGAAGCGAAAAGAAAAACAGGTGCAAGGCCAGATTACTGGTTTGCCCCTACGATTGAAAAGGATAGAGGTAAAGTAGCCCTGTTTGCGCTCACCGTTGTTGGTCCACTCGTTGGAGGGCTCATTTTACCTTTCTACGAAGCTTTCACCCGACCAACTCGCTGGGAAGATGCAAAAAGTGGACTGTTTTCAGAATTAAACAGGCTGATCGATGAGAATTGCGATTTCCTCGAAAATAACGGAGCAATCCTCAGCATAAATCTCTCCAGAGATCACGCTCACGTTCGCAGCAAAAACGACTTTGAATCTGCAACTCGCACACTGAAGGCGCACGAATCCCTTCGAGCGTTGTGCAGTTTCTACCGCCAATTCGATTCCAATGTTCCTGATGTTAAAACACTGGCAACACAAGCAGTAGGATAATATCCAGGCGCTCTTCAAAGGGCGCCTTTCCCTTTCTTTAGATGCGCTATAAATCTCTGAGATTCAATGAAATAACGCTTTTCCATTCCAATTATATGTAAATTTTTTACTAAATAGATATTAATCATCTACTTGTAGTAAAATATTGCCCATTAAATTAAGGAGAATTTATGTCATCCATTTCTTCGACAGTAAATATTAATTATAAAGGTAATCAGCACCAAATAGATAAAGCACCCTACTCCCCTTGTTACGCTAATTGGATTTTAGCAGACGGCCTAACACACGCTTCAACGGATCGTGCAACAGAAGGCGTTCTTCAAGAAAAAAGCATCAAAGCACTCGATCTTTACTGGCCGATCCATCAGCTTCGCGATACGGAGACGAAGCAAATCCCCGACTCCAAAAAACTGACTCGCTTTTTAACTCCTTGTTTTTCGACTGCTTGCCTTGTTGCTTACGTCGCTGCACTGGTATTGATGAATTTAACCCCCTTTTCACTGCTCCTTATAAGCGTCCCTTTCATCATAGCAATGGGTGGAGCATACGGGTGGTCAAATGGTGAAATCAACTTTGCTGAAATGAGAATCTCTGAAGACGGTAAGCCAAAAGGTCCTTGGTTTGCTCCGGACATTGATACTCGTCGAGGAAAGCACTTTGCAGCGTCAGTGATTGGCCCCGTCCTTGGCGGACTTCTTCTACCCTTCTACGAGACCTTCACCCGCCCAGCCCGTTGGGAAAACGCAGCAACTATTCAGCGCCAACAAATTGAATTAACGATTACACGCTCGTGTGCATTTCTCGCTGAATGGGCCACCACGCTGGCTGATAGAGTGGCCGCTGAAAAATCAAATCCACCACGTCACTCATTCCTCAAACCAAAGGACTACAACGACACAATCGACTATTTGGTTCGGTTGAGCCAATTCTACGGCAAATTTGAACCCGTTCTTCTAGAAAAAGCCACACTCATCCTTACAAAATACCCAACTGCAGTCTCAGCAGCAGTCTAATATTTTCAAGGCGCTCTTCAAAGGGCGCCTTTTCCTTGCTTTTAATTCCTTCCTAAATAAAAATTTACCCTCCATTTAAACGGAGGTTCTTATGTCAACAGTACATCCAACCAATTCCTCAGATCCTTCCACCGCCCTACTTCCGGCAGAGCAGAGAACTTTTACTCTCACAGACCGAGTGGAACATTGTGCAAAGGCCGCCTTCACTACTTTTTCTCCTATGGGGTATATGGCAGGAATCCCGGGCCTTATCCTTGCGGGCGGGCTTTCTATTGGTACGGGCGATCCCACTTGGATGATCCCGGGCCTTAAAATATTTTTACCTCTAACCTTAGGATCCCCCGCTGCAGCCACACTGACAACCGCTGGCTTCGCTGCTCAAAAAGCCTGCAAAAAGGGACGCGAAGTAGCATGGCAATATCTCAAAGCCTCCGTGAAAAAAGAAGGTATGATCTACATGGCCCTTTGGCCCTTTCCTTATATCAAACGGGCTTTTAACAACAGGGTTAGCGCAGAAGTAGAGGAAGTAGAGACAGAAGATCAAGAGACACAGACAGACGAAACGCGACTGGCAGAAAAGGTATAAATAGAGGCAAGGAGTGCCTTGCCTCTAGCTAGTAAGAGAAGAAATCGACGTTATCGTTTTCTTCCGCGACCTTTGAGCGGCCGGCCTCGTTGAGCGATTTCACGGTAGTGTTCAGGACCGCGCTCTTCGGAGACTCGCTGACCTCCTCGGCGACCGATGTCCTGATAGAACTCTCGATCGTGTGAGGATGCCGTGGCTTCGCCGCCTTTGCGGCCAATCTCGCGGTAGTGTTCAGGGCCGTACTCTTCCACGACCCTCTGACCGCCTTTGCGACCGATATCTTGGTAAAACTCTCGGTCGTGGTTCGCCGCTGTGGCTTCGCCGCCTCTGCGGCCAATCTCGCGGTAGTGTTCAGGACCGCGCTCTTCGGAAACCCGTTGCCCCCCGCGCCGGCCGATGTCTTGGTAAAACTCTCGGTCGTGCGTGGAAGAGGTCGCTTCACCGCCTCTACGGCCAATCTCGCGAAAATGCTCGGAGCCCCGCTCTTGCGCAACGCGCTGGCCGCCTTTGCGGCCGATCTCTTGGTAAGAGCTTCGGTCAGCAGAGGAATTGCGACGACGATCGCTCTCTTCGCCATAACGATCTTCTGGGCGGTCATAGCGGCCTTCATACTGATCAGAGGAGCGTTGATTGCGGTTTTCTTCCGAGCGATCCCAATTGCGATTTTCTTGCTCGCCAGAGCGGTAATTGCGTACAGCACCTCGCGTTTCTTTGCGGGTCTGTCTTCGAGTAGAGGTTTGTCTTTTTTTTTGAGTTACCATAAAACCCTCCTAATATTTTTTAAACAGATGCATTATTTTGCATCTTTTTTTATTCTACGTTCATTCATTAATTAACTAAAACAAAAAAGAATAATGTTAATTTTAACTAGCTTACTAGCTTGCATACAAATGTGAACATTCCTTAAACTACAGCACAAAAAAAAGAGGACTTATGACAAAAACACAAACGATTTGCATCTCCTATGAAGGCGTGCAGGTATCTATCAATTCACAACAAATTCCGCCTACCCCCTGTCCTGTTACACAGGCGATTTTTTCGAACTGTCGCCCAAAAGAGCAGATAACTCATTTTAATGATGTCGTTCCTGACATGGTGGAATTAAAATCGAAGATCATTCGCTTTGGAGACATCGATGCCCAGCTCACAAATTCAAAAAAATGTTCCCATCTCGTTTGTGCTTATTTGAAAACAGGCTTCCTTGTCGCACTCCTCGCTCTCACTGTCTTCTCCACCCTCTTTTTAGCCCCTTCTGCTGCTCCCATTGCCGCCTTCTCATTTTTAGGACTCTGCCTGTTTTCAGTTCTCTTTTACGCTCTAGCAAAAGACCAAATCCTCCACGCAGAAAGATTGCGCATTGGGAATGACCAGGTCAAAGGTCCTTGGTATGCTCCAAATAGTGCTACACAGCTGCTTCATTGGCTTTTTTTTACTCTCACAGGAGGCCCACTCATTGGAGGATTCTTTTTACCGCTCCATGAAACTCGTAGACGTGCCGCTCGGTGGGAAAGAGTAGAACAAGAAAAACTGCAAGACCTTGTGACTGCAATTAAGGACGCTCGAGCGTTTTATAAAACGCATCTCCCCGCAATCCGTTCTTCGCTGAACTTGACGACTAACTCCGATCGTGTCCTAGAGGAAAGCTACGCAAAGGCATCACGGGAACTAGAGGCTCAACTTGATTTCTTAAGCAAGTTCGGCCCTCTATCCGATAATCCTTTTGATGAAGATTGTCACGTGGACAGGACAGGACAGGCGGGAGATTCCTCACAGCCTCTATAAATAAGTCCCCGTTGCGGATCGAGAGTTACCTCTTCGTTTTCGCGGAGGACATTCATGGCGCCGTCAGCGCGCGACATGACGGAAATGCCGACGCTTTTGGCGACGTGAGCGGCGTATTGCTCGGAAGCCGAGTCGCCGAGCGAGTTTTGAAGGACTACGCCGGCGGCTTCTTGGAGAATGGGGAGAAAGGTGTTATCGCAGTGAGGGATGATGACGAGGCGCCCTTTGTAGTCGGCTGGATCGCGTCCTTCAGGAGAAAGGACGATCGAGACCTTAGCGGCGACTTTTGGGCCATAACCCTTGTGACCACGAACGAGAACTTCTCCGATATTTTCTACCGACATCATATTGGTCGATCCCTTCTTGCCGAAGGGAACTCCGGCCGTGACGACCACGACATCGCCAAAGGAAATAAGACCCTCTGCAAGAGCATAGGAGCTGGCAGCAGCAAAGGCCTCTTTGGCATTGGTGCAGCCATCGAGGAAGATGGGAATGACCCCCCAATTGAGAGCCAGCTGATGATAGGTGGAGAGATCGGGCGTCACCGCAATGATCGGCATTTCAGGTCGCAAACGGGAGACGAGACGCGCGGTTGCGCCGCTCGTGGTGAAGGCAAAGATCGCTTTCGCATTTGCGCTATAAGCAGTTTTGACGGAGGCCATCGCAACGGCCGATGAGATATCGTGATAGTCGCGCTGGGTGTGGTACTCGAAAAAGGCCCGGTAGTTGCAGTCGGATTCCGCTTCGCGAGCGATGCTCCGCATCCGCTGCACTGCTTCGATCGGATATTTGCCTACCGCCGTCTCTCCCGAGAGCATGATGCACGAGGTGCAGTCGTAAATCGCATTGGCGACATCGGAAGCTTCCGCTCGAGTGGGGCGAGGATTGGCGATCATCGATTCAAGCATTTGCGTCGCCGTGATCGATGGCTTGCATGCCTGGTAGCACTTCCGAATCATCAATTTTTGTAACTTGGGGACGAGGGCGAGGTCGAGTTCGACGCCGAGATCGCCGCGGGCGATCATGATGCCGTCAGATACTTGAATGATCTGATCGAGGTTTTCTACCCCCTGCGTGCTCTCGATTTTAGCGATGACGAGAATCTCCGGATTCCCCTCTTTCGCCAATAACTCTTTGATCGAGAGAACATGATGGGCCGAGCGGATGAACGAGGCAGCGATGAATTCGACATTTTGTTCGCAGCCAAACTTCAGATCCTCGACATCCTTGGCGGTCATCGCCGGCAGAGGCAAATTCGCGCCGGGGATGTTCATCTTCTTGCCGCTCTTCAAAATCCCGTTGTTCTCGATTTCTAAAACGGCCGAATTGGATTCCTTTTCGACCACTTGCGCGATGATGTAGCCATCGTCGAACAGAACTTTCAAACCCACGGTCAGCGCATCGATCACCTCGGCCGGGTGGATCGAGATCGCGTCGATTCCGTCGCCCTCTTTTCCAAGCCGAATCCGCTGCCCTGCGTGCAAATGAAGCGCATCGCCCTTCACCTTGCCGAGCCGCATCTCAGGCCCCTGTGTGTCGAGCATGATGGCGACCGGCCGCCCCATCTTCTCCCGGGCCTTCTTCAAGTTCTCAATCCGGTGGAGATGCTCCTCTCGGGTTCCGTGGCTCAAATTCAACCGAGCAACATTCATCCCGGCCTCGATCAGAGCCACGATTTTATCGAAGCTCGAGACCGCCGGCCCGATCGTACAGACAATTTTTGTGCGCATCACCATAATTTTTATCATACCTGAAGAGAGGATTTGGTCAAATCTTCTCTATCACATGAAGCCATTCATGCGAGGCCCCAGGTCTGTTCGATCGTAGGTTGTAGTAGGGGGGATATTGAACACGGGGTCTACCAATGGTCTGCTTGAAAATTCGATTCGGAAAGGAAGGCGCTGTTGTTGAAGGCTTCTCACTGCTCCGTCGAGCTCATCGCTTCCTCGATAACCTCCAATTTTCAGGTTTTTCAAGTGAACAAAGCGAGAAAACTGATCGATTTCCTCTGCGGTCAAATGAACCCCCTCTAAATTCAATATTTCTAGCTTTTCCAAATGGGCCAAAGCATCGGCAATCGTAACAACACTCACGACTTGATCGGGAAAGCAATGATTCAGAGATAAAATCTCTAACTGATGACACTCAGTAAACATAAACAAAGAGTCTTGATTTTCAAGAGGGTTATTGTCTAGATACACGAGGATTAGGTTGGGAAGAAAAACGTCAATGTTTGTGATTTGATTGTCAGAAAGATTGAGAATTGCAAGCGAACGACAAGACTGAGCTATCCTTGCAAGGATTGTTGCTGTTATACCGCACTGATTAAGCCAGAGAGATTTCAATTGCACAAGACGGCTAAGAGAGGTGGCAATTTGGTCGATATTAGCAGAGAGATCGCGAAAGTTTTGAGGAGAGAAAGTTCGCGTGTCAATTTCAAAACGGCTAATCGTCGGCTTGGAAGCGATGATATTCATTATCCCAAGAGAAGGCGGGCGCGTTAAATCTACTTCTTTAAGTTGCTCCTTTCCCTTCAAACATCTTTCATAAAAAGCAGTCGTTCGCTGATCCGCAGTTTCTCCATCCTTTATCGCTGCCAATGTTCCTTTAAAAAGAGTCACGCTTTTCAATCCAACCAGTTGATTAACAACTGCTTCCATTCTTGAAGCTATCTCCTCCTTTTTTGGTCCGTCAGAGGGAAGAGAAAAATAGAGGGTCTTAATATTGTATTTAAAGCAGTCAAAATAATACCGTTCAGGAGCAGAAAAAGATTCTATCTTCCAATCAGCTTCCTTCAAACGATTTAAAAATTCTCCCATTGTCCGCCCAACCTTTTGCAAAAGATCGAGATAATCTCCTCCCGCATAATCGAGAACCAGCGGAGCGAGGTCGTCGCCTGCATTGCGTTTATTTCCCTCTGCAAAGCAGGATCGAAGAGCTTCGTACACGTTTAATTGTTCGTTTTGTTCGGAGGTAAGACACCACCACCTCCATAGGGTGCAGCTATTCATAAAAATTCCTTTTTATATTTAATGCATCCGAGCGAGTCTGACCTCTCGCCGCTCTTCTGCTTCTCGTTCTGCTTCTGAAAGAAGAGGATAAAATTCCACTTGGAGGTCGGGTCTGCTATCACGCAATTCTTTTACCGCTGAAGTCAATGAATTACTACCTGGATAGCTCCCTATTCTTAATTCTTTTAAATACGCAAATTGAGAAAACTTGATGACGTCAGAAGAATTCATCACACAACCACCTACGTCAAGGCGCCGTAGCTTTCGGAGGGGAGCAAGAGCTTCGATCAAGGCGTCTACGAGGCCTCTGTTGAAAACGAGTGAGTTTTGGAGAGATAATACCTCTAAATTTTGGCATTGTCTCAAGTGAGCTAATTCTTCCATCGGAAACCGATTGGAGCGAACATTATAGGAACCCACATCTAGCATTCTAAGCCGAGGCAATAAATTGAAAGGAGCTAGGCTTGTGAGTTGATTGGAAGAGAAATCTAATTCTTCAATCAAAGGACATGAATCAATCATTTGCCGCACATGAACATCTTGTAGACGGCAATAGCCCAACGTCAATTTTTTTAATCCCCTCAAACGCTGTACCGAAGTCACGACATAAGCTGCCGGCGGATGAATAGGATCCGGATTGAGGAAAGGAGTTGGATTCGAGAGGTGAAACGCTGTCAGGTCTGTTTTCCTTGTCAGAGCCTCAAATACTAAGAGGGTCATCGGAAGTTTAGCTCTTATTTCTGTGATTTTTTTCTTTTCCTCTAAAATCCGCTGATAGAATGCGCTTGTTGCTCGATCATCGTAAGGATAGGCCCACCATCCCCAATAGCCGATTGTTTGGGGATCTAGACTCGTTCCTCCATCGACGGAAATTGCTTTTAGATCCAATGCCTCCCAGACAATGGTATGAATTCGCTCCATTTGTTTCTTAGATGTCTCGCACGTCCAATAATAAGGGAGATCCCCCAGATGGGTGACATGACTTTTAAAAAGGTCGTAATATTTGCGATTGGGGGAAGAAAGAGAATCGAGATTCCATTCCGCAGTTTTTAACATCTCTCTCATCTGCGCATTCACATGGCCTAGCATATCAAAAAATGTTTGGGAGTCCCCGATGTAGTAATCCATAATGATGGGAGCGACATCAGCCCCTTCGTCACATTTCCCTCGTTCAAAAATAGATTGAAGACATTCATACGCCTCTAACTGTTCCCAACGCTCAGGGGTAAGGGTGAACCATCTCACTATAGTATCGATCATAAAAATCCTTTTTTTGCGCCCTACAGAATACCATTGAGACAATCGAAATGTAAAGCCGCTTTGCATTTACGGGAACGCCCTTTTTTGGTAGAATAATTTGTCATGAAAAGACCCCCCATTATTCTCAAAAAAGTCCGCGTCCATAACTTGAAGGACGTGGACCTGACCCTACAACCGGGCGAGCTGGTTGTTTTCACGGGTGTGTCGGGGTCTGGGAAGTCGTCACTGGCGTTTGATACGATCTACGTCGAGGGGCAGCGAAGATATATCGAGTCGCTATCGCACCAGGCGAGGCGGAACATGGGCGATCTGCCGAAGCCGGAGGCGGAGAGCATTTCGGGGATCGCGCCGACGATAGCGATCGAGCAGAAACATGCGGGCAATAATCCAAGGTCGACGGTCGGAACGATGACCGGCGTATATGACTTTTTGCGGGTGTTGTATGCCCGGATCGCGGTCCCCCATTGCCCGGTGAGCAAGGAGCCGGTGGCGGCGCAGAGCCGAGAGAAGATCATCGCACGGCTGCAGAGTTTCCCCGAGAAGACGAAGCTGATTGTATTGAGCCCGTATGCGCGTGGGAAAAAAGCCGAATTCAAGGAAGATTTTGCAGAACTTTTATCGAAGGGCTATACTCGCCTCAGAGTCGATGGCGAGTGGGTCGAACTGGGAACGATCGATCGATTGGATGACGCCCGAGCCCACGATGTCGACCTAGTGATCGACCGAGTGACCGTGTCGCCAGAGAACCGGAGCCGAATTGCCGAGGCGGTGCAACAGGCGCTGGAGCTCGGCAAAGGGCTCTTTAGCGTCGTCGAAAGCGAGACGAAAGAAGAAACGGTCTTTTCTCAGTTCGCCTACTCGGTGAAATCGGGGCTGTCGTACGGGCCGCTGGAGCCGTCCGATTTTTCGTTCAACCACCCGGCGGGGATGTGCCCAACGTGCCATGGACTGGGTATCTCGCAGGAATTCGATTTAGACAAAATCATCGACCCCAAACTGTCGATTGCTGAGGATTGCTGCTCGATTGCGAGCTCCTACCAAACCGTCCGCTATGGCAACATCTTCAACAACCTAGCCAAGACCTACAAGTTCAATGTAAAGACGGCGTGGAAAGATCTGTCCGAAAAAGCAAAGCACGTCTTTTTATACGGCACCGAGCAAAAATGGAGCCGGATGACATTTACCCATCCGGAGAAGAAAACCCGATGGATCGAATTCGTCCGTTGGCAAGGGGTCATCCACGAGGCAAAAGAGCGACTGACCGCAGCCAAGAGCGAATTGTACCGCAAGAAAATGTTGGAGCTGATGGTGCAGATGGTATGTCCCTCCTGCCAAGGAGCTCGGATCAAGCCATACCCTGCCGAAGCGCAGCTCGGCGGCAAAAAGGTCGCTGAACTCTCGGCGATGACTCTCGCCGAATTAGAAGCATTTTTAAAGCGTCTGCATCTCTCTGATCTCGACAAGATGGTCGCAGAAGAGCTGCTGAAAGAAATTTCAGAGCGACTCTCCTTTCTCGTCCGGGTCGGCGTCCATTATTTAACGCTGGAAAGAACGTCACCGACATTAAGCGGCGGCGAATCGCAGCGGGTGCGGCTTGCATCGCAAATTGGAGCGGGGCTCGTGGGAGCGATTTATGTGCTCGACGAGCCATCGATTGGCTTGCACCCTATCGACCACCACAAGCTGATCGACACGCTGAAAAAGTTGCGCGATCAGGGCAACACAGTGCTTGTCGTCGAGCACGACACCGACACGATGCTCGCCGCCGACTCGATCGTCGACGTGGGTCCCGGCGCCGGATCGCATGGCGGGAAGATTTTAGCGCACGGTACCGTGGCCGACGTGATGAAGGTCAAAGAGTCGATCACGGGCGCTTATCTCTCGGGCAAAATGAAGATCGAAGTGCCCGCGGAGCGGCGCAAAATGGAGCGCTTTCTCGAGATTACAAATGCCAAACACCACAACTTAAAAAACGTCTCGGTGAAAATCCCACTTGGCGGGCTGATTTGTATCGCCGGCGTATCTGGCTCGGGCAAGTCGTCGCTCATCACCGATATTTTATATCCAGCGCTGTCCAATCTCTTACACAACGCCTCTCTCCCGGTTGGCGCGCACAAAGAAATCAAAGGTCTTGAACACATCGACAAGGTGATTGCCGTCGATCAAACGCCCATCGGCCGTACGCCCCGCTCAAACGCGGCCACTTACATCAAACTCTTCGACGAAATTCGGGACCTTTTTGCCGATTTACCAGAGAGCAAGCTGCGCGGCTTCACGGGAGGCCACTTTAGCTTCAACGTCAAAGAAGGATCGTGCTCCTATTGCAGCGGACTTGGCCAAGTGCGGATCGACATGGATTTTCTCGAAGATGCGTGGGTCGATTGCCCGCAATGCCGAGGAAAACGGTTTGACCCAGAAATTCTAGCCGTTCAGTTCAAAGGCAAGAGCATCCACGATGTGCTTGAGACTGACGTGGAGCACGCGCTCGAACTCTTCGATGCACTCCCGCCGATCCGGAAAAAGCTCCAGGTATTGAGCGAAGTAGGACTCAACTACCTCCGCCTCGGCCAGCCTTCGACGACGTTGTCTGGCGGCGAAGCGCAGAGGATCAAACTCGCAAAAGAGCTCGTCCGTCCAGCGACCGGTCGCACAATCTACATCCTCGATGAACCGACAACCGGGCTCCATATCCACGACATCCGCCGCTTGATCGCCGTCTTGCATAAACTCGTCGAAAAAGGAAATACCGTCCTCGTCATCGAGCACAACATGGACCTCGTGAAAACGGCCGACTGGGTGATCGAACTCGGCCCAGAAGCGGGCGGTGCTGGCGGAGAACTCGTCGCCGAAGGGACGCCTGAGCAGGTCGCCAAGAAAAAAACAGCGACAGGAATAGCGCTCAAAGCGATCCTCCAAGAAAAACCGGTGGTACCAACCAAACCAGCTCCTCATACGGGACGAGAAATTACCACTTTGAGCGTAGAAAATGGCCAGCAAAATAACCTCAAGGGCGTCGACGTCGAAATCCCGCGCGGCAAGATCACCGTCTTTACAGGGCCTTCCGGCTCAGGAAAATCGTCCCTCGCCTTCGAGACCATCTATGCCGAAGGGCAGCGCCGCTACACTGAAACGCTCCCCGCCTACTCGCGCCAATATGTAAAACAACTCCCAAAACCCAAAGTCGATCGGATCGAAGGACTCGCCCCCTCGATTGCCCTCGAGCAAAAAACCGGCGGCCTCAATCCCCGCAGCACCGTCGGCACGCTCACAGAAATCTACGACCACTTGCGCATTCTCTACGCTCACCTCGGCGTGGCGCATTGCCCTGAAAGCGGCGACGTGATCCGGCACATCAGCAAAGAATTTGTCGTCAGCAAGGTGCTCGAGCTCCCGAAAGGAGAGAAACTCCACATCCTCTCGCCGATCTCGCTCCAAAAGAAAGAGACGTTTGAGGAACTCGTCGAGCGGTTGGGCCGCCAAGGCTATTTACGGCTCCGTTTAAACGGTACTTACTATGAGTTCGACCAACCCATCG
>JAGWKU010000083.1 GCA_028873375.1 Verrucomicrobiota bacterium
GCGCCACTATATGGAGTTGCCCCCATATCGTGCGACTTGCATGCCTCATCCACGCCGTCAGCATTCGATCTGAACCAAGATCAAATTCTCAATAGAAAAATATTTATGACGAGAGTCTCTCAACTTGCGTTGAGAGCTCGAACAAACTACTTTCCCGCACTCTTCTCTATTTCCACTGTCAAAACAGCTTCGGTAGGCTTGCTACCGTTGTTCGTTTTTACTCGATTTCTCAATCAAAACGAAGTTAAGAACATACAAAAGATTGGCTATTTTTATCAACTTTTTTCGAAAAATACCTCCTTTTTTTGAATCGCAAGTGACTCTAATCAGACAACTTAAGTCAAAATAAATTCATCCTTAAATGCCACCAAAGAGCCTTCTGGCAAAAGATCCGCCCGAGCTTTAAGTCGTTACTTGTGAGCCTTTTTGGCTCAAACTAGGAAAACAGGATCACGCCGTTTGTGGCGCGATCCTGTTTTCTTGCTTTGAGTAAATGAGAGATGAGGAATGGATAGGCTGAAAATTAAAAAATTGCTGTCTGGAGGAGGTAAATGGCCATTCCGCCGAGATAGCTGGCTAACGCGACGAGACTAATTCTCTTGAAGTACCAAAGAAAGTTTATTTTTTCCATGCCCATAATAGCCACTCCCGCCGCAGAGCCAATCAGGAGAATGCTCCCCCCGGTCCCTGCACAATAGGCGAGCATCTGCCAGAGGGCTGAATCGGTGGGATGGGCCTGTAGGTCGTACATCCCCATGCCAGCCGCTACCAAAGGCACGTTATCGACGATGGCAGAAATGAGGCCAATCACTGTGGAAATCACTGCCAAATTTTGTACGTAGTGGTCGAGCCACACAGCGAGTTCCTTCAAAAGTCCTATGGCGTCCAACGAACCGATGGTGAGCAATATCCCGAGAAAAAAGAGAACTCCGGACGTATCGATTTTCGTCAGGATGTAAGGAACGCGCAAATGCTCCCGCTGCGCGTAAGGATGGTGCATGATGTCGGTGATGAGCCAAAGAACTCCGAGCGCCATGAGCATTCCCATGAAGGGAGGCAACCCGGTCACAGCTTTAAAGATCGGAACTAAGACAAGAGCGCTCAAACCGCAGAAAAAGACAACTCGGCCCCCTGGCTCCGTCTCCTCTTCTTTGGCCTTTTGGGCCATTCTCGGATAATGGCCTTTTAATCCAAATCCTAGCAGCAAAAGGCAGATGATGAGCGAGCAGAGACTCGGCAGAAACAGCGCTTGCATCACTTTTAACGTCGTGATGTTTCCATTGATCCAGAGCATCGTCGTCGTTACGTCACCGATGGGCGTCCAGGCCCCCCCTGCATTCGCCGCAACGACCACCATCGATCCCAAGACCCATCGGTCTTCCTGGTTAGACACCAGTTTGCGCAAGAGCGACACCATGACAATGGTCGTCGTCAAGTTGTCGAGGATCGCCGAAAGGAAAAATGCGGTGAAGCCCATCACCCAAAGCATTTTCTTTTTCGAGTTGGTGTAGATCAAATCAGTGATTACTTTAAAGCCGCGGTGGCAGTCGATCAGCTCGACGAGTGTCATCGCACCGAGCAGGAAGAAAATGATTTGACTCACTTCGTTCAAGTGGTCGCCGAGGGCATGCACATCGGTATTTAACGCATGTCCCCGCGTTAAAAACACGATCGCCCACGTTAAAATCGCCATTAATAAAGCAGTCGCCGTCTTATTGACTTTGATATTTGCTTCGAAAATGATGGCAAAATAGCCAATGGCAAAAATGAGGACAATAAGAAGATCTGAGATTGAACTTTCAAACATATACTCTTAATTTTGTGTTTGTGTATGATTATCGTGCAATGGAAATCGAATTTCAAACCGAAATTAATCCCGCTGAGGCCCGCCTGCACCTGGTCGCTGGCCTTGCTTTAACCGCGGCTGGAATAGCCGCTTACACTTTCTTTTTACTGTTCATAAAAGAACTTTCCTTGGCCCCTTTTTTGATCGGCGGCTTATACCCTTGGATGCGCCATTGTCTGTCTACTTATCGAAAAATGCGCGCGCAAGCCCGCTTCCCCGATCGGCTTCGTTTAGAGCAAAAAGCATTGGTCTATTGCCCCGCGGGTAAACCAGCTCTTCAAATTCCGTACGCCTGCATCGAAGGTGTCGCCTTTCGCGATGGAATTGCAGTGCAACTCAAAAAGCCGCTACCACAAAAATTGACGGTCTTAGATTCAAATTTTCGCCTGTCGAAATTTTTGCAAGATTCGTCGAAACAGAAAACCGATCTCTTCTTCGGTTGGTTTAACCCGCTAGTGAAGGCCCGATTGAATGATATCGTGCATCCTAATCAAGCCAATCACCTGGCGACCCTCCAAGACGGGTAACACCGTAATCAGCCGGGCAGGATCTTCTTCCATCGTCCGCACCGCTTCCAGAGCAAGCTTGCTTGGTTCAATCGATTTAGGCACCCCTGTCATTAATGCCGAGACAGCCATTTCGAGCGCCTGAGGTCCCTTCTTCTCAATCGATCGGCGCAAATCGCCGTCCGTGAAAATCCCCTGAAGCTGAGCCTCTTCATCGATCACGAGCAAGCAGCCGCACTTCTTGGCAGTAAGTTCATGCAATACATCGATCAGCCGATCGGAGGGACGGCAGAGTGGGAGAGCTTTTCCCTTCAACATGAGATCGGAGACTTTCAGAGTGATTTTCCGACCGAGAAGGCCTGCTGGATGATTGGCCGCAAAGTCGCTCACCGAAAATCCCCTCACCTGCATCAGCGCGATAGCCAACACATCGCCAAAGAGCAGTTGCACCGCTGTTGATGTCGTCGGTGCCAAGTCGTAGGGACACAATTCTCGAAGCACAGGCAAATGAACCGTCAGATCGCACAGTTTCTCCAATCGAGAGCCAATGGACGAGACGAACGCTATTGTCTGTGCCCCTTTTCGCTGCACAACCGGGATGAGATCGAGCAACTCCTGCGTCTCTCCACTCTTGCTTATTGCGAGAACGACATCTGAAGAAGTCACCGCTCCGACATCGCCGTGCAATGCATTGCCAGGCGAAAGAAAACTCGCTCGAGTTCCCGTCGAGACAAGGGTCGCTGAGATCTTTTGCGCGATCAAGCCGCTCTTTCCAACGCCGCTCAAGATGATCGATCCAGCGCAGTGCTTCACTGCTTCAAATGCTCTCTCCGCTTCTTGCAATGGAAAAACGGTGAAGAAGTGATTCAAGTAGAGCTGTTGTTGACGAAACAATTCTCTGAGAGCCATACAGGGGATTTTAGAAGATTCTTCGCTTGAAGTCTTCTAAAAAATTGCGTATGCTTGAACTATGTGAATTACCCGGCCCTAAAGGACTGGGTTTTCGGAGACCTGATGAAAGTTCCTATTGCAGTGGCTCACGGAGATGGAATCGGCCCCGAGATCATGGAGGCGACCCTCCACATCCTCAATGCTGCCGGCGCTCAAATCGACATTCACCGAATTGAAATCGGCGAAAAAATGTACCTGAAAGGGTTTCCGACTGGCATGGACCCCGCCATGTGGGACATTCTGCGCAAGACCAAAGCATTTCTCAAAGCGCCCATCACCACGCCGCAAGGCGGGGGGTTTAAGAGCCTCAACGTCACCGTCCGCTCAACGATGGGGCTTTATGCGAACGTCCGCCCCTGCGTTTCCTATTTTCCCTTCGTCGACACCAGACATCCCGACATGGATGTCGTCATCGTCCGCGAAAACGAAGAGGACCTCTACGCCGGTATCGAATATCGACAATCTCCCGACGTATGCGAATCCATCAAAATCATTTCTCGCGCAGGCTCTGAAAAAATCATCCGTTATGCCTTTGAGTACGCCAAGCACCACCAACGGAAAAAGGTGACCTGCTTCACGAAAGACAACATCATGAAGTTTTCCGACGGCCTTTTCCACAAGGTCTTCGATGAAATTGCGCAAGAATACCCCGATATCCTAAATGAGCATTGGATCGTCGACATCGGCGCCGCTAAACTGGCCGATACTCCTGAAGTCTTCGATGTCATCGTGATGCCCAACCTCTATGGCGATATCCTTTCCGACGTAGCCGCCCAAATCGCCGGTTCTGTCGGCCTGGCCGGATCAGCCAACATCGGCGACCATGGCGCCATGTTCGAAGCAATTCATGGCTCTGCGCCTCGTCGCGCGGGCCAAAATGTCGCCAATCCCTCGGGACTCCTCCTCGCTGCCGTCCAAATGCTCGTTCACATCGGCCAACCCGACATCGCCGCTCGGATCCACAACGGCTGGCTCTACACCCTTGAACAAGGGATCCATACCTACGACATTTACAAAGAAGGGACGAGCAAGCAAAAAGTAGGGACCAAAGAATTTGCCGAAGCGGTCATCCGCAACCTGGGCAAAACTCCTCAAACTCTAAAAGCCGTCGCCTACGCTCAAGCGCACCAACACACCACTAAAGCGTTTCGCTCCACTTCCACCCAGCGCACACTCGCTGGCATTGACGCTTTCCTCTACCACAAAGGACGCCTGGAAGACTTCTTCTCGAAAATCTCCCACATCAATGTGGGTCATCTCCGCCTCAAAATGATCTCCAATCGGGGTGCCCGCGTCTGGCCCAATGGCCAGCCCGAAACGTTCTGCATTGAGCAGTGGCGCTGCCGTTTTCTCACTGACAACAATCAGCCCTGCACCCAAGCCGATCTCATCCAAGTCCTCCACGCCCTCGACACCGTCGGCATGGACGTGATCAAATCAGAGTTTCTCTTCTACTTCGATGGCAAGCCAGGGTTTACTTCCGCTGAGGGGTGAAGCCTCTTCTAAGCCAACCGGTTGAAAAAGTTGAACCATTTTTTTCAACTCATTGCGAGCTTTTTGATGGAGCGTCTTTCCCACTTCTTGGTGTCTTATAAGAAATTGCAGTTCGGCATTCGATAGAGCATTGAGCTGTCCTGCCTTCAATTTAGCAATTTTATCATCCAGTATGTTAAGCAGTTGCTCGCCTTCCATACTGTAAAATCGATACGCCTTTGGCACTACTTCTTTATTTGCAGCTGTACATCGAGCAAGCTCTCCTTCAATCTCTTGAGTCTCTGAATCGACCACTCTCTGAAGCCTTCCTTGTTTCGTAATCGCTTCCTTGAGTGGATAGTAACAACCTCCTCCTAACAAGGGACGTATAAGAACACGGAAAAAACCTTCGAAATTATATACCGCGCCCGCTTAGGTTGTGTGAAAAATTTCTCGCATGCCAAATGAATTAAAATTTTGATTTAGCTAAAATCGTCTCCCGTTTCACGAGGAGACACGATGATTTACCTACTGATCCCTGAAGAAGAAATACAAAAAATCGAGGAGGAACGGTTTGATTGCCCGGATCCCCAAATCAGCCGCCGTTTACACGCTCTCTACTTGAAAAGCAAAGGCTACTCTCACCAGGAGATTTCAGAATATGTCGGTCTTTCTCTCAATGGGTTGACGAAGATTTTTAAAAAGTATGCCTCGGGGGGCTTGGAAGAAGTCAAAAAGATGCACTATACGTCGAAACACAGTGTCCTAGACGATTACCGAGAACAGATTCGAGCATACTTCAAGGATCACCCTCCTACTTCTGTGAAGCAGGCTTGCGATGATATCGAGAACCTTACAGGGGTTAAAAGAGGAAAAGAACGCACCCGAAAGTTTTTGCACCAAATTGGGATGAAGCCGCGGAAGGTGGGAGGTATCCCAGCTAAAGCAGATCCACGACAACAGGAAGACTTTAAAAAAAAAGCCTGGAACCCGCACTACAAGAGGCCAAAGATGGCAATGCTGATGTATATTTTGTTGATGCCGCTCATTTTATTCTTGGTGCTTTTCTGGCTATTCTGTGGTCTTTTCAGAGGCTTTTTATTAAGACCTCGAGCGGGAGAAAACGGCTGAATGTTTTAGGGGCTTTAAATGCAGTGACCCACGAAATGATCACAGTCGTTAATGATGCCTATATCAATGCCTGGTCAGTCGTCGATCTTATGCGCAAAATCAGGGAGAAGACTCCGACCGGGAAAATCGTTTTGGTATTGGACAATGCCCGGTATCAGGCCTGCTATGTCGTGAGGTCAGCAGCACATATGATGCACATAGAGCTGCTCTACCTGCCTCCTTATTCGCCAAATTTAAACCTCATCGAGAGGGTCTGGAAGTTTATCAGAAAAAAATGCTTGAACTGCGTGTATCATCAGAACTTTGAGGTTTTTTCGAAGGCGATCAACGGATGCATATCCAGTTTCGGGACGGAGCATAAAGAGGAGTTGGCAACGTTGCCAAAGTGGAATTTTCAGACCTTTGCTTCTACGGGGGAGGCCGCATGATTAAAATTCACACAACCTAAGCGGGCGCGGTATAACTGCGGAGCGAATAGAGTGATCAGCTCTTTCATATGCAATTCCTCGGTGTTTGTCAGATCTATTTTAAGAACTCCACCATCGCAGGCATAGGTTTGGACTGTAGAAATCATAATTTTCCTTTTGTTAAGGGGGAAAGATCAGGAGAAAGAATCTTCTTCGACGAGAAGACGAGTCTCGTTTTCTTTGAGAGCTAAAATGCTTTCTTGAGGAATTGTAAAGTCCGCCATTGCTTGCGGCTTTGATTCAAATTGTTGGTAAAATTCAATCCGCCGATTCAATTCAAGCCAAGTTATTTCAGAATTATCGAATTGCCCCTCGTTTATCCCTTTTTCCTGAGCCCTTTCCATTGAGTTAAATAATCGACGGGCCTCTGGCAATAACTTTAAATTCTCGTTTATGTATCCAAGCAACTGTCTCTGAATCTATTGCTTCTGTTCACCCACTACATCTTCAAGACGCGGTATTTTATAAAACCCCTCATCGATTGACATAACAATAGCGCCGCCCAAAAGAGCAAAAATTAAATTCCCCATACAACATTCGTCTCCCTCATTATCTGGAAAACAAACAGTCGTATCACCGTTGGGACGTCTTTCTTCAATAGTACGAGCTGCGCCTAGGGAAGAACAATACAAAGACGCGGCGAAAATCACATAGAGTGGAATGCCAGCCCCTAAACCAATCGCGGCTTCATCGTAGACACAAGCAATGATGGCTCCTGCAACGATTACAACCAAAACAGCTGTTTTTAATAAAGCAGCCGTTTTATCTCGACAACCTTTCAGGGCTTTTTCATGAGATTGTTGTTGCGTTTAACCCAAGCACTTGATCTAGATAGTCCTCGCTCATCGCAGCTTTCATCCTTTTGTTTTCAAGGCTCAGCGCACTTTTCTCCTGCTTCAGCAGCGTAAACGCGATACGTCTCAAT
>JAGWKU010000084.1 GCA_028873375.1 Verrucomicrobiota bacterium
AAAAGCAGTCGGGTGACCGCCTTTTAGTTCTGCATTCTGCACTCTGACTTCTGCATTTTTTCTTTCCTGTTCTTGCATCCCCCTCAAACTCCTGGTATAACGGACTGCTATGAGATGCACCTGTTATTGCACTGCGACCAGTTACGACATACCGCGCCTTTCGCAAATGCTTCAAATGACAGGCACCACCCAGCTCTTTCGCGAAGTGATCCATAGCCAGACTAAAGAAGGGACGAAACGGGACGTCTTCTACTTCCCCTACGGTGCCGTTGTATTCTGGGGGTTTTCTGAAGAGGAGGAAAAAGAGCTTCTCACCTCCCTCAAGAAGTTTGAAAAAGAGCCCCTTCCAAAACCTGAGGTCGATGAGTTTACCTTCGCCTACGGCGATAAGATGAAGATCCAGGAAGACGAGATCGTCCTCCAAAAGAAGGACGCCCTGACCAAGCTCTCCACCTCCTACGCCATTGCCCAATCGGTTAAACTCACTGTCTTCGAAGAGACCGTTTCTCGCACCATCGAGCACAGCAAGCAAATTCCCCGCAACCTCGCCGATGTAGGGAAAATACCCCTCTCTCGAAAGGAGACATCGCGGAAAATGGGGGAGCTTTTCATGGAGCGGAGCTACATCAACCTCCACTCCGAAATCCTCGATACGCCCGAGTTCTTCTGGGAGCACGCTGAGCTAGAGCCGCTCTACCGAAGGATGTTCTACTATCTCGATGTGGGGAAGAGGGTCGAGCTCCTGAATCGGCGTCTCGCCCTCATGCATGAACTCTATGAAATCTTGAGCAACGAGCTCAATCACGAACAGTCCTCTCGCCTCGAAATGACGATCATTATCTTGATCGTCATCGAGGTCGTATTGGCTTTACTCAGAGATCTATTTCACTTAATATAGACTAGGGTTTTCCTGAAAGAGGCAGGGCGGCGGTGAGTGCCGAGCCGACCATAGATCCAGCAATCACTGCTTTATTATCCATCCCTTTATTTTTTTTGAGACGGGCAAAGCTTACTCCGCTCGTCAGGGAAATCAGGGAGGCTACTCCGGTCAATTCGATCAATCCTAAGGAAACGCTTAAAAAACCGGTGGCATACCCGATGCTCAAGTATGCAGTCGTAGCGAGAAGGAGAAAGCCGAGCGCAATGAGAATGTAACCAGCTGCTTTTTGGACTTTGTCGAGCGTTGTTTCAGTTTTTTCTTCTTTCGCTTCCTTCACGACATGGTGGTAGTGATGGATGTGAATGACTCTTTCTGCTGCGGCTCCAACTGCCGACGGAACCTGGAGTGGTTCTGAAGAAAGGGGGTCTAAAGGTACTATGTTTGCCATAATAACGCCTTTTTTTGTTTATGCGCATTATTATAGCAATTAACGTAATTAACGTTAATTAAAACAAATTAATTATGAAACAGTTTTAATTTTAATTGCTTCAGGACCTTTGCGGCCAAGCGTGGCCTCGTATTCGACTCGCTGTCCCTCCATGATTTTATGGTCAGGGGTCTGGACCTGGGCACTGTCAAAAAAAATATCGCGTCCGCCGTCGTCTGGGGCGATATACCCATATCCTTTTTCGTCATGGAAAAATTTTACTGTACCTGTGGCCATTATTCCTCCAGTTCGGCAGGGTCTTTTGACAAAACTTTTTTTTCACCTTCCGTGCGAGCGACGAGGACGGCGCAGCAGCTATCGGAAAAGACGTTGACGGTGGTACGGCACATGTCGAGGAGGCGGTCAACGGCCAGAAAGAGGCCTATTCCTTCGGCTGGTAGGCCTAGAACGCGCAGGATAAGGAGAATGGCTACCAGGCTGGCTGAGGGGATGCCGGCCACGCCAATGGAAGCAATGAGGGAGAGGAAGACGATGAGGAATTGGGTAGCAAGAGATATTTCAATTCCGTAGGCCTGGGCGACAAACATGGCGGCGACGCACTCGTAAAGAGCCGATCCCGACATATTGATCGAGGTGCCGAGGGGGACAACAAGGCTACAAATTCGGTTGGAAACGCCAGCCCGTTTTTCGACGCAGTCGATGGTGACGGGGAGGGTGGCCGAGGAAGAACTTGTGGAAAAGGCAGTGATCAAGGCGGGTCCCATGGCCTTAAAGTGGTAGAGGGGGTTGACTCCTCCGACGAACTTGAGGAGGAGGGGAAGCCCGATGAAGAAGAAGGTTCCTAGGCCGAGGAGAACCGCACAGGTAAAGAGAGTCACCGATTGAAGAGAGGAAATCCCCGTCGTCATGAAGACCTTCGAGACGAGGCAAAAGACCCCATAGGGGAGGAATTTGAGGACAACGTGGGTGATCCGGATCATCGATTGAAACACGCCTTGAAAGAAACTTTGCACTGTTTCGGAAGGCCCTTTTTCGATCTTAGAAACCGCATAGCCAAAGAGAAGTGAGAAGAAGATGAGGCCTAGCATTTGTCCCTGTGAAAAGGCGTTGATCACGTTGGAAGGGACAATTTGAAGGAGGACATTGAGGAGGACTTTTCCCTCTTGGTGGGTGAGTCGCTCTTTAAGCGCAGCCACCTGCTCAGGGTCGATCCCATTTCCAGGGATCATGGCTTGAGCTGCTCCAGGATGGAGGATGTTGACGAAGAAGAGGCCGATGAAAATGGCTATCAAACTCGTGCCGATGTAAAAAGCAAAGGTCTTCGCCCCTACTCGCCCAAAACCGCCATCGCCGCCGATCCGGGCGATGCCGGTGATGATCGAGGAGGAGACGAGGGGGACGACGACGAGGGTAAGAGCGTTGAGAAAGATCGTGCCTAAGACATCGACGATGGAATAGAAAGTGACGCCAAAAATAGTCCCTTTATCGCCGACGGTAGAGCCGAATGCAATAGCCAATGCAATCGCTAAAAAGACGCCCCACGGTTGTTTGTGCTTCTTTTTCATTTCATCAGGTCTCCGGAAACCCGGTCCTTTAGGGCCGGGTAATTCACATCCAAATTTGGGAGGAGTTCGAAACTCCTCCCAAATCATTCCACGTCCTTTAGGGCGGGGTTCATTCCTTTTAGAAGAGTCGAATTTACCTGATCGCTTTGATCTTTGAAATAGAATTTCATGCCCGGTTTGATGTGGTGATCGCGAAACCAGTGGCGGTGGAGTTCGAGCGCGTAGCGAGCGGGGCGCTTGCTGCGATGGATGCGGAGAGTATTGGGTGCCATATCGGCAACATTGATGAGAGCTCTGTTTTCATCGAAAAAACCGACCGAGAGGGGGAGTGGGGTGTTTTTCATCCAAAATTGAAGGATTTGGTTTTGTTCAAAGACGAACAGCATGCCGCTATCTTCGGCGAGTTCTCGGCGGCCCATGAGACCCTGTTCGTGTTGGGCTGGGGTCTGGGCAATTTCGACATTGAGAAGAATCCCTCCTAGTTCGATGTAGGCGGCGAGCAAGGCGTAAAGCAGCATAGGGCAAAGATAGTGGAGAGAGGGGCAAAATAGCAAAGAATTTATTGAAAAGAGGCGGGGGAGGGGGGTATAGTAATTCCATGTTTCGAGCCCTCTTCCTCCTCCTCTTTGTCCCTGTGCTATTGCTGGCTCTGGAGGGGTATATCAGCGAAGAAAGGATTGAACCGTGGTTCACTGGGCCGATTGTCACTGCCAATCCGAATGCCATTCCTGCGGGCCATTATAACATCGAACCTTACTTGTATGGCTATGCATATACAGCGTCGTATGACGAGAATTGGGATGCAGAAGGATCTGGCACGTATTGGTCGGTTGCTTCGGAGACGATTTTTCAGATGGGGGTGTTGTCGTGGCTCGACATCGGGTTTACACCGACGTTCTATTGGAATCACAACGAGGGGGCTGCCAATTGGGCTTTTGGCGATTTCTCAGTGCAGTTCGATGCGCAGTTGCATCGAGATACCCTTTCTCATAAGTCTTGGTGGCCTTCCATCAAGTTTACGATCAAAGAGACGGCGCCAACGGGTAAATATCGCCATTTAAACCCGGCGAAGCAGGGGACTCAGTTGGGCGGGTTTGGCTCCTGGGTCACGACGGCTGCATTGACGTTTGGAAAGATGATTCATTTTTCTGGCTACCATTTTTTGCATTCGCGGTTGAGTGTTCAGGGGAACTATTGGGCGCCGACTCATTTGAAGGGATACAACGTGTATGGAGGCAATGCAGGGACCGATGGGATGTATTATCCAGGATGGTCCGCTCTCCTAGACTTTGGGTTGGAGTACTCGATGACGAGGAACTGGGCGCTCGCCTTCGATTTCCAGGGGGCTTGGCAAGGCTCTAGCCGGTTTCATGGGAAGGATGGAGAAGTGTTAGAGGGGGTGGTTTTTAGTCATACGGTTGCTCCCACGATCCAATATAGCTTGGCTCCTGCCTTGGAATATAACTGGAGTGAAAACTGGGGAGTCATTGGGGGTGTATGGTTTACGGTGACGGGGAAGAATAGTCCAAAATTTACTACTGGGGTAATTGCTTTGAACTATTTTAAATAAAGAGAAGATCGGTTATTATGTTTCTGATTAGGAAAAAATTGAGGTTTTAACTATGAAATTAATTAATTCAGTTTTGGCCGCTGTTTTGTTGGCCGGTTCCCCGCTCCTCGCTGATGAGGAAAAAGGAACGACCATCGAAAAGGTGCAGCCAGCTCCTCATTCGTTCCAGCTCGGGACCGAAGTGATCCAGAAGATCCGAGCTGATTACCAAGCCGGTAAATACAACGATTTCCTGCAAGATATGGATAAAGCCTATCAAAATGCGAAAAAAGAAAATCAGCTCGAAGGGCTGATCCAGTTTCGCAAGGAGTCTGCAACCGATATTCCTCTCGATCAATTCATCAAGAAAAGCGAAGTGATTCACCTGCAAAAAGAGAAAGAATTGCTCGCGGCGATTGAAGATGAGGGAAATAGTGTATTAGGACAGAAGGTAAAATCGGCGATTGCTCCTGTGAGTGACTCGTTCTATCCGCTGAACCAACTGAGACAGAAAGCGCCAGGAAGTGGCAAGAATGCTGATGAGAACAAACTCATCGACATCGACTTTGAACACGAATTCAAAGCTTCTCACTTAGATAGCTTGGTTGCTCGAGGCGAGAAGGTCGTTGACCGGAAAGAAAAGCACATCGTTCTTGCGATGCAGAAAATGGACAAAATGTTAGCTGCAGCAAAGAGCTTTAGCGACGAAGGGTTGAAGAGCTTGGTCGAGCAGACGCATAAAGGGTTGGATACTTATCTCGCGAAAAGATACGACCTGACCGACTTGAACGCTTTGGCCAACGGCAAAATTAAGCCAAGCACGGCTTTGGAAGAGAAAATCGCTTCCACCTTGTCGAAAACACAAGACAAAATTGCTGAGTTGAATCGAGATTTGTTCAGCCAGTTAAGCGATAAAGAAGTGAAGAAGTAAGCACTCACTTTATTAAGTTTATTAAGTGCATAAAGCCTCGGTTCCTGAAAAGGACCGGGGCTTTTTTTTATTAATGCGAAGCCGAATCCAAGAGGCCTAGAGAAGCAGGGGAAAGGTGCATAGATAAGGCTAACTTCTCGCTGACCCGCATAATGCTTTAGGCATAATTTAAGCGCCGGAGATTCAGTCGATACAATACATATCAGAAGGGGTAAAGGCCGGAAAACTGAAACAAAGGACTCTGGTTGATTCTTTGCCCACTGACTTCAGCTGGTGGGTGTGATTTGGCGGGATGGTGATCGATTCTCCGACCGAGAGAATGTGATGGAGCCCGTCGATTTCTATATCTAATACTCCATGGACTACGACGAACACTTCTTTCTCGATGCGATGAAAATGGCGCGGCGAGTCTTTAATCTCTAGGAGAGCAACGCTCCATTTGTTGTTGGTGGAGGAGCCTGCGACGAGTTCATATACAGCGTAGTTTTCTAATTCTATGCGAGGACCAAAGTACTTGGGATCGAGCGGGGGCGGGGAGTGAGTTACAGGAGGGACCCAGGGAATAGGGGTTGGGGGTAGGTCATAAAATACGTCTTCAGGGAAGTTAAATCCAGGAAAGTCGAGCGAAAAGAAATAGACTGGACCCTGTGGAGTGAGGGAATGGAGAATGCCGGGGTCAATGGAGACGAGATCGCTGGTTTGTAATGGAGTGGGGATAGAAGTGCCATAAAAGGCGTCGATTTTTCCATCAGCTACTAAAATGAACTGCCGCTGCAGTCGATGATAGTGGGGCGTTATGGGCTCAGCAAGACGAAAGAGTTCGAGCTTCCAGCCTTGGTTTGCTTCAGGCGGGACTAGGGAATAGATCGTGAGGTTCTCATTCACGTGGAGGGTGCAGGTAGTAGCTAAGAGCAAGACAGTCATCATCATCGTTATAGGCGGGGGAAAGGGAATCTTCCCTTTCCTTTGGTTTGGCCAGTTTTCTTCGCTGTTCTTTAACTAGCGAGGAGGGAGTCGCTCTCCAGTGTTGACGTCATAGCGAGCACCGTTGCTAGGATCAATTTTATAAGGCCGTTCTCCCGAAGCCAGTCCATCTAAAGCTACTCCTATACCTGAAAAAACAAGCCCTGCTCCTATAACTTGGCATCCTGGAAGAATGCAGAGTAGGCCTCCTGCTAGCATAGCAGCTAAACCAGCGGCCATTTTTGGAGGCAACTCCAGCTCAAATTGGGCCTTTTTTTTCTTCTTGCCATGCCGGGGTTTCTGATATGTTTTTGTCAGTTTTTCTTTAATAGCGTCATAGAGAGAAATAAACTGCTCTTTTTCTTCCCTTGAAAAATCGTTTGAATCATAGACAAATTGCTTAGCTCTTTCTATGGCTTCATTCATATCAGGTCGTCGCCCGTATTGAACTTCGACTTGTCTCTGAAAGTCTGTCGCAAATTGAATGATCTCATTCAAAGTTGAGAAGTTCATTTGTTGAAGCGCCGAGGCATTTATAGAATTTTTTTCGGCAAGAGATAGAATTTCAGCTCCTGTGGGAGCGGTGCAAAAGCATGTCAATGGCAAGGTTAGTAAAATAGCTATTTGTTTCATTTATCCTTTGGACGACGAAAAACTCGGCCCTTTAGGGCCGAGATGTAAGTCGCCCCGGCGTTAATTCTGTGGAGCATTCTGGTTCTCAATGTATTGGCGAACCACTGATATCGGAGCTCCTCCGCAAGATCCAGCAAAATAGCTCGGA
>JAGWKU010000085.1 GCA_028873375.1 Verrucomicrobiota bacterium
CTCTGTACTGGACAAAAAATAAGTTGATGGAAAGAACTCGCTGAAGAGCGATCATATCTCGTTGGTTATCAAACAGCGAGGTATAATGAAACACATCAGCGAGTTGCGAGCAATTCTATCCCACTTTTTTGATTGGCACAAGTGCCGTCTCGACTGTCTAGGGCAAATCATTCAGGCTCTGTTTGTCGTCAGAACTATAAACCTGACTCAAATTGCTTCAGCCTTCAAGTCAGAGGTCAAGGAGGAGTCATCGTATCGTAGAGTCTGCAGATTCTTCACGGGTTTTACCTTCGACATGAGTAGGATCGTCCTCCTGGTTTTCCGCCTTTTTCCACTCGGCGATAAGTGCACTCTAATCCTAGATCGAACAAACTGGAAGTGGGGAAAAACTCCCATCAATATCTTGATGCTCTCGATCGCTTACAGAGGTATTGGCATTCCGTTATTCTGGGTTGTGCTGAATCTTGAGGGTAACTCATGCGCGGAGGACAGGATCGACCTGCTAAAGCGGGTCGTGGAACGTCTTGGAATCAGCAGAATCGAGGTGCTCCTCGCGGATCGCGAATTCATAGGAACGCAGTGGTTCCGCTTTCTGATCGAACAGAAGATCCCGTTTATCATCAGAGTCAAACAGAACTTCATGGTGGAAATCGGAGAGAATGGTAAGCTTCCAATAGGACGCTTACGGAAATGGCTCGCACGAAAAAAAGTTGTGAACCACCTCATTAATCTGTGGGGGCTTTCCCTCTACGTTTCGATCGAAAAGAGAAAAGGTGCCAAGGAGCAAATGATCGTGGTCTCCAACCTCAAATTCGAGGATCCTCTGGAGATGTATAGAAGACGCTGGGAAATCGAAACTATGTTCGGTTGTTTGAAGACTCGTGGATTTCGAATGGAGGACACGCACATCACCGACCCAGATAAGATTGAGAAGGTGGTATTCGTCCTGGCAATCGCTTTTTGCTGGGCATATCGAACGGGGGACATCCAGGATCGGATACAGGCGATAGAGGTCAAGACTCACGGGAGAAGGGCCAGGAGTCTATTTAGAGAGGGGCTAAATCTGATCCGCAGGGCGATTTTTGGGAGGGCTGTTCTAAGAAAATTCAGGCGACTACTTTTGTGTTTTACATATTCAGAATCAAAGAGTTGCGCGGTATGAACTTATTTTTTGTCCAGTACAGAGGAGATTTGGTCTGCCCTCGCAAAGTTATCCTCTTGAATCGCTGAAAGGACCTCCTTCTGGAAATTCTCTGCACTCATTTCTGGCTTAGCCAAGGCAATCGCTTTATGAACTGCAAAAAATTTCTCCGCTTCTTCATACTTTCCCGCTTTATACAGAGCCATAAATTCTGCCGAGAATTCTGGAGTTATCTTTTCTGCTGGGAAAGGATCTTTGAACAGGTTTGGGATAGACTGAGACATCTTATTTCCTCTTGTTAAATGGTTAAAAACTTATGCTTTCGTTGAAGGGTCTAGGATTTCCTGTTTAGAGACGGCTGGTGTTTCTGGTGTGTCGAGAATGTGGTTCAACAGCTTGGTCAAAAGTCTTAAGGTACCCATCTTATCCGAGCATTCAGTCATAGTGTGTAATAGGGAGCGGTGGTTCATCTCTTTGGCTCGATGAAAATGACCTTTTTCAAAGGCACAAACCTTTTCCCAAAAATCCGCACCCGAGATCCCCAACTTGTGTTTACGACACATCTCCAGGCATTTTTCTACCTTTGCGAGTCTTTGGAAATCTTGCGGATCATTGAGTAAATCGATCACTACATCTTCGTACACATTTGGCTGAAAATGAATCAATCGATCACGTTGAATTCGGTGTTTATACACTTTAGAGAGTCGATCTACTTCCTCAAAGTCTCCCCTTCGAAGAGGCTCGGTGATGAGAGCGAAGAATTTTTCCTCCTTGATCGTCTCGTTGTTTAGGTGAGTGGATGGATCTGAGAGGGGGGGGGGAAACAGAGTTAGTATTGGTAGCCATGACATTTCCTCTTGTTAAATGGTTAAAAACTTATACTTTCGTTGAAGGGTCTTGAAGTCCCTGAGGAGGGATGGGGGGCATTTTTGACATACCAAGAAGGTGATTCCACAGGTTTGTCACAAGTTTTAAGGTGTCCCTCTTCTTCTTATTAAGACAGGTACAAAAATGGGGAAGGATGTGGCCTAAACGCATGTCTTTGACTTGGTCGAGATGGCCATTTTCAAATGCACAAAGCTTTCCCCAAAACTCCTTATTTGCGATACCTAGATTGTGCTTCTGACACATCTGTAGGCATTTTTCTGCCTTTGCGATTCTCAGTGGATCTTGCGGATTATTGAGTAGGCCTATCACTAAATTTTCGTACTCCTTTTCCGGATAATAAAATTTATCCTCTTGAATTCGATTTTCATACGTTTCAGAGAGCTGGTCTACTTCCTTAAAGTCCCCCTTTCGCAGCGGTTCGGCGATGAGATCAAAAAATTTTTTATCGGTGATCTGTTCTTGATTAGAAGCGGCGAGCGGGTGGAACTTCGTGGGGATTAAAGCGGAAGGACTCATGCTCGACATGACATTTCTCCTTGTTCATTGGTTATAAGGAGGAAAGAGTCTAAGCGGACCCCTCTTTCTGTGCAATGATATTTAAATTTTTAATTTACAATTGCGCTGTTGAGTTTTTATTTATTTTTTATTATAATAATTGTACAAATTAGGAAAACAATGCGAGCAAATCCATTAAGACAAGTTGATTCAGAAGCCTCTCTCTCCTTACAAAACCCTAGTTTTTGTCAAAAAGTATGGAAGGTGGTTCTTGCTGTTTGGGAGGCCGTGAAAGGTTTCTTCTGCTGCTGTTTTCAATTTCGACAGGAGCAAGCAGTCCCTTCTCTTGAAAACCGCGTTCAGCAAAATCCTTCCCCGCCAGCACAGCCTGTGGAGCAGAGTCCTCCTGTACCAGAGCCCGTCGTAGTGCCCGTGCCCCCCGTTCTTTCGGTCGAAGAATTGAATGAAATTATCGACTTAGCTCATTCGATGGAAGAGTTATACGACACTGTTCTTAGAGACCTTCATAAACTCGATGGAAAAGAAGGGAAACAACTGGTTGAAATGATCGATCAATTTCACCTGAAGCACCAATCGAAATCTCTTCTCGTGAAGAAATCGTACCCGGATGAGTCGCTTCCTGTGAAAGCCTTCAATGCCATGGAAGCGATTGATCGAAGCATTTTCTATCTTCGGTCTTTGAACTGTAATTTATTCCTGACTTACGAAATAGGGATTAATAAAGCGGATGAGATGGTCGTGCCCGGCGATGGAAATTGCCTCTTTCATGCAATCTTAGCCAAATTACAGCTCATTGAACCTCGCCCTTTTATCGCTGGTTTCACCCCCCTCGAGCTCCGTTTGCAGGCCAATGTCTGGTTGAAAGAGAAATATCAGCAGAACGACGAACAAGTGGTCAGGTTCCTCACAGAAGCTCTTGAATCCTATCACGCTGCGAAAAGACGTTCTCTCGAGGAGGATAAAAGCTCTCATACATTCATTGTGCAAAACTGGAGGCAGCTCGGCAGCTCTGAAGAAGATGCGCGCGCAAGCGCTCTCAAACTCCAAGCCATTGAGCAAGGAGAGAAGGAGCTGGCGGAATTGGACATTTCGCGCTATTTACAGCTGGCAGCTAGAGAGGGGTTCTTTGGCTGTATTGCAGAGGTCTACGCGTTGAGCCATATCTGCAATCGAACGATCAAGGTCAATTACAAGGTGAGAGGAGAGATCTGGGAGCAAAAGACCTTCAGTCCTTCTGATGCTTCCGTAGGAGATAGACCCATCACCCTCGCTTACAAGGTCGACCAGCGACATTTTAACGCCCAGGCTTACGAAGACTGAGAATTCCGCTCTAGCGGAAGGCGAAGTGGCTCTTTCTCCGCTTCTTCTATCAACCTCTTGACTTCATTGAAATTGTCTTCCAGTTCCTTCTGTGCTGCGTCAAATGTTTGTTGGTAGGCAGATTCTGTCTGTATAGAAGCGTCAGCTGTTCCATGATCGACTCTTATTTCGACATGACTTGCTTGCGCGTAATGGTTGAGTGCTTTGCATGCAGAAGGATAGGCAGCCAAGTTGAATACTACCCCAGTATCTTCGTAAACGATCAGCTTTTTTAAAGGGACTTGTTGAGAAAGGGATGGATAGGCGTCCTCTGCGATTGGCTGTTTTTCCAGAAGGGTATTGAGAGAGGAATAAAATCGCGTTGCTTGCACAAAAAGGAGGGTGGTCAGTTCATTTATTTTTTCTTTATTGTTAGCCGCCTCTTTTGCCATGGTGTTCGTCAGGGTAGAGAGGGAGGCACGATCCACAAGAAACTGCAGAGCATACGAGGAGTGGCCGGGCGGATTTTTGAGTTGAGCTCTGATTTTGTTTCTGGATACAGCATAGAAAAGAAAGACTTCTTGGCATTTTAGAGAGATGTCGCTGAGTTTCGGTGAAAGATCTAAAATCGCAAGATGATGGTCGATCAATTTTGAAAGCCATATTTTAGATGCATTGGGATCAGGTTCCTCTTGTTCCACTGTGACGTCTGAAAATGCCCAACCGAGCCTTTTGAATATGCTAGGAGCTACTAAAGCAACCAGCTTGTCTAATTCGCTGTTTTCTCTTTCTAATTCTTGGGTCAATCGTTCGATGTCCGGCTTGATCTGAGCGATTTCTTGTTCAAAATACTGGAGAAGGTCTTTCCGTGGTGGGAGAGTTTGGGAGATGGGTAGTGCTGACATTGGTCCTCGTAGGTTTAAGATGGGGCTCGATCTAGTGGTAGTTTAGGCGTTTCTTTTTCAGCCTCTTTGACTCGTTGTTCCATCGCCTCACGACTTTTATCAAACTGAATGCCTATTTGTTCCCACTCTTGAAAAAAAGCATCTTCAGGCACTTCGATGGTTAGTAGGCCAGGAGCAGCCAATGCAGGCGCAAGATAATGTTGCAGCGTCTGATGTACGTTCGGACGCGCATGAAGATCGATGGAGTCTACTTCAAATTGTCTAGTGAGGCTGTTTGCTTTTTCAGCTGCAAGGCGAACTTGAACTTCGTGTGGGATGTAAGAAATGACCTGTTGAAGGGCAAGGGGAGGGAAATCAACAACAGGCTGTCTCTGAAACAAAATTTCCATCTTGCGGTAAAAAAGATTGGCTTGTTTGAGAAATGGGATCGCTACTTCTTTTATTTTATCTTTGTTTTTCAAACCGCTCTCTTCTATTTTCCAGACGATTTGGCGGATGGAATTAACCTCTTGCTGAAAACGAGCTGCATAAGAGGACCAAGCAGGGGGAGCTTTTATTTTGAGGATTTCATGCCATCCCACAATGGTATGGTCAAAAAATTTGCCATTTTGACACACACCGAGACCTGATATCCAGAAAGACTTTTGGATCACACTTTTAATGCGGGCCACGTCTTGTTCAATCGTGCAATGGCGATCGACGAGTCGAGAAACCCACCTTCCTGAAAGAGTCGGGTCTATTTCTTTTCGATCGTTTCCAAACCATTTCCGCATTTGTTCAGAGAAGGAATAGGTCACCGAGTCAATAGCTCTCTGTAATTCTTCATTATCTCGGGTCAACTCTTCGGTACTTTTCTGGATGATCGGTATAACTTGGTCTATCTCTTCGTTGGCATGTTGTAGGAGAAGTTCCCATGATGAGTGGGCTTGGCGTGCAGGAATTGCTGACATGGGTCCTCGTATGGTTACAATAGAGTTTTTTTCGAAGGGAAATCTTTCCGATTTGTATGGACGTGCTTCCATAAGTCATTCAGTCGTTCGGCAGTATGCTCGAAGCCTCTCTCGCTAGCGTCTTGCATTTCTCCCGCAATGGTTGCTGTGAAGGGGTAAGCATGAGTGACGTACACGTTATCTGGATCACCGTCGTTCACCATGGCAGAAAAGATTGTTTTCACTTTATCCACTTGGTTCTGGCCAAACGCGCAGACGGCCTCCCAAAATTTGTATTGCCGCTGGGCATAAAGGGAAGAGGGTTTTTCTAAAGAGTTGAGGAAACGCTCGGTTTTTTCTACTCCATCGAAAGGATCATTGAGGAATTCTCTGATTTTTTGGATCGACTCGTGAAAGGAACAGTTAGAAGACATAAGAACCTCTTAAAAGAGGGAGCATTATGCCAGCAGAATTTTTAAAGGCAAATTATTTTTCTATTTTAGCTGCAGCTTCGATTTCTTTAAGACGAAGCTTCGTTTCGTAGACGATGAAATCGTTTTTTGTCTTCAAGCGATTATACACAACGTGATTCAAAATTTGGGAATTTGGCAAAGCCGGCGCCCAAGATTTCCATCAGGCCGAAGGCCGACGCGCGACGGGCTCCCTATTTGTAATAGGGGGCCCTAAGCGCGGATGGAAAGGTTGCGATGCCGGCGCAGCCAAAAACCAAATTTTGAGTCACGTTGTGTATAAATCCTTCCCACACTCGGTATCCACCAGCTACAGCAAGTCCACAGCTAGCGCCTTTACTGATTAATTCAGGAGCGAGGATGACTCCGAATAGGCCGCCGATAATTTCTCCTACACCGAACACCATATCTCTCGAAATTTCAGCAATCTCTAGTTCTTCTCTTAGTCTTTCGGTTTCAGACTTCCACATTCTCCGCGAAGACTTGGTGTGAGGGCCACGATAGGCATCGGTGATAACCTCTTTTCCATCCGTTTTAAATAAACCTAGATAGTGGCCATATTTTCTATACCACATAAAGAGGTTTCCAATTGCTCGCAGTTTTTGATGAGAGACTCCTGCTTTCAAAGCGCTTTGATATCCCTCGTTAAATGTATAAAAAGCCATCGTGGAATGGCCTGCAGCTTGCAAACAAAAGCCATTATGCATTTTCATTGCACAGTCTATTCGAATGGATTCAGATACTTCTTCTGCGAAACCGGCGGTTAACAAGCCAATGAAAAACAAGAACTTATAAAGCATAAATCACCTTGCTGCAGAAATATACCGCTCGTGATTCAAAATTTGGGAATTTGGCAAAGCCGGCGGCCAAGATTTCCATCAGGCCGAAGGCCGGCGCAAGAGGGGCTCCCTATTTGTAATAGGGGGCCCTGAGCGCGGATGGAAAGGTTGGAATGCCGGTTTTAGCCA
>JAGWKU010000086.1 GCA_028873375.1 Verrucomicrobiota bacterium
TTCAATCGATTTTCTGGTTCTTTTGAGCCAATTTTCGATTCAAAAATGGGGGGTAATATACCTGTGTCGATATGGCCCCCCATTTTTGAATCGAAAATTGGCCAAAATAATCCAAAAAATCGACGAAAAATTTTATTAGGATAGGTTCAGCTCACCCGCTCCACAACAAAACAAGGTTGATCAAATTAGGAGAAATTTGATATTCTTTTTCCTTTAACCAAGAAGAGGCACTTGCAAGACCACTTTTTGCATTGTGCCCTTATTTTTTTATAAACAGGAGAAACCCTAAACCATGTCCCAAAACAAACCTTCCCAGCACTCTCACGATTGGAATAGCAGCAACGTCCTCGACGATGTCGATTTCCAAGAGCACGAAGCACGCCAATTCCGCGATTTACTCTATGGCCGCGAAAAAGCCGGCTCTGAAGGCGCCCTATCCTTTTTAAATAGTGGCCAAATTCTAAAGGGCCGCATTGCCGAAATTTCCAAAGATTACGTCGTCATCGATGTGGGTCTGAAATCGGAAGGTCTAATCTCCATTTCGGAATTCATCGAGCCTGAAGAACTGAACCTCGGCAACGAAGTTGAAGTTTATTTGGATGCGACCGAAGGCGATGATGGCCAGATCGTCCTCTCAAAAGAGAAAGCTAGAAAGTTCCGTCAGTGGGAATACATCGTCAACAACTGCCGCGAAGGCTCGATCGTCAAAGGTCGCGTCATGCGCAAAGTCAAGGGCGGTCTGATGGTTGACATTGGAATGGAAGCGTTCCTCCCCGGCTCTCAAATCGACAATAAGCGCATCAAAAACTTGGATGACTTTGTCGGCAAGAGCTACGAATTCAAAATTCTCAAAATCAACATCGATCGCAAAAATATCGTCGTTTCCCGCCGCGAACTCCTCGAAGAAGAGAGAGTTTCTCGTAAAGCGGAGCTCTTAGAGCACATCCAGGAAGGAGCGGTTCGCACAGGCGTTGTGAAAAACATCACCGACTTCGGCGTGTTCCTCGACCTCGATGGCATCGACGGTCTCCTCCACATCACCGACATGACCTGGAAGCGCATCAAACATCCTTCGGAAATGGTCTCTCTCGGCCAAGAACTCGAAGTGATGATCCTTCACGTCGATCGCGAAAAAGGTCGCGTCGCCCTCGGCCTCAAGCAAAAAGAAACCAATCCATGGGAAGAGATCGAGAAGAAATATCCCGCTGGAACGAAAGTTCAAGGCAAAATCGTCAACCTCGTCTCCTACGGCGCATTTATGGAAATTGAGCCAGGCATTGAAGGGCTCATCCACGTCTCTGAAATGTCTTGGACAAAAAACATCACCGATCCAAGTGAGATGGTCCACGTCGGCGACGATGTGACCGCGATTGTCCTCTCCGTCCAAAAAGACGAGGGCAAAATCTCGCTCGGAATCAAGCAACTCGAACGCAATCCATGGGAAGATGTCGAGAAGAAATACCCCGTGGGCAGCAGCGTCATGGCCGAAATTCGGAACTTGACCAACTACGGCGCCTTTGTCGAACTCGAGCCAGGAGTCGATGGGTTGATCCACATCTCCGATTTGAGCTGGATCAAAAAAGTCTCCCATCCTTCTGAAGTGCTCAAGAAAGGCGATAAAGTCGAAGCTGTGATCCTCTCGGTTGATAAAGAGAGCAAAAAAATCACACTCGGCGTCAAGCAATTGAGCAACAATCCATGGGAAACCATTGAGAAAACATTGCCCATCGGCTCACTCGTTGAAGGAGTCGTGACGAAGACCACAGCATTTGGTGCGTTTGTGCAATTAGAAAACGGCATCGAAGCGCTAATCCACGTCACTGAACTCTCCGATCAACCCTTTGGCAAAGTCGAAGATGTCGTCTCAAAAGGCGATTCAGTCACTGCAAAAGTGATCAAACTCGACCCCGAGCACAAAAAAGTGGCTCTCTCGATCAAGGAATACTTCATCGAGAAGAACCAACAAAACCGCGATGACATCGTGGTTGGCTCGAAAAAAGGGAAAAAGAGCAAGAAGAAGACCCGCGATCGCAAAGACGACGACGAAGACGAAGAAGAAGAAATGTAAAATGAGAACCGCCGCAAGGCGGTTCTTCTAACTTCACCAATTGGGATTTCGATGAATAAAGATCTATTAGCGATATTTGAATACCTGGAACGAGAAAAAGGGATCAAGCGGGAAATCGTGATCAATGCGATCGCGGAGAGCCTCCGCGCTGCAGCCCGAAAAAGCGTGAAAGGGCTTGGGGAAAAAGTCACCGTCGAAATTCACCCCAAGACGGGCGAGATCGAAGTCTATACGCAAAAGAAGATCGTCGATAAGGTCTCCAACCCCCAAGAGGAAATCTCGATCGAAGAAGCCCGTGCGCTCGAGCCAGAATCACAAGTGGGACAATGGCTTGAAATCGCCATCACTCCACAAGACTTCGGCCGTATCGCTGCACAAGCCGCGCGCCAAATCATCTCGCAAAAACTCAAAGGGGCAGAACGGGACGTCATTTACGAAGAGTACCGCCATCGAATGGGAGAGATCATATCGGGAACCGTCAAACGCTTCATTCGAGGACGAACCATCGTCGTCGATTTGGGCAAGGTCGAAGCGATTTTACCAGAGCGCAACTATCCAAAGTTAGAGCGTTATAACGTAGGTGATAAAGTACAAGCCCTTCTCCACGAAGTGCGCGACACAGAAAACGGCGGCGCAGAAGTTATTTTAACTCGCAGCCACCCCGAATTCGTCTCCGCTCTCTTCGCCCAAGAAGTGCCAGAGATCCACGACAAGACTGTCGTGATCGAGAAAATCGTCCGAGATCCCGGCTACCGCACGAAATTGGCAGTCCGCTCGTACGATCCAAAAGTCGATCCAGTCGGAACCTGCGTCGGTGTCCGTGGAACGAGAATCAAAAACGTCATTCGAGAGCTCAACAACGAAAAAATCGACGTCGTCCCCTTCTCGGATGATCCACTTCAACTGCTACAAAACCTCCTATCTCCTGCGGAAATTCGAAAACTCAAGTCGTTTGAGCATATTGTCTCGATCGTTGTGATGGATGAAGACTATCCAACCGTCATCGGCAAGAAAGGAATGAACGCACGCTTGATCGGTCAAATGCTTGAGCGAGAAATAGAAGTGAAAAAATTGAGCGAATACCATAAGATTCTCTCGATCCATATGTTGGAGCTCTCTGAAGAGCCGAATCCATCCTATGATGAAAAAATCAAGATCGAAGGAGTCAGCGGCCTCATTACAGAAAGTTTGGTCGGCGCAGGGTTCGATACATTGCGCAAACTGATGAAAGCCGATCCTGCCGAAATTCCAGCCAAAGTCCCTGGGGTCAATTACTACGATCTCGCCGACAAGGTTCTGGAGCAAACGCGCAAACGAAAGGTATAAGCTTTGGCTAAGAATTTAAAACTAAACATCAAAAACACCCAGCTAGCGGCTGCTCTAAAAGTAAAAAAAGAGCCGTCCGAAGAAAAGGCGACTGAAGGGGCGGAGCCAAAAAAGCGTTTGACCCGACTAAAGGAAGATGCTTCGGTTGCGACCGCCATTAAACAAGCGGAAAAGACGCTGGCTGCGCGCGCCAAAGAACCTGCCGAAGCAGTTCCTCCTCCTAAGCGAAAAACCCGCATCATGAAAGGAACTCCCGACGAAGAAGGAAAAACTTCGATCGCCGAGATGCCTCCTACAGCCGAAGAATTAGAAGCAACCGCGTCAGGCGTTGCGACGACTTCAGGCGAGCAAGGAACCGCTGCTCCAACGTCAGAAGAAGGGGTAACCACGCCTTCTGAACGAGCGACTGAACCTCCCAAAGCAGAAACCAAACCAGTTGAAGAAACTCCCGCACAAAAAGGGGAATACCCTCCTCGAAAAGCGCCAGCGAAAGAACTTCGACCCGGCAAGAAAAAAGAAGAGATGCGCTTTGACTCTCGCGACCGACAAGGGCTCCGAGACATCGACAACGAAGCATGGCGTAAACGAAGACAGCACAAACCCATCCGAAGGAACTTCGAAGAAGAAGTGATCATTCGGCCAAAACATTTGAGCGTCAAACTTCCGATCACGATCAAAGACCTTTCCCACGAAATGAAGCTCAAGGCGTCTCAGCTCATTGCCAAACTCTTCATGAAAGGACTTACACTCACCCTCAACGATTACCTCGATGACGAAACCGTCGTCCAGCTCCTCGGTCACGATTTCGACTGCGAAATCACCATCGACACCTCCGAAGAAAAACGGATTCGTATCACCGATGAAACGATCCGACAAGAGATCGGGAAATCCAACCCAGACCAACTCCTCCTTCGACCACCCGTCGTCACCTTCATGGGTCACGTTGACCACGGCAAAACGAGCCTGATCGACGCCATCCGGAAGTCAAACCGAGCCGCTTCTGAAGCAGGAGCCATTACACAACACATCGGCGCCTTCAAAGTGAAGACAACAGCAGGCGACATCACCATTCTCGACACGCCTGGCCACGAAGCCTTTTCCGAAATGCGCTCTCGCGGCGCCAACGTCACCGACATCGTCATTCTCGTTGTCGCTGGAGATGAGGGCATCCGCGCGCAAACCGACGAAGCCATTCGCCAAGCACGCGAAGCTAAAGTGCCGATCCTCGTCGCCATCAACAAATGCGACAAGCCTAATTTCGACGCCCAAAAAGTTTACCGCGACCTCTCTGACCGCGAGCTCCTCCCCGAAGCATGGGGCGGCACGACGATCACCGTCAATTGCTCTGCATCAACCGGTCAAGGCGTTCCTGAACTCCTCGAAATGATCGCCCTCCAAGCGGAAATCTTAGAACTGCAGGCGAATCCTCAAGCACGCGCTCGCGGCACCATTCTCGAATCGGAAATGCACAAAGGCCTCGGCGCTGTCGCCACAGTCCTCGTGCAAAACGGTACGCTGCGCAAAAACGACGCGATTGTGTTTGGTTCCCACTTCGGCCGCATCAAGACGATGCAGGACGAATACGGCCAATCCATCGAAGAAGCAGGTCCATCGGTCCCAGTCAAAATCACTGGTCTTTCAGATCTAGCCCTCGCTGGCTTTGAATTCATCGTCGTGAAGAACGAGAAAGAAGCCCGCGAACTCGCCGCTGCTCGTGAAGAAGGAGCCCTCCGCACCGTTCAAGGACAGGCGAAAATGTCGAGCCTCGAGAAAATGATGGCGAAGAAAGAGAGCGGAGAGCTGAAAATTCTCCCCCTCATCCTCCGCGCCGACGTACAAGGCTCGCTTGAAGCCCTCCAAAACTCACTGATGAAGATCCAATCGAAAAAAGTACGCATTGAAGTTGTCAATGCAGACGTCGGTGAAATCTCCGAGTCAGATATCGAACTCGCCGCCGCCTCGAAATCGACGATTGTGGGCTTCCACACTCGCATTGAGAGTCACGCGGACGATCTCATCAAGCAGAAAAAAATCCCCGTCATCACCGAAGACGTGATCTATCACCTCATCGACCAGGTGAAAGAGCGGATGCGCCTCCTCCTCGACAAGATCGAGCAAGAGACTGACACAGGAGCAGCCGTTGTCAAAGCGGTCTTTAAATCCTCCCAACTCGGCCTTATCGCCGGTTGCCAAATCACCGAAGGCACCATTAAGCGTACCCATCTAGTTCGCCAAGTGCGGAACAAAGAGGTGATCTGGAAAGGGAAAATCAACTCGCTGAAACGAGTCAAGGAAGATGTCAAAGAGGTCAAAGAGGGCTTTGAATGCGGAATTCTTCTCGAAGGCCAAAGTGACATTAAAGAAGGCGATGTTCTCCAAGCCTACGAACTGACCTACCTTGACCAAGATCTATGAAAAAAAACCGTCTCGAACGAGTCAACTCCTTGCTGAAAGAGATCATCTTCGAAGTGATCCAAAAAGAGGTGAGTAACCCCCACGTTACCACCTTTATTTCTGTCACTAAAGTAGAGACCTCGCCCGACCTTCATCACGCCAAGGTCTACGTCAGCATGATTTGCCCCGCTAAAGAAAAGCCAATGATCGTCGCCGCCCTCCAATCGGCCGCTGGCTTCATCGCCGTCCACGCCTCGAAAAAAGCGCAGCTCCGCTATTTTCCACAGCTCACCTTTAAACTCGATACCGCTCTCGAGGAACATCTCCGCATCCAAGAAATCCTCGCCAAAATTGAGCAAGAGCGTCTCTCGCGCCCCGAATCTTCCGAAGAAGCTCCCCCCTCCGATGAATAGCGGCATTCTCCTCGTCGACAAGGCCAAGGGATCCCCCTCTTTTCGCCTCGTCTCTCTCCTTCGAAAAATCACCCAGATCGAAAAGATCGGCCACTCCGGCACACTCGACCCTTTTGCCACCGGTCTCATGGTGATGCTCATCGGCCGCGATTACACCAAACGCTCCGATGAATTTCTCACGACTGAAAAAGAATACCAAACGACTGTCCACCTCGGCATCTCTACCGATACCTACGACATCGAAGGACAAGTGACAAGTCGCTCCGACAAAGTTCCCACCCTTTGTGAAGTCGAAGTCGCGATTTCCAATTTCCAAGGAGAAATCTCTCAAGTTCCGCCGATGTTCTCCGCCAAAAAAGTGCAGGGCAAAAAACTCTACGACCTCGCCCGAAAAGGAATCTCCATCGAACGGCAGCCTGTTCTCGTCCGCGTTCAGATCGAGCTTCTCAGTTACAACTATCCAGAACTCGAACTTCGGATCACCTGCAGCAAAGGGACCTACATCCGGAGCCTCGCCCACGATCTCGGCCAATTTCTCGGCACAGGCGCTCATCTCTCAACCCTGAACCGTTTGCGCTCTGGTTCTTTCCATCTCAAAGACGCCGTGTCTCAAGAACTCCTCCAACCTGGCTTCGATCTCATCCCCCACCTTCGAGGCTCTGCATGACTGCTCTCACCATCGGCACCTTTGACGGCGTCCATCTCGGGCACCAAGAGATCCTCAAAAAACTCCGAGCAACCGGCCTTAAAACCACTGTCGTCACCTTCGATCCACATCCCCTCCTCATCCTCCGTCCCTCCGCTCCCCCCCCCCCCCTCCTCACCCCTCCCGCCCTCAAAGAAAAGCTCCTCAAACAATTCGGCATCGATGAAGTGATCG
>JAGWKU010000005.1 GCA_028873375.1 Verrucomicrobiota bacterium
GCAAGAGTCGTCAATACACCTTTAGCAGTGACTTTAAAACACTTGCCACTGGAGCTCTTCATTTCACCTGGAGTGGGCAGGTCACCGCACTCGTATGTGCCACAAGAATTTTGGGACACGATTGGTCTTAATTCTGTAGACATGTTTAATTCTGAAGACATGTAAAACCTCTTTTTAGTTTGTTATTAAAAACATGTAGATTATAACACAAAATTGATTTTAATTAAATATCATATTATTATTTTAATATAAAACAGAAACCCCCTCAGATTGAGGGGGTTAAAGAGTGTAAAAAATAATTTTAAATTACTCTGCTAAACGAGAGGCGCTGCCGATCTGCGGACGGTCCGAAGGCTCTAGAGCCTTATCGATCGCCTGGGCTAACATCTGGAGCAGCACGCCACCACCCATCGCTCCTCCAAGGAGAAGTGGGATGTAGAGAGTTCCTACGCTGATCGCCCCGAAGAATGCGAGGGCTGCAGCGACAATTGCGGCAACGGCAAACACTGCCAAGGTGATTTGAACGACGTTGCGGCAACGGCAACCACACCACAGAGTTCCCACTTTAGGCTCGTCGGCTCGTCGAGAAGAGCCTGCACCAGATTCTGTTCGCACCTTAACCCCTCTCGCAGTCGGGTTGACTGTCGTTTTTGAAACAGTGCGTTCGGTTACTGGTTGATCAACTTGTTGCTGCGCTCGAAGAGCTTCGGTACTAGAGTTGCGAGTTGCGTCTGGCATACCTGAGGACATCGTTGACATAAAAATCTCCTGGTTATCTGTTCAATGAAATTAGGTAGATTATAAAGAAACGAAAAAGATAACTGCAAGTACTAAAATAATTTAAAATTAGCTAAAATTTAATCTGTGCAGTATTTTAGGGACCCATGGACAATCCGTTGAACTACCCTCTTGAACAGTTGATGCTGATCAAAAAGAACCGTTTTGATCAAGCTCTCAAGACGCTTGAAGAGAAGAAAAAACTCCTCGAGAAAGCGTATGAAAAGCTCTATGAAGCGACGGTAGAGCGAGACAAGGTGCTGAAGCACCGGATCGCAAAGCTCGAACAGCTCCGAGAAAAGACCGATGCAGGGACCACATCGGATAAAATCCAGCAGATGAAAACCTATCTTAAAACGGTCGACGAGAAATTAGCCGACCGAGAAAAAAAAGTGAAAGAACAGCAAAAACAGGTCGATCTCTCTCAAAAACAAGTAGATCTCGCAACCGATGAGCTGTTCCAACGGAAAAAAGATCTCGAGAAGATGGAGATCCACAAAGGCGAGTGGGAAAAAGAGGTGCGCTACTGGGTCGAGCAAAAAGAGGCGGTGGAGCACGACGAGCAAGGCTCGGCCACCCACTCGCTCCGGAAAAAAGAGGCGCAGCGGGAGCGGAAGAAAAAAGAATAAATGGGGAACTGGCAGTTCTCCCTTTACATTTGACTTCCTCAGCATTTCTGTCTAAGCTTAAAGGTATGACTACAAATCGAATTTCAGGTTCCTCTTCCCCAGAATCGGATCCTACTCGCTCTTCTTCAAAAGTCCAAAGAGAGGAGTCACAGCGGATCGAAAAGGTGGGAGAAGTAGATCCCGACGAACAGGCCAAACAGCAACGAGATAAATTCAAGCGGCTGATGGATGATGTAGAAGAGGAGATCGCTCCCCGTCCTCGCGCCCCCTCTCCCTTTGAGACACAATTTCACCGCCCTCTTGAAAAGAGCAATCTCACAGACAAAAAGGCCCTTCCAACGCCGTCTCATGACGAACCTCCCGACGTGAAGGTGAAAAAATCTGCAGAAAAAGATGAGCCGTTCGATTTGCCCGTTTCCAAAGAATTTTGGAAAGAGGTTGGACTGCCCGATGAGCCGTTGAAGCAGCCTTCGTTGAAAGAAGAAAAACTCGCGTCATTAGAGGGAAAAAATGCAAAGAAAAAATCGGCTGTTTCTCCTCACCACACTCCGTTAGAGAGCAAAGATGGGGCCCCTTCGAACCGCTATTGGTCGGCTGAAGAAGAGCGAACTCATTTGGCCGCTCGAGGAAAAGAACTCGAGGAAGAAGAGAAAAAGACAGTGATCGATGGGAAAAAAGGGCACCGCTCTCGCGCCGAGAGAATGCCTGGAGAACCACTCGAACGAGAAGTGCAGCGACTCGAAGAGCGAGAAGGGCGAAAGAAAGGGAAAAAAGAAGAGGAAGAGCGAGAGCTTCTATTGCCCTCTTCCCATCCTCTGCCCCTTCCAATTCAGACAGCAGCTACAGCGGCAGTTTCGGTCGCCACTCCCTATTTAAGCCCTGAAGTGGTACCCCTCTTTTATCAATTCGTCGGTTCAATCATGGTCATGGCGTCGACGCCTGGCGTGCGCCGCACGGTGATTGTGTTGAATGCCCGCTCTTTTTCTAAATCGAAATTTTATGGATCGACGATCGAAATTGTCAAATATGCGACAGCCCCTGATGCGATCAACATCGAGTTGAGCGGTTCAAATGAGGCAGTCGCTGCGTTTAACCAAAACGTTCCCAACTTGCTCAAAGCCTTTGAAAAAGGAAATTTTCAGTTCAAGATTGGGCAATTGAGAGCTGTTTACTCGACCAAATGATGAGAATGCTTCATGTCTAATAAAGCCCCCCTCGCCTGGGTCCGAAAAATCTCCGCCCACTTAAGAGCCTACGATCATGTGCCGCTATACGGACATGCGCCGTTGTTCGATTGGGACCGATTTTCGGCTCTCGCCGCCTCCCATTTTGGCGTCCCACACCTCTCGATTCAAGCCAAGGGACACAACTGGAGAGCAGCCGAGGATTTGAAAGAGGGACTTGGCGATGAAGTGCTCACCTGGCCACTGAAAGTAGGGCCCTTGAACGGCAGCGCCTTTTGGATGATGTCGCAGGAAAATGTAGCTAAATTCACCTCGTGGATGTTGGGTGGCAACGCCAAGCTCAAACCCCTCTCTTCTGAGCTCTTCGCCGAGGGTTTTTACCGATTTTTGCTCCTCGAAATATTAGACGCAGCCACGGCAATGGAGCCATTTCAGCACCTTTCGGCCACTCTCAGCGAAACATCCCCGATGCCTGATACCGATGCCTTTTGCATCGATGTCGCCATCCAGATGGACAAGCGAACCTGCTGGGGCCGTCTCGCCATCGAACCCTCGCTCCAAAAAAGCTGGGCGCTCCACTTCGCCAGCGCCGAGCCTGCCATCCCGCCTAGCCTGAAAGAGAGTCTCGAGCTCTCCGTTGGAGTGAAAGTGGGGTCCGTTCACTTGCAGAAAACCGAGTGGGAAAAACTCACAGGAGGCGACGTTGTTCTCCTCGATAGCGGGGGGTATGACGCACGCAAAGGGACCGGGGTTGCTTCCTTGACTCTAGGAGCCACGCCGCTCTTCCAGGTGAAAATCAAGCAGAATAAAATCCAGCTTCTCGATTATGCTGGAATTTACGAGGAAGAAATGGAGAAATCAGTCCCTCCCGAGCCATCTGAGCAACCATTTTCTGGACCGACTGAGTCGTTCCCCCCCGAAGAGGGAGAAGTGATGTCGATCAAGGAAACGCCTGTCTTTGTGACCGTGGAGCTCGCCCGCCTCAAAATGACACTCGGCAAACTGACAGAGCTTTCCCCTGGCAATCTGATTGAGCTGCCGATCCACCCTGATCAAGGCGTCCATCTAACGGTCAACGGGCAACTCGTCGGCCGTGCGGAACTTGTTCACCTCGGCGAAACGCTTGGAATTCGAATCCTCGACATTGGATGAACCCCGCCCTAAAGGACGGGGAATGATTTGGGAGGAGTTTCGAACTCCTCCCAAATTTGGATGTGAATTACCCGGCCCTAAAGGACCGGGTTTTCAGAGGCCTGATAAATTCCGAAGCGCCAATTGGCTCTGGTAACAGGCATGCGCGAGGATTTTCACAAACAAACTACCCAGCCAGATCTCACTTCTAGTGAGAGAGCGCCCACCCCCTTGCCTCAAAAAATTGGCCCCTACAAAATCGAAAGCCTTCTCAACAAGGGAGGGATGAGTTATCTCTACCTCGGCTTTCATCCAGGGACTAACCAACCCATCGCCATCAAAGTTCTCTCCCCCCGCTATACCGCCAACCAAGAAATGGCCGGTCGGTTCCTTCGCGAAGCGCACATCATCGCGATGACCAATCATCCCAACATCGTTAAGCTCTACGGCCAGGGAACGTGGGAAAAAGGGCTCTACATTGCAATGGAATTTATCCAGGGCATTTCCCTGCGCCAATTCATCCAGCAAAAATCGCTCTCTCAACGGCGCGCCCTCGAAATCATCCTGCAAGTCGCCTATGCCCTTTGCCATCTTCATACCCACGGCGTCATCCACCGCGACCTGAAGCCGGAAAACATCCTGATCACCGAAAGCGGCGACATCAAAGTGATCGACTTTGGCATCGCCCAGCTCCAAAGTGAGAGCCTTCCCGAAACCGCCTCTAAAACGCGGCGCATGATGGGCACTCCCATCTACATGAGTCCTGAGCAAAAAGAAAATCCTCTTTCAGTCACCTATGCCTCCGATATCTACTCGCTTGGGGTCATTGCCTATGAACTGATCCTCGGCCGCCTCAGCCACGGCATCATCCACCTCGCTCTTCTTCCCAAACAGCTCCGCCCCATCATCGAAAAAGCGCTCCAACCTAATCCTCTCCACCGCTTCCAAGACATCGTCGATTTCATCACCGAGATCTCTCAATACCTCAAATCGCTCGAAACTCACCCAGAAGAGAACAAAGAAGATATCTCCGCTGAAGTGCTCGACATGATCCAGTACACCCGCACCATCCTCACTCCGCAAAAAATCCCCCGCTGGCCTCCCGTGGAACTCGGCCTCGCTATCCAAAAAGGAGGGAGCCTCTACCTCGATTTTTTTTCCCTTCCAGAAAATCGCTTTGCCATCGTCCTCGCTGAGCCGCTCGAAGGAGGCGTGGCCTCCCTTCTTCACAGCTCGATCCTCCGCGGAATGATGCGCATGGCCGTCGAATATTCCTTCCACACCAGCAAAAAAGATCTCCATCCGATCAAGATGCTCAGCGGCCTCAATCACGCTCTTTTCGAAGATCCCATGCGACAAAAGTTTGGGCTCGCGCTGCTCCTCCTCAATTCTGAAAAAGACAACCTCACGTTCGTCTCGTGCGGTTACTCCTCTCTCTGGCACATTCCCGAAGGGAGCAAGAAAGTGCGCATACTTTCTACGCCCAATCCTCCGCTTGGCTCCCAACCGCAAATCAATCTCCTCGAAACAGCCGATAACTGGAATTCCGGCGACACACTCCTTCTCACAACCTCATCGCAAAAACCAGACGAACTTCCACTTCTTCTCTCTCCTCAGCCTCAAGCCGAGCAAATCCTCGAGCAAATCTCGTCTCCAAACCGCGCTTCCGCGGTCCTCTCCATACACCGCATCTTCTAATGCAGAACGCAGAGTGCAGAATGCAGAACTTGCAGTTCTATGCTGGGGCAGCATCCCCACTGAGAGTTCTGCATTCTGCACTCTGCGTTCTGCACTTTCATTTAAAATTGTTCCTTTGATTGAAATTATATGAAGGGTGAAGTACGATGAAGGCAGGTCGACTACAAGACGTTGATGCGCTGCTGGCTCTGTTTACTCACTCTTCTCTTCTCCCCTTTCGCCTCGCTTCTACCCGAGGAAGGGCCGAAAGATGGATTTACGATCAATTACAATACTGTACCGATCGTGGAATACATCCGTTTTGCCAGCAAAATCTGCAACGTCAACTTTATCTTCAACGCAGAAGAACTTGATTTTACCGTAACAGTTGTTTCCGAAGGTCCCATCACACCAGAAAATGTGATGTCCACTCTCGTGCAAATCTTGCGCATTCATGGTTTGCAGCTGCTTGAGCAGGATAACAACTTAGTGATCCACACGAGCGGCGATGTGAGACAGGTAGCAACGATTGTCACTGACGGACAAAAAGAGGGAAAATCTCCGATTGTCACTCGCATTTTCCGCATGAAAAATGCGAAACCTGACTCAATCGCTGCCATTGTCCGCCCCATGATTTCGCAATCGGCTATTTTGGAAGTGTCGCCTGAGACGCGCCAAGTGATCTTGACCGATGTCCGGACGAATGTCGATAAGATTGCCAATTTGATCGAGAACTTGGACTCTCCTCATACTCCCCTTCAAATCCTAAGTTTTGAGGCGAAGAACAACCAGCCTACTTACCTGGTTGAAATCGCGATGCAGTTAATGCAACCGATGGCCCAGGGAAATCCTTTTCTCCTCGTGCCTGCAGCTCTTTCGAACACAATTTTTATCGTTTCAACTCCAGAACTCGCCGATCAAGCGAGCAAAGTGTTGAGCAATTTGGACGTCCCACCCAAAACGCCGCTAGCTGGGCCAGGGCGAAAGCTAGGAACTGGAGATATTTTCATCTACAAACTAGCCAATCGAAGCGGAGACGAAGTGCTCAAAGGATTGAGCAGCATTGCCGATAATTTAGAAAAAACGGGTCATCCACAACCCGATCTGATCGACGCGATCGACAACGCAAAGTGGATTCGAGAAACCAACTCCATCTTGATCGTCGGCTCGCAAGAAACAGTAAACCAGGTAAAGGGCTTTATCGCAGGGCTGGATTCGACTGGGGGAACGGGAGGAGAAAAAGGCAATTTCTTCGTCTATAAACCTGTCTCTCGCTCAGCCAAAGAAATCGATGTCGCTGTCAAAGAGATGGCAGTCAATCTGCAGAAAACCAAGGGCGCCGATCACGCATTGATCGAGACTCTAGAAAGCGCTAAAGTCAACAGCGCTACTCAGACAATCACATTCTCTGGAGAAGAGCGGACGTTTGCTCGCGTGAAAGAATTTTTAGCGACCATCGATTCGGGCAAAGAGCGAGGCAAAAATGGTTTTTATATCTACCAAATCCAAGTCGTTCCTTATTCCCAACTCGAAACGTCGCTCAAGAATTTGGCCTCGGACCTCGAAAAAACGAATGGAAAAGATGACGGACTGGTCGAAACGATCAGCGGAATGAAGTACGTCAGCGATACGAACTCGATCATTTTCATTGGGCCTGATGCTGCGCTGAAGCGCCTCCAAGATATTCTCCCTTCTCTCGATGGAGGAGGATCGGCTAAGGCGATGGCAGGAAGCCAATTCTTCATCTATAAGCCCAAGTACCAAAAAGGCGACCGACTTGAGAGTTTAATCAAAGATGTCGCTGACAATTTGAAAGCAAATCACTTGGGCGATCCTCAACTTCTCCGAACGATCGACAGCATGAAGTGGGTCAAGTCGACCAATTCTTTCTTATTCACCGGAGATCCTTCTTCTCTTAAAAAAGTAGAAGACCTTCTCGCTACGCTCGATGTACCAGCGACGACAAAATCGGGCTATTTCATCTATAAACTCCAACACGCCTCAGGAGAAGTGATCGAAGAAGATTTGGACTCTCTTGCCAAGAATTTCAAAAATAGCGGCCTCAAAGACTCTCGCCTCCTCGAGGTGATCGAGAACATGCGCTACGTGAAGGAGACCAACTCTCTTCTCTTAACAGGAGATCCCCAAGCGATTGAAGAGGTGAAGGACCTTATCGCCAAGTACGACAACCCAGGAAATGCGCGGGGACCGGTCAATAGCACTTTCTTTATGTATAAGCCGAAGTATACTTCGGCAAGCAACATCGAAAAATCGCTCCAAGACATTGCACAAAACCTTCGAAAATCAAAACTATCCGATCCGTCGCTCCTCGCGGCCATTGACTCGGCCAAGTACATCGAGTCGACCAATTCTCTCGTCTTCACCGGCAATCCCGATGCCCTGGCCAAACTCAAAATAATGATCGCCGAAGTCGATGTCGCTTCATCCAAGCCGATCCACCAAATTGGAAAGACCTCCTTCCTCCTTTACAAGTTGAAACACGCTAGCGGCAGCCAAATCATGACATCGCTCCGCGGTCTTTCCATCGATTTAAAAAAATCGGGGACAAGCGACAAAGAATTTTTAGCGACGCTCAACAGCATGAAGTATGTAAAAGAGACCAATTCGCTCCTCTTCACCGGATCTGAAGAATCGCTGGCTAAAGTACAGACGCTAGTCGATAAATTCGACGTAGAAGGTCTCGCGCTTCCTGTCGAAGTGCCTCCTGTGGCTATCACGGCTGGGGGGGCTAACAATTTCTTTGTTTATAAACCCCAATCCGTGTCGGGCCAAGAGCTCGAACGGCTCATGGCTGATTTCGCTGAGAACCTCAAGAGCTCCGGCCTCTCCGATCCTGACTTTTTCCAGTCGGTCGCCTCGATGCGCTGGGTTGAATCAACCCAATCGCTCATCTTCACAGGCAATCAAAAATCGCTCGACCAGATCAAAGAACTTCTCAAAGGATTTGATATCCCTGCGAACTTGCCCTCGACAGGTGGCATCGCTGGAGGACCACAAGAACCTTCGATCCAAGCGATCGACAACACAAGCTTCCTGGTCTACAAACTCCAATTTCACAAAGGCGATGAGATCCAAGGCGCGATGCGGCAAATCGCTAAAGACCTGATGCTCTCGAATGCGTCTGTGAACCAAAATCTACTCAATTCGATCAATTCGATCCAATGGCTTGAAGTGACCAACTCTCTCCTCTGCTCGGGTGATCAAGAGACGCTGACCCGCCTACGAGAACTGGTCAAGAATCTCGACATCCCGCTCAAACAAGTCTTCATTGAGATGCTCGTCCTCCAAACGAGCTTGACTAACGCCTTGACATTCGGCCTCGAGTGGGGTTCAAAATTCCAGTATAAAAACGTCTTCTCCGGAACGATGAATAACCTCATTCCCTCGAGCGCCGCCTCAGGAGCCGCCTCAGGAGGAACATCATCGGATCCGCTCAACGCAGGCCTCGCCAACGTGAATGGAACGACGCCTCCCACGACTTCCGACGTCAATATTTTAGGACCTGGCTTCGACCTCGGCATCATCGGCGAAGTGATCCGCTACGGCGGCGACACGTATGTCACTTTGGGCTCTCTGCTCGCAGCCCTGCAGCAAGATGCCGAAGCAACCATCATGATGACACCGAAAATCCTCACGCAAGATGGGCGCACCTCCTCGATCTTTAGCGGCGCCAATATCCCATTTGCCGGTTCCTTTGTCTCGAACTCGAGCGTCAACGCCAACGGCGGCACCATCGGTACGACCAACATTGAATACCGAGACATCGGCACCAATCTCACCATCACCCCCGTCCTCGGCAATTCCGATATTGTCACCCTTGAAATTGCCCTTGATCAAACCTCAACCGAAACGACGGCCAGCCAAAACCAAATCACCTTTAGTGCAACCGGCGTACCCACTGCCATCAATGGCATTACGACGAGCAAAACTACCATGCAGACGACCGTCCACGTCCCCGATAACCACTTCCTCATCTTGAGCGGCATGGTCAACAATTCGAATGTCCGCGTCAAAACAGGCATTCCTTGCCTCGGCGGTCTCCCTCTCATCGGAGCTGCCTTCTCGCAAGACAACACCACCATCAGCAACACCAACATCGTCATCTTCCTAAGGCCCCACATCGTCAATTCACTCGACGACGTCCGCAACATTACGCATGCTCAAGAGGAGTTTTTCCGCGAGCAAACAGGAACTCCCTACCTCGAGCACGCCTACGACGAGGCCATGGAACTCATCAAAACCGTCGACGATGAATAAATTCCTTACGCTACTACTTCTATTGCTCGCCGGCGCCTGCTACCGCGTCCCCGATCAGATCAATCCCAAGGTCGACTACCAAGTCCAAGACCAACATTTTCACTCGCTCCAAAGCGCCTTTACTCCACTGAGTCCCGTTGAACGGATGACCGACTGGGGCCGCGAAATGATCATCGCTCTCGCCTTTGCGTGCGAGCTCGATCTCTACCGCGCTGTCTCAACCTATAAAAGAGCTGAAATCCTCGTCCCCAAAACAGACGTCAACCGCAAGCTCGAAATCCAGTATGACATCTTGCTCTGCTATTTCTTTGCGAAGCACTACGACGAAGCGGTCTGTGAGTTTGAACGGAGCGGCCTCTCCCACGTCGACAAGACCTTTCCCGCCTATCGAGATCTCCTCGTCATCCTCTACGAATGTTATCGAGAGATGGAGTGTTTCGACAAGCAAGAGAGAGTCCTCGAATTGATCCAAAAGACCTATCCTGAAACAGCCGAGAAGCTTCAAGTCTCTCGCGCCATCCGCGAAGGAGATCTCGGCGCGGTCAAATGCTATGCCGCCTTAGAGCCAAAGACCCCTTGCCTCGATTACCTTCTCGATACCTATTACGAAAAAAAAAAATCGGTCGCCACAGCCCAGACTCTCAATGCCCTCTTACCAGGAGCTGGCTACCTATACATTGGCCAGGGAAAGTCAGCTCTCACTGCCTTTCTCCTCAATGGCCTCTTCATCGCGGCCGCTGTTGAATTCTTCATCCACGACCACATCGCGGCGGGCATCATCACCACTGGCTTTGAAGCCGGTTGGTACTTTGGAGGCATTTACGGTGCTGGCGAAGAGGCCAAATACTACAACGAACGGGTCTATGAGAAGGCAGCCTCCAACGTCCTCAACGAAACCAAACTATTTCCCATCCTGATGATTCAATATGGCTTTTAAACTCATCATCCTCCTTCTCCCCTTCGCTCTCATCTCCCGACCTCTCTACCAAGAGCCGTGGGGCAAAGATAGCAACCTCCGCCCTCCACCTCCCATCGAAGTCACTCCCCCGCCCACTCTCGCAACCCGCATCGCCGACGCGATCATCAACTTTCATCAAAACGTCATCTCTCCCGTTGACGGCCCCCGCAGCCACTTCCGGCCCTCCAGCTCTCAATACATGCGCCTCGCCATCCACCGTTACGGCTTTGTCAAAGGTTTTCTCATGGGGTGCGACCGTCTCCTCCGCGAAAACAGCGAAGAGTGGGTCTATCGCACCGTCGAATACGAAGGTAAACTCTACAAATACGACCCGGCGATCCCCGATAAATACCACGGCATGTGGTGAATTTTTTCGATTTATTCAACTTTCGGTCGTAATTCCCGCAACTCTTCCGCTGAGAGCCCGCTCAGAAAAGGGCTCACTTCTCCATTGATGAACTTCTTATAGAGACGCGAAGCTTGATGATGGACGATCACCCATTTTTTTTTGGAGGGCTGATCTTCGGGCGCATCGGAGACTGCGCAATAGGGAATGGGAAGCGATACGATAGTACCTGCCGGTTTGAGGTGTTGGAGGATGGCCCGGAGGCAAATCTGATCCCATACCTCTTGACCAGGGGCACGAGAGGCCAGAGCCTCTTCACACACTTCGATCCAGGTTTGGAGGAGGTTTATACCGGCCTCTGTGGGAGCAACATAAACAGTTCCAGTAAGGACTTTACCAGGATCAGAGGGATCGCGATCGGGGCAGATCCGGACGGCGAGGTCGCAGGTGAGAGTATCGAAGAGGGAGGGCTTTTGGAGGAGGAGAGCGTCGGCGTCGACCCAGACGACAGGTCTCTGGTGCTGACGGAGCTTACGGAGGATAAAGGTGGGTTTGTAGCAGCAATTTCGATCCCAAGAACCGAGGGAATCGACCGGCTCTAAATCAATCTCCACTCCATGACGATGGCAGGAGTGAAGAAGCTCTTGAGCATCTTTCTCATAGAGCGTCCCTCGAGTAAAATAACTGATCAGTAAGGGACGCTGCACGGAATATTAGCTCTGGGCAAGAATATCAACACGGCGATAAACGGGGTTTGCTAAGAAAATGCGCCCAACCGATGAAGCCTCTTCAACATCATACATATTTAGGCAAAACTTGACGAGAGAAGTCAACGGGAGTGCAACGAGAAGAACCGCACTGATCAATGCATTACCTAAAGAGCGGCCTGCATCCTCGAGGGAATACTCATGAGGATTAAAGAAAACTCCTAACAGGTTAAAGACTGCCATGACTACGTGTTGTACGACGCCGATCAAACGCTTAATGTTTTCCGCTCCATGGTCGATAATCGCGGCGGGGATTAGACCAACGCGGGAAAGAATCGGATGCTCCTTAGAAAAATTTTCGCTGGGATAAAAATAATTTTGAACGCTTTGAAGGTTTCGTTCGATAAAGTTGGTTTGCATAATAGGCCTCCTTGGGTTTGTAAGGCGGAAAAAAAGATAGATCATTTCTTAAATATTTTACAAACATCATAATTTTTTATGAATAAGTTCTTGAGCACGAAGACAGGCTTTCCAGGTGGAAAATTGGGGATTGCTCTCATCGGTAAAGTAAAGATTGTCTAGGCCGATTTGCTTGACTAAACCAGCGCGGTGAAAGACATGCCACACCTCTTCCGTTAGGCCTGAAATAATGAAGTGGCGGTTCTTGTAGCGGATCGTTTCTTGGACATGGATGATTGCGAGGCACATCGAAGCATCCATGTGATGGACGTTGTTGAGTCGTAAAATAATCGCTTCGACATTGGGATCTTCAAGCAAAGAAGACATCGCATTTTCAAAGAAATCGGCCGCTGCGAAATAGAGTTCTCCTCCAATGCCGATGATCCGCACTTTCCTGTGAGTTTCCTCTTTTGCATTGATGATGACAAGACGCCCTTTTGAATTAAATGCATACTCAACGAGATGAGGCTCCGACGATTTCTTCAGGTAGGTCGCAATCGAAATTGCAATGCCGATGAAGAAGGCGACGTCGAGGCTAAAGATCAAGCACGAGAAAAAGGTGACGAGAAAGACCCACGCATCTTCTCGCGTAGCGCGGAAGGAGAGCTTAACCTCTTGGAAATTGGTCAGAGTGGGAACTGTCGCAATCAAAAGAGCAGCCAGAGCTGCGAGCGGAATATGACTGACGAGGGGCCAGCAAAAATAAACGATGACGGCGGTAAAAACGCCCGAGAGGATGGGAGCGAGCCTCGTTTGACCATTCATCCGGAAATTGAGAGCGGTGCGAGTAGCGCTTCCCGAGCAGGGAAGAGCGCCGACGAGAAAGGAAAGGATGGTATTGCCCACTCCCAAACCAAAGATATCTTGGTTCGCCTGCACCGACTGTCCGCTCTTTGCCCCAAAGGTGCGCGAAATGGAAAACACTTCTAAAATAGCAAGGAAAGCAATCGCGACAGCCGACGGGAAAATCCGATTGATGATCTTGAAGTCGATCCAAGGAAAGGTGAGCTCCGGAATCGGTTGGGCGACTTGGCTGAAATCGGCGAGGGTGGCAATTTTAGGGCCGATCTTCCAGAGATAAAAGAGATCGGACAAAAGAATACCTGCCATCAGGGCAAAAAGGGCGTCCGGCCAATTTTTTAGTTTCCGTCGAAAGACGAGGAGCACTGCCAGAGTCACAAGGCCAACCGCCAAGGAAGCGGGATTAGTCTCGAGCAAATGAGAACAGAAGTAGCTCGCCTTATAGAAAATTGGTTCGCCACCCGTCGGCAGTGGCACCCCAAAGAAATAGAAAAACTGCGCAACGGCAATAGCGATCGTAATTCCAGCAAAGTAACCCAGCATCACGGGACGGCTGACGAATTGAAGAAGCTTGCTCACGTTGAAAAACGCGGCGGCGATTTGAATGATCCCCATGATGATGACGATCTGCGTCAAAAGATGGATCACCACTGCCTCTCGCGCTGGCCCCGTCACCGTTTCAAAGGAGTTGTATAATACGTCGGCGATCGAAGTTTGGATCAAAATGGCAACGCCGGTGCTCGAGCCTGAAATGAGATGTCTAGACGAGCCCAACGCCGAGGTAAAAATGGTTCCAAAAATCGCCGAATACAAGCCGGCCGTCGGAGGGAGTCCCGCCAAAAGAGAATAAGCGATCGACTGAGGAATCGTCAGCAGTGCCACTGAAAGAGCCGCCAGAGCATCTTGTCGCAAAGCCGATAGCCCGTACCCTTGCAGCTCGCTCCAAAAGGGGGTAAAGGAAATGGCTCTAGGTCTTGGCATTCGCATAATTTCAGAATAGTTTCTACCTCGAAAACTCGAAAGGAAAAAGTGTTGTCAAAATAATTTTAATGGATTAGAAGTGGAGGAATGCACATTTTCCAGATGCTTCTATTATTCATATCGGCTGTCCTCGTGATTTACCTCTTTGCCACAATTCTTTGGCCGGAGCGCTTTTGATGGTAGAAGTCCTCGACTTAATCCAATTGGGATTATTCCTCGCGATCATCCTGCTTCTAACGAAGCCAGTGGGGCTTTATTTTAAAAAAGTTCTTAATCAGAGCGACCACACCTTTTTGGATCGAGTATTGAAACCGGTAGAGCGGACGATCTATCGCCTCTGCAAAATAGAGGGAGAAGAGCAAGATTGGAAAGAGTACCTCGCTTGCATCCTGGGCTTTAGCATTGTCTCTGTTCTCTTCACAGTTCTATTGCTCTCGTTGCAATATTACCTCCCCTTCAATCCACAAAAATTAGCCGCCCTTTCGTGGGATTTGAATCTCCATACATCAGTGAGCTTCATGACCAACACCAACTGGCAAAATTACAGCGGCGAATCGACAATGTCTTATTTTTCTCAAATGGCTGCTTTAGCGGTGCAAAACTTCGCTTCTGCCGCCGTGGGAATTGCAGCTGCCGCAGCATTGGTTCGAGGCATTGCTCGAAAGCAGAAGAAAACGCTCGGTAATTTTTGGGTCGACGTAGTTCGCATTACTCTCTATTTTTTACTCCCTGTCTCTATTTTGGCATCGGCCTTTTTCCTCTGGGAAGGAGTTCCTCAAAACTTGAATGCTTATGTGCAAGCAGAGACGCTGGAAGGAGCGATTCAAACCCTTCCGCAAGGGCCCATTGCCTCTCAGGAAGCGATCAAATTGCTAGGGACGAATGGCGGGGGATTTTTCAATGCCAATTCCTCGCATCCATATGAAAATCCAACGCCTTTGAGCAACTTTTTGCAATATATCCTCATCTTTCTCATCTCCGCTTCTCTGATCTATTACTATGGAAAAACGATTGGAGACACCAAACACAGTTGGTGCATCTTAGTATCGCTTCTCGGCGTATATGTCGTGGGCGTCCTCCTTTGCGCCTACTTTGAAGTGCATGGAAATCCAGAGCTCCTGAAGATGGGCCTTACCGGAGGCAACTGGGAGGGAAAAGAGCAGCGCTTTGGTCTGTTCAGCTCGGCTTTATTTGCCTGCACGACGACAGTCACTTCTTGTGGAGCTGTGAATTGCATGCATGACTCATTCATTCCTCTCGGCGGTTTCATCCCCCTCTTGAACATGCAACTCAGCGAGACGATCATCGGTGGAGTAGGAGCTGGACTCTACAGCGTTCTTGTTTTCATCCTCCTTTCGATTTTCATCGCCGGCTTGATCATCGGCCGCACACCAGAATACTTAGGCAAAAAGATTGAAGCGTTCGATATTAAAATGATTCTTCTTGCGAACTTGTCCTATGTTTTGCTCGTCCTCATCTTCACTTCGTGGGCGTGTGTGAGCGCTTGGGGCTTGAAGGGATTGGGAAATAGTGGACCTCATGGATTCACGGAAATTCTCTATGCTTATAGCTCCTGTGCAGCCAATAACGGAAGTGCCTTTGCCGGCTTATCAGGCAATACAATCCCTTACAATGTGACCATGACCATCGCCATGTTTTTGGGAAGGTTTTTATTCATGGCTCCTGTGATCGCGTTGGCTGGATCTTTCGTCGAAAAGAAAATTCATCCACAGAGCGCCGGCTCCTTTCCTGTAGCGAGCGTTGTGTTCATTTCACTCTTGCTGGGCGTGATTCTCTTGCTGGGCGCTTTGAATTTCTTACCCGCTTTGACATTGGGACCGATCGTTGAACAATTCTTCTTATTGAGAGGAGAGCTATTTTGAATATCTTTTGGCAATCTCTCAAGAAATTAAACCCTCTCTCTCTATGGCACAATCCGGTGATGTTCATCACCGAAATAGGGGCCGTGATCACGACAACCGAATGGCTCTTCCTCGTGAAAGCTCATGCTTCTTTTTATGCTCAAGTATCCATTTGGCTGTGGCTGACGGTGCTCTTTGCCAACTTTGCCGAATCGATGGCTGAAGCGCGCAATGAGCGACAAGCTGAATCGCTTCGCAAAGGGCGCGTAGAAACGATGGCCCAGTTGCGCGAAAAAAATGGAACTTATCGGACAGTCAATTGGAAGGAGCTCAAAAAGGGCGATGTAGTCAAAGTATCCGCTGGAGAAATCATTCCTGGCGATGGCGAAATCATCGAAGGGATGGCCTCGGTCGATGAATCAGCCATCACAGGAGAATCAGCGCCTGTCATTCGAGGAGCCGGCACTGATCACAGCTCAGTGACTGGAGGAACCAAATTGATCTCTGATGAACTTCTCATCCAAATTTCCTCAGAAGCAGGTCACGGTTTCCTCGATCGAATGATCGACCTGATTGAAAACGCGAAACGAAAAAAATCGCTCAATGAAATTGCCCTTACCATTCTTCTCTCGGGATTGACCATTATCTTCCTCGTCGTCGTGGTTTCGATGGAAGTCTGCGCCCGCTATTTTCAGATCGATTTCTCAGTGACGATGCTCGTCGCCTTGCTCATTTGCTTGATTCCCACCACTATCGCAGGTCTTCTCAGCGCGATTGGAATTGCAGGGATCAACCGTCTGATGACAAAAAACGTCCTCGCTATGAGCGGCCAGGCAGTAGAGGTCGCAGGGGACGTCGATCTCATTTTAATCGACAAAACGGGGACCATTACCATCGGTCACAGGCATGCCTCTGATGTCACAATTGCCCCTGGCATATCGGAGAGCGATTTCGTCCAGGCAGCTTATCTCTCTTCCCTACAAGATCAAACCGATGAGGGAAGGAGCATTGTCGAATACCTCAAAACTCACTATCCGAGTCATCTACCTCCAACTCCCTCGGATCTCCATTTTATTCCCTTCACTGCGCAAACCAGGATGAGTGGAGCAGATATAGGAAATAAGTCGTTTCGGAAAGGATCTCGCGACGCAGTGGAAAAATTCACCGGTTCTCCTCTTCCCTCTGAAATGGCTCAAGCGGTTAAAAGCTACGCCGAAGAAGGGGGGACTCCTCTCATCGTCTGCGACAAGCAGCAAGTGCTCGGCGTCATCTTGCTCAAAGACAAAGTAAAAGAGGGACTCTCACAACTCTTTACCCGTTTCCGAGCCATGGGCATTCGAACGGTGATGATGACAGGAGATAACCCCATCACTGCTGCAACTATTGCCAAAGAGGCTGGCGTCGACGATTTTCTCGCAGAAGTGTCGCCCGAACAAAAATTAGAAATGGTCAAAAAAATGCAAGCAGAGGGGCATCTCGTCGCTATGACTGGCGATGGAGTAAACGATGCGCCAGCTCTTGCACATGCCGATGTAGGCGTCGCCATGAATTCAGGCACGCAAGCGGCCAAAGAGGCGGGAAATATGATCGACCTCGACTCTCATCCGACCAAACTCTTTGAGATCATTGAAATCGGCAAACAGATGCTCATGACGCGAGGCGCGCTCACCGCTTTTTCAGTCGCCAACGACGTCGCCAAATACTTCGCGATTGTCCCCGCTATCTTCATGCCGTTCTTTCCCTCGATGCGTATCTTGAATATCATGAATCTCGTGACTCCACAAAGCGCCGTTTTAAGCGCCGTTATCTTCAACGCCATCATCATCCCCATTCTCATTCCGCTCGCATTCCGCGGAGTCAAATTCCTGCCACAACGAGCCATCGTCATTTTGCGCCGCAACCTGATTGTCTACGGCCTCGGCGGCATCCTTCTTCCCTTCATCGGCATTAAACTCATCGACCTCGCCCTCATTGCTCTCGGAGTTCCGCTATGATCTTTTTTCGCACTCTCAAACCCGCTGCTCTTCTCCTCGCCGTTTTCACCCTCTTGCTCGGCATTCTCTACCCCCTCTTCATGGTCGGTGTCGGTCAGATCTTCTTTCACCGAGAAGCCAATGGATCTCTCCTCCTGAATGCAACCGGAAAAGTGATCGGCTCGGAATGGATCGCTCAAAATTTCACCCAACCTAAATATTTCCATCCTCGCCCCTCGAGCGCCGGCGACAAGGGCTACGATGCGACCAGCTCCTCAGGTAGCAACCTCGGCCCCACTTCGAAAAAACTCATCGACACCGTCACCCAGCGCACTGCCGCCTACCGCTCTGAAAACAACCTCAGATCCGATACCCTCATTCCGACCGATGCAGTGACCGCCTCAGCTAGCGGCCTCGATCCCCACATCAGCGTCGCAAACGCCCTCCTTCAAATGCCCCGCATCGCCAGCGCCCGCGGCCTTTCGCAAGATCAAGTGAAATCCCTCATTCACAAATACACCGAAAAACGGATATTCGGCTTCCTCGGTGAACCCCGCATCAACGTCCTTCGCATCAATTTAACTCTCGATGATGTGAATTACCCGGCCCTAAAGGACCGGGTTTCCGGAGACCTGATCAAATGAGTACCCCATGAGGAAACTTCTCTTCTTTCTCCTTTCCTCATCCTTTCTTTGCGCAACGGGTATGGATCTTTTTAAGAGTACAGCTCATCCCAACGGAGCCTTTTCTCCTTGGCTCACCGGTCCACTCATCGCTCCCTTTGGAGCTGTCGTCCCCTACGGAAATTTTGAAGTGGAGTCTTATATCTTTTGTCCCACCGACATCGGCACATACAATTCCAATTGGAATTCGGTTCCCTACAACAACAATTACTTCTCTTTCAATCCGCAATTCTTCTTCTACTTTGGTCTCACTTCGTGGTTCGATCTCAACGTCGTCCCTCAATTTTTCTACAATACGAGCGGCGGTCAAAACGGCGGAGGCGTCGGCGATCTCCCCATCGCTCTCGACTTTCAACTTCTTGACCCAAATGCCACCCCTTACTTCCCCGGCATCAAATTCATCGTGCGAGAAACTTTCCCCACCGGAGCCTTTCAAAATCTCAGTTCCAGCAAACTCCTTACCGATCAAACAGGATATGGCACATTTGGTTCTGCCTTCGGTCTCGTCCTCTACAAAGTTTATTATTTAATTGGGCATTGCTGTTTGAGCACTACCTACACCGGTATCTATACCATTAACTCTCCCGTCCACGTACACAACTACAATGCCTACGGTGGTGGCTCTGGCACCAATGGCCGCGTCCTTCCCGGCAATAGCTTTCAAGGAATCATCAGCTTCGAGCTCGCCCTCTCCCAAAACTGGGTCCTCGCTCTAGACAACGTCTATACTCACACCGACCAAACCCAATTCTACGGCACTCTCGGTACCACCTCCACCGGCGCCACCGCTTCGGTCGGCTTTCCCTCTTCCGAGCAAATCAGTTTTGCTCCTGCCATCGAATACAATTTCAGCAGTCACTTCGGCATCATTGCCGGCTGCTGGCTCACCGCATGGGGGCGCAACTCCACCCAATTCATCAGCGGCGCCATCAACTTCGACTACACCTATTAAAGTCAGAAGTCAAAACGCAGAAGGCAGATCCCATGCAATGCTTGTGGAGACATCTTTTCTATGCCGTTCCTTCTATGGCATCATCCGCAAACAGTCAAATGTCTTTTTATGGATGATTTTGGGGGAAGGGCGCTCAGAAAAATTGACTCAAAAACCGGCGTTGTGCAACAACATCATCAGAAACTAGACTGATAAGGAATTGTACCCATGCGCGTTGAACTCATCCATCCGATGCTTGTTCATTTCCCCCTTGCTTTGCTTCTTACAGGTATAGGCCTTAAAATTGTTGCCTTTTTTTTTAAGCGTGCACATTTTTATTATTATCTTCAGATAGCATCTTGGATGAACTTAGGTCTTGGAGTGTTTTTTGCATGGATGGCTATTTTAGCTGGGGGGCTAGCAGAAGATGTTGTAAGAAAAAATTTATGCAAGGTAGAATTTTTAAACGACCATATTTTTTTCGCCTATACTGCGACTTATCTCTTTACATTCGCTTTGCTTTTGGACTTTGGTAGAACCTGGATGAAAAGACGGTTTTCGTCTTCTTTTCATAAAGTGGTTTCGATCATTAATTTTCTTCTTTTTTTAGGCGCAACTTCAATGCTTTTATTGACAGGATTCTTTGGCGGATCTCTTGTCTATGACCAAGGTGCTGCTGTAGAAAAGTGTTGCAAACCCAGTGGTTGAGTTCATTTATTCAATATTACAGCTCGTCGATGAGCAAGGGTGCTTCTGAGGTGGGAGGAAGCGCGGGACGCGCTTGAGGAGCTTTGCCGCGGAGTTCAAAGAGAATCGGGCAGCCGGAGAACTTGTAAGTCTTGCGAAACTGGTTGATGAGATACTTTTTGTAAGTATCGGTCATCAAAGTTGGATTGTTGACAAAGACGACGAACTTGGGCGGCGCAGTTTGCACTTGAACCATGTAGTAAATGCGAAGCCGTTTGCCGATGATGAGCGGGGGGTGATATTTTTGGAGGCAGCCCTCGATGAATTTATTAAGCTGGCCCGTGGTGATGCGGCGATATCGTTGGGCATACACTTCGTCGATGGCTGGAAAGATCTTCTCGAGATTGCGCCTTAAAGTGGCTGAGAGGAAAACCGTTGGACAGTGGGTCAAGAAGGGCATTTCTTCGCGCACGCCTCGCATCGCGTGTTCCATTGCGAGTTTCTTCACAAGGTCCCACTTATTGAAGAGAAGAATGCAGCTCTTGCCTTTCGCTTCGATTGCAGAGGCAATGCGTTTTTCCTGGGTCGTGATCCCTTCGAAGGAGTCGAGGACGAGAAGGCAAACGTCGGCGCGATCAATGGCCTCTTCAGTGCGGATCGCAGCGAACTTATCGACGGCCTCTTTCTCTGCCTTCTTGCGTCGAATCCCGGCTGTGTCGATCAAGAGGTAATCCTTTCCATTGACCTGAATCGGTGCGTCGATCGAATCGCGAGTCGTGCCTGCAATCGGGCTTACAATGGAGCGCTCTTCGTGGAGGAGTTCGTTCAAAAGAGTCGATTTACCGACATTGGGTCGTCCCACAATCGCCACTCGAATCAGTTCAGACGGCGTAGGCAAAACAGGCTCTTCTTCCATCTCAGGGAGATGGCTCAAGGCTGCTTCGAGGAGTTCGGCAATTTGAAGCCCCTGGAGAGCAGAAATCGGCATGATGTCGGGAATGCCAAGCGACTGAAATTCGTGGATTTTAGGCTCGTCTTCCAGCCGGTCAATTTTGTTTACGGCTACGATGGTGGGCTTGTGGCTCTTCCGGAGAATCTTGGCCACTTCAGCGTCGAGGAGGGTAGGGCCTACCTGTCCATCGACGATGAAAAGGATCGCATCGGCCTCTTCTACAGCCATCAGGGCCTGCTGCTTGATCTCCTCATTGAACGGAACCTTTCCAGAGGGATCGATTCCCCCTGTGTCGATCAGCTCAAAAGGGCGGCCAAAAAGGTCGCTTTTCCCATAGAGGCGATCACGCGTAACCCCCTCTTGTTCATCGACAATCGAGAGCCGCTTCTGACAGATCCGGTTAAAAAGGGCCGATTTTCCCACATTGGGACGGCCGACAATGGCAAGTTTGGGTAGCATATTTTTTTTAATTTTTCAGAGAAAGTATAACACAGCTACGTGATCTCTTTAAACATTTTCTCGAAGATTTGTACAAGTTCGTCGCGACTCAAATAATTAATTTGATCCGCTTCGTCTTGGCCGATGATCTCTTCGAGGAGACCTTTTTTCCGTTCGATGAGGTTGTGGATGTGCTCTTCGATGGTGTTTTTTGTGACGAGTTTAAAGACCTGGACACCCCTATTTTGGCCGATCCGGTGGACCCGGTCAGTCGCCTGATTTTCTTTGGCGGGGTTCCACCACCGGTCGTAGTGGATGACGATCGAGGCGACAGTGAGGTCGATGCCAACCCCTGCGGCGAGGAGGGAGGCAGTAAACACTTCGCAAGCGGGGTCTTCGCGGAAGCGGCGGAGCTGCTCGCTCCGATCGCGGGTAGACCCTTTGATGGTCGCAAAGCCAATCCCCTTCTTTTTCAGATATTCTTCAATGATGGCGAGCATATCGAGGTATTGGGAAAAAACGACCACTTTTTGGCCGCTATCGCGTGCTTCATAGAGGAGTTCAACGAAGAGATCCCACTTGCCCGATTGGTGATCTTGGTACTTTTTGACCTGGCCGTTGATGAGGCAAGGATGGTCGCAAATCTGTTTGAGCTTGGAGAGCGCTGAAAAGACGTGGACATAGGGGACCGGCTTGTTGTTGTCTTTCAGCTCTGGATAAATTGTATCGCGCAAAGAGACGGCGGTCTGCTGGTAGAGCCCCTTTTGTTCCTCGGATAAATCGCAATACGAAATCTCCTCAATCTTCTCTGGCAAGTCGGGCAATACTTCGCTTTTTTTGCGGCGCAAGATAAAGGGTTTGACTAGCCTGCTCAACAACCCTTTTTTCTCTTCGTCTTTGAGTTTTTCAATCGGGTTGACGAAGAGCTCGCGGAAGAGACTTTCTCCAGGCATGTACCCGGGGAGAACAATGTCGAAGAGCGCTTTGAGTTCTCGGAGTCGATTTTCAATGGGTGTGCCAGTGAGTCCGAGCCGCATGCGAGTCGAAATTGCTTTGAGGGCCAAGTGGGTCTGCGAAGCGCTATTTTTGGCGATTTGAATCTCGTCGAAAATGGAAATCTCAAAGGAAAGAGGTTTGAGCTCATCGCGTCCTGTGCGCAAGATGCCATACGAAGTGAGAAGGAGATCGTAGTTGGCTTCAAATTGATCGAGCGAACGGGCAAGGCCATAGTAAGTGCACACCCGCAAATCGGGTAAAAATTTCTTCAGCAACTCTTGCCAGTGATAAATCACCGAGGTCGGACAAACGACGAGGTATTTATAGCCTTTGTCTTGGTTTTCTTGTGAAACGGCGGCAAGGAGTGCCATCGCTTGGTGCGTCTTTCCGAGTCCCATATCGTCGCAGAGAAGCCCCGAGAGTCCGTGGCAATAGAGAAACCAGAGCCATTGGAGTCCTAACTCTTGGTAAGGTCTCAGTTGCGCCTTCAGCTTGCGAATATCGAGCAGACGGCTCGTCTCGAAGCGCTGCAACTCTTCAAGTAGTTTTCTCGTCTCTCGCGATTCAGGATCGTTTCCTTTTGGTTCGCTGATGTTCTCAAAGACACTGAGACGGATCCACTCGAGTGTGTTGAGCCGTACATAGCCCCGATTTCGATCAATCCGCCGTTTCGGCAGTTGACGAAGCCAGTGGAAACGAGGCTCTTTGAGTGACAGCAATCCGGCGGGTGAAAAGAGGTGTTTTTTTCTCGTTTGAAACGCATCCCAAATCGAGAAGACATCGATGAGACCCAGCTCGGATTCATAGACCATGTCGAGCAGCCACTCTTGTCCTCGTTTCCGTCGATCGCGCTGGATTTTTCTAATTTTTAACTGCAACTGATGCGGCTTCTGCAGCCTTGGATCGATTTCGAGGAAGTGGGCTTTCAGCGTTTCAAATTCGTAAGCCAAAAAGGCTGCCTCTTGCGAAGCTGGTATCACGACCGGCATCCGGTAACGCTCAGGAAGTCTGGCTGCGGGTGGAATCTCCGAAAATCCCCTCCCGTGTAGGTAGACAAAATCGCCAAAAGAGCGCACCTCAGCAGGAGCTATTCCCGCTGCGTATTCCATTTTGGGCGTCAGCGAAATCAATCCCTCTTCATTGAGCTGAACTGTAAGGCCTGTTTTAACGACGATCGGTGAGGCCGCGAAGAAATGTTGCACCTGTTCGAGATCTTCTTTATGGACTGCGATAAAGGGGGAAATTTCCTCTTTTTTTAGAGATAAGCCAGGATGGAGAGGCAACCGTCCTCGGCTTTGTTTTTTCATGTAAAATCCGGCGTTTTTAATGTAGACCCATTCATCGAAATCGACGGTCTCTTCCAATTCCTCTGGAAAATCGAGGTGCGCCTCGAATGAGAGATTTCCTTCCGCGTCGAGGAGATAGGTCAAGTGGGCCTCTAAGCTACCCAAGTGGGTTTGAAAACCGGGAAATTGGTGAAGCCAAAGACGATGTCGGCCAACGAAATCACTCACCTCTTTCTTCAAAACGATCTTTTCTCTTTCCTCAAACAGCAAATCGCTGAGCTGAAAAAAACCTTTCCCTGGCACGTAAGCCCATGGAGGAAAGAGCGCAGCTCCTTCTCCCTTCAAATCGCCTGGCTGTTCCACGTACAATTCGATGTGCAAATTTGATTGAGCGTCAAAGGTGAGCCGATAATTGGCCGGACGCAACTCTCCTTGCACAGGTAAATAACGTTGCAACGTTTTAGCCGAACGAGAAAGGGCTCCGGCAATCTCTGCCGCTTTGATCTCTTCTCTCTGAAATAACGAATCGAGCTTTTGCCGATAAAACCCTTTTCCTTCGACAAAGAGCCATTCGCCCACCGCGACTCCCGCAGGCCCTTCCTCTTTCGACAGAGCTCCTTCTCTATGGCAAATCTTGATCACTTGTGCCACAGGATCATAATCGATCCTTTCGACGCTTTCATCTTCCTGATCAAATACCTGGAGCGGCGACTTCACCGTCTGGAGAGTAGGCACAATTTGAGGCCAATGAGCCTCTGGTAGATAAAACCACACCTTCACGTCGCGAAAGACGGCTGTCATCTCTTGGGGCAGTTTTCCTTTTTCCCCTTCGAAACTGAATCGAGCCTCTTCGCCCTTCTCCTGCAAATACACCAGCCATTTGGCCAAATCAGACCAAAAGCTCAGCTCATACCGTAGATGATCGTTCGCTTCACCCGCTCGATACTGAGCAATTTCTTCCGACGACAAATTCGAGAACTTAAGCGACGTCTCCTCCGTCTCTTTCACCCGTTCATCGACCAGCTTTTGCAACTTCTTTTTAGCCCCAGGCGTCCTTCCTTCAATCGAAAAGAGCAATTTCTTCGTCTTGGAGCCACAACTATAGAGACCCCCTCTCTTCTTCAAACAATCGGTTTCATACCCATTTCTCTTCGCCGCCATTTGAAAGAGTTGGTTCCACAAGGAGTGCTCGAATCGGACATGGAGGGGGTCTTCTTGCCCATTGAAGATCGATAGATAGGCTGCCGCCAGATGAGCGCACCCCTTCCCTTTTTCTGATACCTTACATGTACAAAATGAATCGGTTAGCCCTCTCTCTTTAATCTGGAGAAAGGGGAAGAACACCTCTTTCTTATCTCTCACCTCAAATTGATACGTCCCGTGAGAGAAAAGGGGCTCCTGGACAGCCTCTGCCTTTAGCAGGAGCTTTGCCTCTTTATCGAATGCGTGGACGAATTCAGGGAGGTTTTTCATAAGGGCCTTCCCCTCATTGTAAGCCCCTCGTCAATTTTGGGTCTACGGGGAGAGAGGAGAGAGGAGGTTAACAGGCTTATGCTTAAAGGCAAAAGTCAGAAGGCAGAAGGCAAAAGTACAGCAGCGAGAGGCCCTGACACGCCTTACTTTTGCGTTTTAACATACTTTCTATCCATGAGGAACAAGGTCTCTTTGCAAACGTTATTAGGGTCCCCCAGCGTCTTGAGGGGGGTCATCAGAGAGGAGAGCTCCTTCCGATAGAGAAGGAGGGAAAAAGCCGTTTGATCAGAGCGGGGGGAATAAAAAGCATCGGGGTGTTTGGCCGCAAGGTACCACTCTTCGATCAAAGAAGCTGCTTTTTCATGAGTGAAATCAATCCCAATGATGGCCGCAGAGCAGCTTGGAATTGAAAAAGTTTCTTGGAGAGAAAAGCCAAAGGCGGCAGCCGTTTCTTCATTCATATAAGGCCCGATTGAATGGGAATTGGCCTGCACAAAGAAGCCGTCTCGCTGGATTCGTTCGAAAATCGAATTGAGATTAGCAAAAGGCAAGATGGAGGAGTCGAGCCAGAGAACTCGTTTGTATCCGAGCTTTTGCATTTCCCGAAAGAAACATACTTTGAAGGCAAATGGAACGTAAGCCAAGGAGAGATCCCCCGTTGCGCAATTGGGCCATCCGCCGAGCCGGTAGTATAAATGACCTCGAAAATCGGAGGCTCCAATGATTTTGACCAATCGCCTTAGGCCGCGCGGATATCTCTCATTGAAAGAGGCGTAGGTGATAATGCAGTTTTCTCTCTCGTCTTCTGGCACATTGATAAACAGATGACCTGCTTCAGGGAGTTCGTGAGGCGATTCACCGATGAGCTTGAAATTGCGGAGAATGTGCTCCGTGTCTTTCAATCTCGCGAGAATCGGCCGATCGGTATGAGAGAGAATCCATTGCAGCTTCCGATACTCTTCGATCGAGGGATTGAAGGAGTAAAAGTCTTCAGAGGCGTTTAAAAGAAAGCTCCAGAGGAGAAGGAGAGAAAAAAAAGGTTGAGAGGAAGCAGTAAGCCGGATTCTGTCGTGAACGATCATTCCTCTAGGAGACCTGTCACCAAGTCTCTCTGGCGGCTAGCTTTGAGCCTCGCGGGGAAGGCGCTCAGGCGGCTCATATTCAGCCTTGCTTCAGATAGGGTTTACAACGCCCCCGGTTACCCGGGGTGCGATCAGCGCCTAACGCCGAACGTTTCAGTCTGTCCATTCTTTCAAATGGCGAGGTAGTTTCTGTTGCACTTTCCGTGAGCTTGCGCTCCCCAGTCGTTACCTGGTATCTCTTCCTACGAAGTCCGGACTTTCCTCTCCCGATTGCTCGGCAGCGATCGTCTCGCTTCCTCTCAACACAAGATCTATACACCCGCTAAGCGGCGGCGGCGACGCTTGGGTGAACTTTCTCCTTCAACTGGCTCGACTTCTTGCCAGTAATGGATGCGCGAGCAGTGCTCACAGAAAGTGAGTCTTTCGCCTTTTCGCACGATGTTTTCGTGCTGCGCTGTCAGGGCAATATGGCAACCGCTGCAGGTGCGATTTTCGATCGGCACGACAACACGGTCTTTCTTATTATTCAGAAGGCGATTGTAAATGTGGAGCACGTCTTGCTCAGCCGTTTTGGCAAGCTCATCGCGGCTTCCTTTCAGCTCAGAACCCTCTTTATTGATCATCCGAATGCTCTCTTTGATCTCGTTTTCAAGAGCGATACTGCTCTCTTCCGATTGGCGAAGAGAATCTTTGATCTTCGTTAAAATTTCTTCTTCGAGGTTGCGCTTGTCGATCATATCACTTGTGATTTGTTCCGTTGCGATACGCTCTCTTTCTGATTGAGTCATCTCTTGCGTAATTGCATTGAACTCATCGACTTTTTTGACCGAGCTTTGGCGCCCTTCGAGCTTCTTAATTTTTTCTTTGATCTCCAAGATCTTCGCTTCTTGAGAAGCGATAGAACGGCTGAGGTCAGCGATTTCTACCTCTTTGTCCGACTGTTGTTTCGCCAGCTCTGTGCGAAGATTGTCGATGTGCTGGAGCTCTTTCAAACGCTCTTTTTTCAGACGCATCAGACGAATCATTTTCATGTCGAGTTCTTGGATATCTAAGATCACTTTTAGCGATTGCAGCATGAAACCTCGTGGAAAAATAAAGACTTTTGGAAATATAATAGCGGATTGCTTCACAAAACTTCAAGAGCAAAAAATTGGAAGGATGAGTACAATATGGACGTAATGGACAATCCCCTGAAAAAAACGCAGAAGGCCTCTTTCTTAAAAAATTATTTCACTAAAGTCCCAGAAGGCGAGCAGAGTTCGGCCGCCATTGCTTTTCTCGCTTCTCTCGAGGCGATCCAAGAAGCTTATCCAGCGATCGCTCAAAGGATTGTGAAAGAACTCCAGGACCAGCGGAGTCATCTCAAACTCATCGCCTCTGAGAACTTTTCCTCCCTTCCCGTCCAACTCGCCATGGGCAATTTACTCACTGATAAATACAGTGAGGGCTTTGCCGGCCACCGCTTCTATGCCGGCTGCGATAATGTTGACGCGATCGAGACTGAGGCCGCCGAACTCGCTAAAAAAATTTTTGGTGCAGAGCACGCCTACGTGCAACCCCACTCCGGCGCCGACGCCAACCTCGTCGCCTTTTGGTCGATCCTCGTCCAACGGATCCAAAACAAAGAGGTCGAAGCTCTTGGCAAGAAAAATTTGAACGACCTGACCCCCGAAGAATATGAGCGAGTGCGTCAACTCTTAGTCAATCAAAAGGTAATGGGTATGTCGCTCGGATCCGGAGGACACCTCACCCACGGATACCGACACAATATTTCTTCTAAAATGATGCAATCGGTGAGCTACGACGTCGATCCAGAGACTGGCTTACTCGATTACGCTGCTCTCCAAAAACAAGTGAAAGAAGAAAAACCGCTCATTTTGATCGCTGGCTATTCGGCCTATCCTCGCTTGATCGACTTTGCCAAAATGCGCGAAATCGCCGATAGCGTGGGCTCCACTCTCTTGGTCGACATGGCCCACTTTGCCGGCCTTGTCGCAGGTAAAGTGATGAGAGGCAATTTCAATCCCATCCCTTTCGCTCACCTCGTCACGACGACCACCCACAAAACGCTGCGCGGCCCCCGCGGAGGGATGATTCTCTGCACAAACGAATACAAAGAGGTCGTCGATAAAGGTTGTCCGATTGTTCTTGGCGGCCCGCTGCCCCACGTAATGGCAGCGAAAGCGCTCGCCTTTAAAGAAGCTGCCTCGCCCGAATTTAGTGTCTACGCACACCAAATTGTCAAAAATTCTCAGGCGTTAGCGGAAGGGCTGATGGCACAAGGCGTCCGTGTCCTCACAGGAGGCACTGACAACCACTTATTCTTGATGGACGTCGTGACAAGCTTTGGGCTCAACGGCCGGCAAGCCGAATCGCTTCTTCGAGAAGCTCGCCTCACCGTGAATCGAAACGCCATTCCGCGAGATCCCAATGGTCCGTGGTTTACCTCTGGCATCCGAATGGGAACGCCTGCGACGACCACCCTGGGGATGAAACCGGAACAAATGCACGAGATCGCCTCGATCATCTACGACTTATTGAAAGAGGCCAAAGCGGGTGTTGTCGAAAAAACGGGAGCCCCTTCTCGTGAAAAAGCCCATGTGTCGGAAAAAGTTCTGCACCGAGCGCAAAAACGGGTCACTGACCTCCTCTGCGAATTTCCCCTGTACCCAGAACTCTTGATCGACTAAAAAATAATTTAAAGATAAATAGAGAACGTAAACGGAGAACCTTATGTCTGAAGCCGAATGCAAAGAACATTCACCTAAAAGCATGATCCAAGACAAGCTCGAAGCGATGATGCTTGAAAAACGACGAGTCTTCCTATCGGACGCTGTCGACTCCGATTCAGCTCGCGATATCATTCGCAAGCTGTGGTATTTAGAGCACCTAGCTCCTGGCAAACCGATTCTCTTCATCATCAATTCCCCCGGCGGATCGGTCGATTCTGGTTTTGCAATCTGGGATCAAATCAAAATGCTCTCATCGCCTGTCTTCACCCTCGTGACCGGCTTAGCCGCTTCAATGGGTTCTCTGCTCAGCCTCGTCGCTGATAAAGGGCGTAGATTTGCGACCCCCAACTCCCGTATCATGATCCACCAACCGCTCATCGGCGGGGTCATTCGGGGCCAGGCGACCGATCTCGATATCCAAGCAAAAGAGATGCTCAAGACCCGCTCGGTGATCGTCAGCATTTATTCCGATTCAACAGGCAAAGATTCAAAAATCATCGAAAAAGCAATCGATCGAGACAATTGGATGACCGCTGAAGAAGCACTGGAATTTGGCTTGCTCGATAAAATTGTCACTTCGATGAAAGATGTGGAATCGCTCATTCGCTAAATATGAGGGAGCTGGGAATGATTTTGTTCTGGTCGATGACCGGAGCCTTGTCTTTCCCATCCACCCTATCCTGATTCAAGGCCTCTGCGACCGCAAATTTGGGGTGGGCGCCGACGGAGTCATCCTATTGCAGCTGGATCCCAAAGCCGATTTCCGGATGCGCATTTTTAATCGGGATGGAGGAGAAGCAGAAGGGTGTGGCAACGGACTTCGCTGCCTCGCTCGTTTTCTCCTCGATCTCGGCTTGCCTCCAAAACCCTACCGAGTGGTCGTCCACAACCGAATCGTCGAGCTAGAATACCGAGAAGACCTCATTCGGGTCGAAATGGGAGAACCCAAAGACCTCGCCCTCCATTTAAAGACAGAGGCAGGAGCCGTCCACTTCGTCGATACAGGGGTTCCCCACGCCGTTCTCTTCGTCGAAGATGTGACCGCTGCTCCTCTCTCAGAGCTAGGACCTTTTTTACGTCATCACCCCCTTTTCCACCCCCGTGGAGCCAACGCCAATTTAGCCTCCCTACAGCCCGATGGAAGCATCCGGGTCCGCACCTTCGAGCGAGGAGTTGAGGAAGAGACGCTCGCCTGTGGGACAGGCGCCTGCGCAGTCGCCGTCATCGCCGCCTCTCTATTCGGTCTCTCTGGCCCCGTCCGAATCTCTTACCAAGGCGGGGATTTAGAGGTGGGCTTCCAAGGAAGTAAAATCTTTATGACTGGACCTGCCAAGCGGGTTTTTGAAGGCAAATTTCTCCTCTAGATCAAATTTTTCCGATCCGCTAAAATGCTTCCATTAACATGTAAGGAGATTTTATGAACATTGGCGTTCCCAAGGAAATAAAGAAAGATGAAAATCGGGTAGGAGCCACCCCCGATACCGTCCGTGCATTTGTCGAATGTGGCCACTCTGTTTGTGTACAAAGCGGCGCCGGTGTGAACATTGGTTACTCCGACAACGATTACCGCAAAGCAGGCGCACACATCGTCGACACAGCTCGAGAAGTCTACCAAAACGAAATGATCATAAAAGTGAAAGAGCCTCAAGAGAGCGAATTTCCTCTCATGCACGAAGGACAAGTGCTCTTTTGCTATCTCCACTTGGCCCCAGATCCAGAGCAAACCAAAAACTTACTCGATCGCAAAGTAGTCGGAATTGCCTACGAAACAGTCACCGACGATCAAGGCCGTCTTCCTCTCCTTGTCCCTATGAGCGAAATGGCAGGCCGCGTCGCTGTGCAAGTTGGCGCTCACGCTCTCCAAATGAGCAACGGCGGCAGAGGCGTGCTCCTCGGCGGAATTCCGGGCGTACGACCCGGTAAAGTCGTCGTCCTCGGCGCAGGCGTTGTCGGAACAGAAGCAATGCGCATGGCTCTCGGTCTCGGCGCAGATGTCACCATCTTCGACCGCAACCTCAACCGCCTCCGTGAGCTCGATAAGCTTTACGCTCCCGCGCTCAAAACTGTTTACTCCACCCCTGCCGCGATTGAAGAAGCGCTCACCACAGCAGACCTCGTGATCGGTGCCGTCCTTATCCCAGGTAAAACAGCTCCTCAACTCGTCACCCGCGCGATGCTCAAGAAAATGCAACCCGGCTCTGTGATCGTCGACGTAGCGATCGACCAAGGAGGCTGCATTGAAACATCCCGTTTAACGACTCACTCCAACCCAACCTATGTCGTGGAAGGCGTCGTTCACTATGGCGTGCCCAATATGCCTGCTGCTTGCGCTCGCACATCGACGCAAGGTCTCACCAACGCAACTCTCCCTTATGCCCTCAAAATTGCAAACCTAGGCTATAAGCGAGCGTTGAAAGAAGATCCCCATCTTCTCAATGGCTTGAACGTCTATTTCGGAAGAGTGACCAATAAACCTGTCGCTGACGATCTCGGATACGATTATTTCAGCCCTGAGAGAATCTTCGAAGCTGCGCCAGCCCTGGTCTAATAAAGTCAGAGTGCAGAATGCAGAACTAGGCAGTCGGCCCCCCCCCGCTGCCCCAAGAAAGAAGAATTCTGGTTCATCCGACAAATGCGTACCTGGACGCATGTAGGTGATAAAGTCGCAATTTAAAATATTCAATATCTCGAAATCCATACGCCTGCCTTTTCATCGTCTTAATTTTGTTGTTTATGCCCTCCGCTGCAGCATTCGAGATTCGATGTTTGAAGTAGTTCAATAACCCCGTCTTGTATTGGTGCAATGTTTTGACCACTCGTCTTAGTGGTTTGAGCCCTGTTGCCAAAGCATCGACTCCCCACCTGATGAGAAAATGCTCCGCTTCCTCCACAGAATCTTTGTCCCAAAAAAGTTGGAATTGCTCCTTCAGAGAATGTGCCAAAAACAATGGCTCATTTATAGCCAACAAAGCGCCCAATCGCGTTTGGTTTCCTAGATCCAAGTTGTCATAATTCGTCAGGAATAAAAACCGACTTCCCTTCAATACTTTTGCATCCTCCCCATTCAAGTTTTGCTGCTGATCTTTTCGCACCTCGTCCAGAGCTGTGTTCAATAAAGCCGTCACATGAAAATGATCAAATACCACATCTACTTTTGGTAAAAATTCTTGTGCTGCTGGGTATACACAACGTGATTCAAAATTTGGGAATTTGGCCAAGCCGGCGGCCAAGATTTCCATCAGGCCGAAGGCCGGCGCGAGAGGGGCTCCCTATTTGTAATAGGGGGCCCTGAACGCGGATGGAAAGGTTGGAATGCCGGCGCAGCCAA
>JAGWKU010000087.1 GCA_028873375.1 Verrucomicrobiota bacterium
GAATGTATCGGCATCGAATTTTTTACTGGCCTCTAGAATTTTTTCATCAATTGGTTTACGTCGTGGCATAGGACCTCCTTAAATTTGAGGTACTTACTATGCCATATTACCCGGTCTGCTATCAAAAAATTTTAGTTAAATCGCCCTGAGCTGGATACCTCGATAAGTCTTACTTCCTCCATCGGGCAGCCATAGAACAGCCTCTCCAGCTTCAAGATCCATCTCAAGAAGATTGTTTTCCGGATTAGTCCTTGCGCTCAAATGACCGGAAGCTTGGCTCATCGAGCGAGTTGGCTTGAGGAAAATGGTATGCTTAGTCCCTTCTTTCTTATGGCTGTACGCATAGGAAATAAGACTGCCGCTCGGCTCTGCCAAATAGACTTTAAACAATTTTCGATCGTCGGAAAGCTCAATCAGAAGATTCGTATGAGGAAGTAAATTCCATCCTCCTTGAACCATCCAACCTCTCCGAACTCCTTTTAGAATCAAATCAGCATTCTGAGGCGTTCTTTCCAAAGCCCCCGCGCTTGAGTATGTTCGAGTCAGAGGAATGGATTTTGCTCCTTGCGCTACAACGTCTTGAAACGAAAGGTTGAGATTTCCCGTAATCACATTGACATGATGGAAAACAGAGGGATCTTCGCGATCAGAAAAAGGCTGATCCCATTCAGCGCGCGCAAAAATTGGCAGGAAGAGAAAGAGAAATAGCAGTCGTCGCATTTTTGCCGTCGTGAAAATATAAACCAAGGATCGTATTGGAACAGGGGCGCAATCCCATTTTCTGGGTAGCGCTGTAAATTAAAAATTTTGTTTAAAAAAAGTGCCTAAAGCACTGATACTCTTTGAACGATCAAACCCAAAGAGGTCATATGCGTGTAGGCACAGTTCAAGATTCTAAAGACATCGTCGTCAAAATTCAAGCCGCAAACGAACAAATGCTGGAAATCATCGCCCGAACAGACAAGATCAACAATGAGCAGGACCTGGAGAAACTGGAGTTGGAGGTACAGTCGCTTATGAGGGAGCTCGGAGATCTGATCGTTGCACAAAAGGTGCAGCAGAACATTGGCGAAGATGAAGCATTTCGCGCATCTGCCATCGAGCTGTCTCATCAATTTCGTAAAACGCTGGTTAATAAAGGTCGTGTTTTCGTTCAGATCAGATTCTCTGGTGGGACGATCGTCTCCCTAAATGTAGCCTATTGGGCTAGAAAGGGTTCATCCGGAAGACGTGGTAAGGGGCTTTACCCAGAGCTGTACCTTTTAGGAATCCACGACCACTGTACACCATTTTTGGCTTCAGAGGTTGCTCAAGCTGCCGCAGCCCTCTGCTCCTTTGAAGAGGCCAGGCACATGATGGAATCTCAAGGATGTCCATTGGATGGTAAGACAGTGAGGAATATAGCCAAACGCTTTGCATGCCGCGCGAGACTGGGGCAGAAAGCAGACTCAGTGATTGAGGTGTTGCGTGCAGAAAACTTAAAGGGGCGGCGAGTGCTTCTCTCATCGGATGGAGGACGCCTTCGTATTCGAACACCAAAAAGGGGTCGTCGGACAAAAAAGAAACGATCTCGTTATAGTACCGACTGGCGAGAGCCAAAATTACTTATCATTTACGTTGTGAATGACGATGGAAGGGTCGACAAGGAGATCCTCCCGCTCATAGACGGTACCCTAAAAGGTACCGATGCCTTATTTGCCCTCCTGCACATTTATCTCCGATCGTTGAATCTGAATACAGTGGACCAAATCTTGTTTGTCGCTGATGGGGCCCACTGGATATGGGATGCGATTCAGTGCGTCCGAAAGATGCTCAATCTGATTGGGCTTCAATGCAAGATCATCGAGTTGATCGATTTTTACCACGCGGTACAACATCTGCATGGATTTGCTGAGCGCAAATGCCAGTGGTCAGGGAAAAAGCGAAAACAGTGGGTATCTCAACAGAAGAGATTGCTCAGGAGCGGCAAAACTAAGGAAATGATCGGAAACTTGAGAAGGGCAGCCAAAGGCTCGAAAAGCAAGCTCCTTCAGAGAGAGCTAATGTACTTCGTCAACAATCAAGAGAGGCTCTCATACCAGGAGGTGGCGGACCAGAAACTGCCGATAGGCAGTGGGGCCATCGAGAGCGCTGTACGCCGGGTCATCAACCTGAGACTAAAAAGTCCCTGCATCTACTGGAAAGAAGACACAGCTGAGGAGGTTCTGTTACTGCGAGCGTATTACAAAAGTGGTCGTTGGAGTCTGTTAAAGAAGATGGCGTATGAAGGAGGTTTGCTCTATGCGGCATAACCTGTTAGGCGGCTACCCAGAAAATGGGATTGCGCCCTGCACTACCTTTATATTCCTCTCTAAGTTTTTCAATAGTTATCATAATCACCTTTTTAATTTAAATTATTTTTGTTTTTAAAATCCTTCATAATACTGACTCGAAAAAGGGCCTTTCACAACCGTTTGTTGATCGTGGAATGCTTGTGCAGGGTCTTGTCCGTTCCAATCGTTGTCGGAAGAAGGTTTCTTATCTACCTGATGTATTTGGCCAGCAGCTTCATTTCCTTTATGGAGTTTCATGTGGCCCCACAAAATTCCGCGAGCAACCGCATATACCAAAGCAATCAAAGGAGAAAGCACGGCCATGGTGATCACCAACCCTATTCGACAACCCCGACCAATAGGAAAGCGAGGATTTTTCGTAAGTATCGCTTCCACGACTCCTACATACACCCCAGAAAAGCAGACACTCCTTGGGCACTGGAGGCTCACTTCGTTAGCGCTCTCGTTCCTTCCTGAGCAGGTACCGAAAAAAACACCATTTGGGCTATTCATAAAACCTCTTTTTTATAATGCATTTTATAATAAGTAATTTCGCATATTCACCTCTCCTATAAAGCAAGTAAATTCCATCATCTTTTCCTTGTCGGTTATGGCCCAAGAGGCGAATCGGAGGGAAAAAGTCTCTTTACAGAGCTTGCAGCCATCCTCAAAGGGTCTCAAGATATCGGTGTAGTTAGTTTTAATACTCATATCAACAATCTTTATGTTAATTAAAGAATATTATAATTAATTATTTAATTAAATTAAAGGTGCAAATTTAAAGACTTAATTGCCTAATAGACAGCTTCTTAAGTCGCAACCCCAACTGCTTAATTCTTAAAGGAGTTTATTTAATGACTGAAAATCAACAGGTTAGAGAGGCAGCTCTCAAAACTCATTTGACCGTTAAAACCGCCCTTTTGAGGCCATTTACGTCCATTCTCCTCAGTCGGCCCGCTTGGGCCGACCTTGTCAAATGGACCGTGGTGGCTTTGCCACCACTCGCAAATGACCTCAAAATCATCGATTTTACCGGGCAAAGCAGTTTTGAGAGCTGCCTCTAGAGAGCATCTATTTTTGATGCTTACTGTCGTCCGGTGAATCGGAAAGAGAGTAACGGATGTGATACCTTACATCGCCATTGGAGTAAGTTCCATGCCCCTCCTTCTCAAGCCGATGAGAGGGCGGAAGGCCCGTATAAAAACAAACCAACTTCGCTCTAAAATCTAAGGAAACTTCCTTGAGTTTATGTTTGGTTGCCTTTTCAAAAAGGCGGTTCATGAGGGCAGATCCTATTTTGTGTCTTTGCTTGCTTGCCTCTACCGCTATAAAAGGGACATAGGCGTCATTGGTAAGGCGCCATGTTCTGACTAAAACATACCCACAAATTTCTCCATCCAGAACAGCAAATCGCAAATCCTTTGTACCGACGGATGTGAGGATGGCCCAATTATAGTGGGCCCATCCAATTGACTTGTTGATTCTTTGAATGGCGGCAATTTGTTTTTCTCTATTTAAATCGTATTTTTTCTCACAACAAACGGAGCATCTCACTTTCAAAACCGAAGATAGAGCGGTCATAGGTACCTTTTAGCATTTTGTGAGGAGTAGCTTACAACAGGGCAAGAAAATGACTAAAGGGAAATTGCAGCTAAGAACCTCTCTTGGAGGCTCTTTTCGGAGCTGAGGAGAAGAAATCCCGTGTAGGGGATTTCATTGACTTCAAGAGAGAAAGTGGCGAAGTGATGGGGAGGGATGAGGAGCTCTTCGATATTGCAGAGGAGCTGCCGTTTTTTATCGCTTTCAAGGCGAGGAAGGACGGCGACGACTCTTTGAGCCTCTTGTTTGAGGAAAAAGTCGCTGCCGGCGAAAGGAAGGCGAGATTCGGTTTTGGTTGCGGAGAGGAGAAGGAGGAAGAGCTGTTTGAGCGGTTCGGTTTCGGAGGAGGTGCGCACTTCCATCGGCATGAGGGCATGGAAGAATTTCTCGAGAAGGATCGAGTGAGCTGTACCTGTTTTGCCCAGGGCAGCTTTGAGGGCGGTGAGCTGCTCATTTTGCTTGAGAATCATGCCGCCGTTGTAATCGCGCAGTTCGCCGAGCGCACGGGTGAGCTGATTCAAGATATGCTGTCTCGCTTTATAGAGGTCGACGGAGCGATCAGAGCGGAGGAACGAGGCGCTATTAACGACGGTGCGGAAGACTGTCGCCTCTTTGATGTATTTGCGGCGGAGCGAACCAAGCTTACGAACTCGGTCGGAGATATAGGGCAGATCTGTCTTTGTTTTGACGAGGAGCTCTTGAACGGGCAACATCCCCTCGGAAAAGATCCGGAGGAGAATGACCGTAAAATGGAGCTCATCGCCGCGCGGCTCGTCAAAAGAAATGATCACTTGAGGGGTGTCATGGACAAAGCGGAGTTGGCGGGAAAGGGACATGATATTGCGCAGAACTTCTTCTTCATTGCGCGGCATGTAAATAGGGTGAGTCAATTGCTCTATGTGCCCTTTGAGCTGATCGGGGAGGACATTGCGCAAGAGTTGCACTTCGTCCAGAGAAAAATCGGTGCCGTCGGATTTTTCAATTTCGAGGTAGAGCGCTTGCAAGGAAGCCTCGCGCGCCGGATCGACAAAGGAAGAGCCTTCAACGAGTCGGGCTAAAGGAAGCTGTTGCCGAATAGCGGCGATCAGGTGGCCCGTTTCAAAGACTTCGTGCTCACGGAGGAAATTGAGGCCGGCGAGAACGCCGAGGACCGGTTTGTCTTTTTCGCGAGGGACATGCAGACGGGTCTTTAAGAATTTGGCGAGTACGTGCCGCTTGGTAGGAAGGGCATCGGCGTTTTGCTTTAAGAGTTTTCGGAGCGAATGGAGATTGGAGATGATGCGGCTGATGTGGTGGTAATCGCGAAGGGTTTTAAAATCATCGGGGCAATTGACGAGGAATTGTTGCATTTGAGAGAAAATGCCCTGGTCAAAGTCTTTAGAGTGGCTTTGGATGAGGGAGCCGATTTTTTCTTGGATCATCGCCGTTTTTCCATCGGTCGAAAGTCCTTTGAACTCGAGGATGCGGCGGGCGTGGTAATTCGATACAACGCCAAGCCGAATTTCAGTTTCAATGGCATGGAAATTGCGGCGCACCTCTTCGGCGTCTTGGGCGCTTTTGAGATAGACAACTACTTCAGCGACGCTCAAGAGATCGTCCGAGAGATGGGGAAGACGGACATCCGATGCGAAAAAGAGTTCCACATTGACCCTTCTTTGCGGCAAAAGCCAGCGGCAGATCATGTCGTAGAAGAAATTGCAGGCGTTAAGCCGGTATTTGCAGAGGAGGAGAACCGAGAGAGAACAAGGGGCTTTGCTTAAGTCAGACCAACGGATGAGCGGAAGCATATCGGCAAAGCGGGCGCGTTGAAGAGCGGGAGCAATGGCCGACGGCTCAAGGAGGTCGGCCGGCACGAGTTTTTGGATGAGATCTTGGGCGCCATCGCGGTAGTATTCGGCCTCGATGAACGGACAGCCAAACTCGAAATCGAACTCTAATTGCTCGACCACTGGTCTACTCATACACTCTCCCGGAAAAGGAAGTTCTGCGAGGGCCAACGAGGGTGCCGATGGTTTCCGGGCGATGGAACGAGCGGACAGCGAGCTGGATGCCGTTTTTCTCGGCGAGCTCAATGCTACGCAGGTGGAGCACTTTGGCGCCCCCCTTTGCGATCTCTTTGGCTTGGGTGTATTCTAACTGTGGAAGGAGCTGAGCGGTTCCCTGTTTTGGGTCTCGGTCGTAGATCCCCTCCACATCTTTGTAAAAGTCGACACAAGGAGCATCGAGTGCGGCGGCCAAAGCGACGGCAGAGGTATCAGAGCCGCCTCGTCCGAGCGTGGTGATCTCCCCTGCTCGGCTGACCCCTTGAAAACCGGCGACGATAGCGACGGCACCTGCCTTTAGAGTAGCTGAAAGGCGGTGAGGGCGGACATCGATGATTTTCGCTTCGCTGTGGTCCTCATTGGTGATGATGCCCGATTGGCTGCCGGTAAAGCTCACTGCTTCGACACCCAAACGGTCGAGGGCCATCGCGAGGAGAGAGATGCTAATTCTCTCTCCGACTGAAACAAGCATATCCTGTTCTCGGCGGGGAGGATTAGGGTGGACTTCTTGGGCAAGCTCGAGAAGCTCATCGGTGGCATTGGCCATAGCGCTGACGACGACCACGACAGGCTCCCCCGCTTCCTTTCTCTTTTGGACAATTTTTGCCACTCGATGAAAACTCTGTGGTGTTACCACACTCGCTCCGCCAAACTTCAGCACGATCACTGTTACCTCCCGCAAACAAGCAGGCTATCTTAACGATGAACGTTAGAAATTTTCAATCTAGCGAAGGGGGTTAGAAAAAATAAAGAATATTTTTTATTATTATTTCTTTTTTAAGTTTAAAATAACTTCTATGCAGGGATGGACCAGTCATTTAGATAGACCGAAATAGATTAAAGGAAGTTTCCTTTGATTCTGCCCAGCCGGTTCGGTGCAGGAACCTATCCTAATAAAAAGTTTCAATCGATTTTCTGGTTCTTTTGAGCCAATTTTCGATTCAAAAATGGGGGGTAATATACCTGTGTCGATATGGCCCCCCATTTTTGAATCGAAAATTGGCCAAAATAATCCAAAAAATCGACGAAA
>JAGWKU010000088.1 GCA_028873375.1 Verrucomicrobiota bacterium
ATTTGGCAAAGCCGGCGGCCAAGATTTCCATCAGGCCGAAGGCTGGCGCGAGAGGGTCTCCCTATTTGTAATAGGGGGCCCTGAGCGCGGATGGAAAGGTTGGAATGCCGGCTTTAGCCAAAAACCAAATTTTGAATCACGTTGTGTATGCCTGCTCCGTTGCAGTGCGGGTGAGCCAGGAGACGGTGAAGATGGCGAGGAGGCTGAGGAAGAAGGCGGGGAAGAGGGGGACGATCGGGACGGAGGTGAGGAGGGGGTTGATGAGGGGCCAGAGGGCGACGGTGAGGCCGCCGGTGGTGATGCCGGCGATGGCGCCGTAGGCATTGGCCGATTTGGTGTAGAGAGCGACGAGGAGGAGGGGACCAAAAGAGCTGCCGAGGCCTGACCAGGAGTACTCGACGATCGACATGATGGTGGCGCTTTGGCCGTAGGCCATGCAAAAGGCTAGGCCGGCAAAGAAGAGGACGCCGAGGCGGGAGGCCCAGAGCAATTGCTTGGAGGTGGCGTTTTTGTTGATGATCCGCTTGTAGAAATCTTCGGAAAGGACGGTGGCGCAGACGAGGATTTGGGAGTCCATTGTAGAGATGTTCGCCGCGAAGATGCCGCAGATGGTGAAGAAGGCAGCGAAGGGGAAAAAGACCGAGCGGGTCATTTCGACAAAAATCATCTCAGGTTTAGCGAGTCCATCGGGGAAAAAGGCGAGGCCGATCAGGGCGACAGCGGTGGCGGCCGATAGGACGATGATTTGCCACGTCATGCCGAGGTATTTTGATTTTTTTAAGTCATCGGCGTTTTTGATCGCCATGAACTTGGTGAGGATATGGGGCTGACCAAAGTAGCCGAGTCCCCAGCCGACAGTGAGGGAGAGAATCGAAAAGAAGGTGAGGAACGAATAGTCGGGGATGAGTTCAAGGGAAATGCTTTTCGTGTGAGCGATCGCAGTGATTTGAGAGACGCTTTCGATTTGAAAAAAGGCGACGATCGGGACGATGACGAGGGTGACTAAGAGAAAGAGTCCCTGGGTGAAATCGGTCCATGCAACCGAGATGAAGCCGCCAATAAACATATAACTGATCATGATGAGAGAGGCCACTGTAATGCCGATGTAATAGTCGATGTGGAAGAGCGATTCAAAGAGACGTCCAGTAGAGACGAGACCTCCGGAGATGTAATAGGTCATGAAGAAGAGGATCATAACAGCGCTCATGATTCGGATGAGGCCGCTTGAATCGCCAAAACGGCGTTCAAAGAAGGTAGAGAGAGTGTAGCTATCGTACTTTTCTGTGGCTCTGCGGAGACGAGGAGCGATGATTTGCCAATTCAAGAACATACCGAGAACGAGACCAATTGCAATCCACGCTTTCCCTATTCCAGCGACAAAGATGGCCATCGGATAAGCGATAAAAAGCCAAGAGCTCATGTCGTCGGCATGCGCGGAAATCCCCGTCACCCAGAAGTTTAGTTTCCGATTTCCTAAGTTGAAGTCTTTATCAGTGGTTTTTCTTTTCCGAGATAGAAGGCCGATCGTTACGAGAATAGAAAAATACAAAACGATCGCCGAGATTTGACTGAACATTCCTGATCTCCTCAAAAGAATAAAAGAAACAATTTTATCTCTTTTAGGTCTTTTTTAGGTAGGGATTTAACACCCCTGTCCGAAGACAGGGGCGAACAAACATTTTAGTAGGACTTTCCAAAGATGACATCTAGCTTGGCGGGTTCTCCTGTGAGAACGCAGGTGCCTTGCGTGCCGCTCTGCTCTGAGAGGATACAGCGGATGGTCACTTTGAAGTCGTCTTTAAGCCTTTCCTCTGCGACTCGATTTCCACCCCATTTTGCCTTGACGAATCCGATGTTTGCGGGGTCGCTAAAGAATTTTTGGAGTTGTTCCAACGTCGTGATATCCTCTCGGATATGAGAGCGGAGGAATTCCTCGGCTTGCATATAGTAATTCTGTTGGATTTCGCCGAGGGTCTTGATCACATACGGAACGAGCTCATTGATTTTTAGGACGGTGGACTTCTCTTTCCAATGTTGATCGCGTCGGCGAACAGTCACTGTTTCTTCATTGGCTTCGCGGGCACCAATTTCTAAGCGAAGGGGAACGCCTTTACGGATCCATTCAAAGTTTTTTTCGGCCGGATGCATGCCCCGTGCATCGACTTCTACTGATACATCTCGATTGGCAAAACGAGCATTTTCAAAGAGTTTTTCAACTTTCGAGATGTAGTCGTCTCTCTTTTCTTTCTCTACATGGCCAGATGGGATGATCACCGCGTGGTGCAGAGCGAGGCGAGGAGGGACTCGGAGGCCATCGTCATCGGAATGAGCCATGATGAGGGTTCCAACGAGGCGAGTGCTGACTCCCCACGAAGTCGTATGGACAAGTTGTTTAAGCCCTTTCTCATCGGTGAATTCAATTTTCGCTGCTTTAGCGAAATTTTGTCCTAAGTAGTGCGATGTGCCTGCTTGTACTGCTTTTCCATCTTGCATCATCGCTTCCAGGCAATAGGTTTGCACAGCGCCTGCAAATCGTTCTGCGGGAGATTTTTCTCCCAAAATAACGGGGAGGGCGCAGTATTGGGTCATGAAGGTGCGATATACTTGCCCCATTTTATACGCATTGGCTCGGGCCTCAGCTTCATTTGCAAATGCGCAGTGACCTTCTTGCCATAGGAATTCAGTTGTGCGGAGGAAGGGTTTTGTCTCATGTTCCCATCGGACGACGTTGCACCACTGATTGAGAAGCAAGGGAAGTTGTCGATAAGATTGAATCTTTTGGCGCATCGAATCTCCAATGATCGTCTCCGACGTGGGTCGAACGATGAGCGGCTTTTCGAGTTTTGCAGCAGGGTCTGGGATCATTTTTCCATTTTCCATTTTCATTCGATAATGGGTGACGACAGCGCATTCTTTTGCAAATCCCGCTACGTGTTCTGCTTCTGCAGCAAAAAATTCGGTGGGAATGAAGAGGGGAAAGTAGGCATTTTTACAGCATTTTTCCCGTTTGAATAAAGCATCCATTTGTTGTTGGATTTGTTCCCAAATTCCATATCCCCAGGGGTTGATGACCATGCAACCGCGCACGGCGCTTGGCTCTGCGAGATCTGCTTTGGCTAATACTTCGCGATACCATTCGCTAAAGTTCTGTTGTCGAGTAACGGTGAGTAAAGGTTGCACAACCTTGGACGAGACGGTTTTAGTGACTTCTGTTGCCATGAATTACCTCCTATTAGGATAAAATTGTCCAAGGACTTTAAGGGGGAGTAAATTTTTTATCAACAGGAAGTTGTTTTATTTTTTAACGCCGAAGAAGATCTTGCGCACCTTGTCGCGGCCGATCACTTCGATGAGTTCCCGAGAGATAACGAAAAGGAAGAAGAGGATGAAGTACCACGCTTGGATGGTGGCGAAGAATTTCCAATTAGTATGATCGACAAAGCTGTCGAGAGCATGAGGAAGTGGCTGGTGAAGAAAGGGGATGAACCGAATTCCTAGGCGGACGCAAAAGACGATGAACCAGTAGATGAAGGTCTTCCAGAGAGTGACGTAAATCAACGGTTTGCGGCGAAGAAGATGGATGAGGGGGAGATGGTCGACGACGAGAACTACTTTGGCGATGATGCCTGCAGCGATGAGGATTTGCAAAAAAGTAAAGGGCGGGACGCCGGCTCGGCGAAGGAGAAAACTCTCCGTGAAGTTGAGTAAGTTGAACATGATGAGGAAGTAGACGAAGACGGGGAAAATGTGGAGAAATTCCTTCTTTATCCATCGAAAAAGGTGTCGAATCATTAGTAGCTCACTGTTCCGCTAAAGTGAATCATCGACCAGCCACCTTGGAAGATAGCCGAGTTGTGGAGCTTGATGCCCCAATCGAGGCGGGCGGAGATGTAGGGGTCGAGGGTGTAACGAATGCCGGGACCGGTGCTAAAGAGGTAATCGTAGTTGGGTTCACCGGGGAGGAGATTGTTGTTCGTGCCGACGCCGTAATCGATGAAGGCGAGGAGTTGAACTGAGTCTTTGACCGGGTGCTTGCGGAAGCCGGAGATGAGGGAGATGGGGGGAGTGCGGATTTCAATATTGCTGATCAGCCCATTGTCCATGTTGAGCTGCCGTTCTTCATAACCGCGCACTGTATCGTGGCCGCCGATGCCGAGTTGCTCGCTGGGGAGAAGGACGCCAAAGGCAAATTGGCCGCGGGCCCAAATGGTGAGGGAGAAGTCATGGGGGAGTCGCTGGATGTAGCGGATCGAGCCTCGGTTGTAATACCAGCGGGTCGTCGCATTGGGTCGGAGCGTTTGGTAGTCGGCGAGCGATTGATTGGCGAGGAAGGTGAAGAGGGAAGCGAAGTTTTCATCGTTCATCTCGATGCGGCAGGTATTCCATTCTTTATGGAGCCGGTATTCGAACACGAGCTGGGTCAGGTTCACTTCTTTGGTGATCGTGCTATAGAGTTCGCTATATTGGATCGAGTTGTTGGTTCCCTTGTAATCGAATCCCACAGAGTACTCATCAGAAAAGCGGGGAGTGGTGTGAAAAGGCATCGAGTAACGGCCCGACAGTTGCCCGCTGACGCCGAGATTGGTGGAGCCGGGGAAGGGGAGATTCGAGTGAACTGTTGAGTAGCCGCCATAGAAATTCAACATGTGCTTCCAAGGAAGAAGAGCCATGTATTGCAGGGTGTGCGATTGGAAGCTTTTCAAGTTGTAGGAAGCGGTATACTGGTAGGAGAGGATGTGGTCCAGGCCAAAGGCTTTGCCCCACGTAAAACCGCCAAACAGCCGCTCTCGTCCCGTTGAAAGTAATCCTGTGTCATCGGCGCCCATGTAGAATCGGTAGGGCGGTCGGTCTTCAGCCGCCAAGACGAGGTCGGTGGTGCCGGTCTCTTTTCCTGGCGCATAGACGATATTGACCCGACGGAATGGATTTCGGTTGATGAAGTTGAGGTCGGTTTGAAGCGTGTCGACGTTGATCCCTTGTCCTGGCTTTGCCTTGACATACTGCGTGAGCGTTTTATCGGAGAACCACCGGTTCCCTTCGACTCGGATATCGCCCACTTTCGCTTTGATCACGACGAGTTGCAACACGTTGTAAGAGATACATTGCTTAGGCACAGCAACCAAGATGAATGGATTGTGCTGCGCTTGGTAGTATTCGTGAATGGCTTGCTTGATCGAGTTGATTTTCCCCAAATCGAGCGGCTGGTTGAGATAAATTGGATCGAGTTTTTCTTGGAGACCTTTGCTGCTCGGAATGTCCAGTCCTCGTACGCAAAACCCTTCGATGCCTTTGAGCTCGTCCGCATCTAATAAGTGATCGGAGCTGTCGATTAAGACAAGTCCTTTCAGGTTGCTAATAATGGGGCGCATTTGGTTCGGATCGGCGTCGATGCAGCTCTGTTTTTCGGTGTCATCTTTGGCATAGGGAGGTGTTGCTTGAGCGAGCGCTTCTACTTTTTTCTCTGCTTGGCCGATCAATGTCTCTTCTCGGCCCTGTTCTGTGAGTTCAAAAAATTCGAGTTGGTCTACTGCTGTAGCGATTTTGTCGCTAGCCTCTTTCGAGATCGCTTTTGTTAGCTGCTCTTGTGCTTTGTGCTCCGCCTGGCCGATCAACGTTTCTTCATGCGCATGTTCGCTATCGACAAAGTGGGTCTGTTGGATAGCAGCGGCTACTTCTTCGCTGGCCTGTTTGGTGAGGCCCTCTTCTTTTTTTTCTAGCGCTCGTTCTTTGGCTGCCAAGAGGCTCTCTTCTTCATGCGAGAACTCAAATTCAAGAGAGTCATCTTCAGCGAGTTCCACTTCGGGAGGAGGCTCTTCGATCACCGGAGTGGCAGTGATCATTTCTTCGACTTCAAAGGTCTCTTTTTCCAAGAAATCAATCTCTTCGTCGATAGCGAGCTCTTCTCTGTCTGATCCAAATTCAATTTCAAAGGTTTTTTCTTGCTCTGCCAACGGCTCTTGAACGATTTCGACTTCTGTTTCTTGAACAATCGCTGCTTTTTCCTCAGCCTGTCCAATGAGGGTTTTCTCTTCGTTTTCATCATCTAGTTCGAAGAACTCGGTTTGATCAAGAGTATCGGCGATCTCTGCGCCCGCTTTTTCAACATCGATTGAAGGGGCTACTGCGATTTCTTCTTCAAGCTTTACTTCCCACTCATCGGATTCTTCTTCGGTAGGTAGAAGGGCAATTTGGGGCTCATCCCAGGGCTCTTCTTCTCGGGCGGCTCTTTTCTCTCCTTGCCCAATCAGAGTCTCGTTAAAGTTCTGTTCGCCCATTTCGAGAAATTGAGTTTGTTCGAGAGCGGTAGCAATCTTTTCTCCCGCTTTTTCTAGATCGACAGGAGGCTCAGCTGCTACTGGTTCTTCCCCTTCTTCTGACACGAGACTTGCGAGTGCGCTTTCTACAGGATCTTCATTTAACTCAAAGACTTCGAGAGACTCTGCTTTTTTTTCTGCTGCTGCTAAGCGCGCTTCTTTCCGACTCGTTTCTTTTGTCGAGCCGAATTCGATTTCGAAGAAAGAAAGCTCTTCGACTGGTTCTGTTTCAACCGGCACCATAGCAACGATCGAAGAGGGTTGTTCTGCTGTTTTTTCTTGGGCCTTTTTTTCGGCCTCTCCAATGAGAGTTGTATCGAAACCTTTTGAGTCGAGCTCAAAGAACTCTGTTTGGTCGAGTGCATCGGCGATTTTTGCGCCCGCTTTATGCACGTCGAGAGAGGGAGCTAGGACTGCTTCTTCTGCGAGTTCTACTTCCCATTCAGACGATTCGTCTTCTGTTGAAGGTAAAAGAGCGATCTCTGGTTCGTCCCACGGTTCCTCTTCTCGAGCTGCCTGTTTCTCTGCTTGCCCGATGAGAGTCTCTGAAGAATCTTCCTCTCCCATCTCGACAAACGCAGTTTGATCGAGGGCTGCAGCAAGTTCTTCTCCCGCTTTTTTTACATCGATGGGCGGCGCTTCAGCAATTTCTTCTTCCTCTTC
>JAGWKU010000089.1 GCA_028873375.1 Verrucomicrobiota bacterium
GTTCTTCTAACTTAGGGCAGCGAGGCTTGACCCGACTGTCCAGTTCTGACTTCCAATGTAAAGCTGCTTTACATTGGAAAAGGGTCGTGGTATTGTGCTTCTATGGAAAGAGTTGCGGTGAGAGATATTTTGATCGGGCCTGATCAACCGCTTGCGGTCATTTGCGGCCCTTGCGTCATTGAAGGAGAAGAGCACACTCTCCAATGCGCAGAAGAGTTGAAGAAACTCTTCGAGCCGTTCGGGCTACGCCTCATCTTCAAAGCGAGCTATGACAAGGCAAATCGCTCTTCCATCAGCTCCTTTCGCGGCCCCGGTTTGCAAGAGGGCTTGCGAATTTTAGAAAGAGCGCAAAAAGAAGTGGGCCTGCCTGTCGTCACCGATGTTCACAGTCCCAACGAAGCTACAGCCGCCGGCGCTGTCTGCGATATGATCCAAATTCCGGCCTTTCTGTCGCGACAAACGGATTTAATCTTGGCGGCGGGAAAAACTCCTGCGGCGATCAATGTGAAAAAGGGGCAATTCCTCGCGCCGTGGGACATGAAAAATGTCGTCGAGAAACTTCTGTCGGTCGGCTGTCGAAAAATCATCCTCACCGATCGAGGCACTTCGTTTGGCTATAACAATTTGGTAAGCGACTTTCGCACCATCCCCATCATGCAAGGATTGGGATTCCCCGTCTGCTTCGATGCATCTCACTCAGTTCAACTGCCAGGGGGAATGGGCGCTTCATCGGGAGGGCAGCGAGAATTCATTCCGGTATTGGCCAAAGCAGCCATTGCTGCAGGAGCCAATGCTCTCTTCATCGAAGCACATCCCACTCCTGCAACTGCCAAAAGCGATGCGGCTTCCGTGTTGTCTTTTCAAGAATTAAAAGCTCTACTTCCCGTGTTTGAAAAGCTCTACGACGCTGTGCAGATCCCATGTTTGGCAAAGTAAAAGTTGGCTCTTCCATCGCCCTTTTGCTCTGTACCGTCGCAACTTTCTGGTCGTATGGACGGGTCCGCCCTGAAGACGCATTGAAATACCAAACTTTGGTCGAAGAGAGCGCCCATCTCCACTCCAAAGATGCATTTGAAAACCACCCCGCTCATCAACTGCGCGAACAGGTCCAAAAAGACATTTGGACAATGCGTGAAGGACAACGGACTCACTTTCGTCTAAAAAGCGAAGGCTCCGAACTCACCTTTCGTCAAACGAAAGGCAAGCTGGAGGCGACGGAGCACCTCAACAACCTCGAGGCGTGCTTCCAAGGAAAAACGCTCGGTTATTTTACCGCTAAAGAGGGGACTTATTTTTTCCCTTCTCACACCTTTCTCGCTGAAGGGGTCGAACTTTTTTTCTACCGAGATAAAAACGAAGAGTTGCCTGCCGTTCGACCGACTGAAACGCCATTTTGGCAAGGAAAAGCAACCCGGGTCGCGTTCAACACAGCCAACCGAGCATCCCCTCTTTCTGCAGAGCACGTGCAAGGAGCATTTGCTTCCATGCACTGCGAAGCAGAAGAAATGTCTTGGCTGCGAGAAGAGTCGAAGGTCTTATTTCGAAAAAAAGTTCTTCTTCAGCAAGAGCAGTTGATGGTCGAAGCAGAAGAAGCTCTAGTGACCTACCAAAATGAATATAGTCCAGAGGTCATCCTTCTCACGGGAAATGTCCATCTCATCTCAGCTCTCATCCAAGGCAAAGAGAGCTTTGCCATCGCCGATGCGCTCACCTATCGCCCGCAGGAAAAACTCTTTGTCTTAGAGAGCAAGAGCCCCAAGAAAGTGCTCTTTTGGCAAGATGGCACTCGCCTTTCAGCAGAAAGAGTAAACATTCGCCGCGATCAGATCACGCAAGTCGACTCGATTGAAGGAGTGGGCGATGTCCATTGCAGCTTTGATCTCGCCGAAGAGAGAGCCATCCAAGAGCTCTTAGGAAAATACCTATGAGCCTCTTTGAAGCCAAAGGCCTCGTGAAACGATTTGGCGGTAAAGCAGTCGTCAATGAGCTCTCCTTTTCCATTGAACCGGGAGAAGTGGTCGGCCTTCTCGGACCGAATGGCGCAGGGAAAACAACCGCTTTTTACATGGCCGTCGGCCTCATTGCTCCCGATGAAGGAACCGTTTTTTTCAAAGGGCAAGACGTCACTGAACAACCCATCCACCAGCGAGCCAAAATGGGTCTCGGCTACCTCGCGCAAGAACCATCGGTGTTTCGATCGCTCTCAGTCGAAGAAAATCTTCTCTGCATTCTCGAAATGCTCTCACTGCCGAAGAAACAACAGCAAGAGCGGCTCGAAAACCTTCTCGATGAGTTGCACCTTAAACCGCTTCGCAAAAAAAAAGCGGCAAGCCTTTCTGGAGGAGAACGAAGACGTCTCGAAATCACCCGCGCGCTCATCACCGAGCCTTCACTACTCTTGCTCGATGAGCCGTTTGCCAACATCGATCCACTCGCCGTGCAAGATGTGAAACACTTGATCCGCCTCCTGCAGAAAAAAGGAATTTCGGTTCTCATCACTGACCACAATGCTCGTGAAATTTTCGCCATCGTCGAGCGCAGCTACTTGATCCAAGAAGGACGCGTTTTTTTATCGGGCACCTCCGAAGAGCTACTCTCTAACCCCGAAGCTCGCCGGAGCTACTTCGGCGAAGAGTTTCGGCTGTAAGACAGCCCTCATTACAGTTTCAACAGGCAACGTCACTAAGCAATCGCTCACTTTGCTCCCTCCACACCCATCTTGATAGCAGGGACGGCAAGAAAACGGCTGGGTAAGGATTGTGGCGTTTGGATTGCGCCAGGGCCCCCAAGTGATATCTGACGTAGGTCCAAAGAGAGCCACCACCCGTTTTTTCAGGGCGCTCGCCAAATGGAAAGGAAGCGAATCGACGCAAATGAGCAGCTCGCTTTGCGCAATGAGGGCGCCGAGCTGTTGAAGAGAAATCTGCCCCGACAGATCGCGCACCGGCAACCCTTGGCAAATCTCCCGCACCATCGCCCGTTCGTCGGGATCGGGTCCCGAAGTGAACACGAGAGACTTCCCCTTAGCAATCAAAGCTTCAGCCAGAGCTCGCATGTTGGCGACAGGCCAACATTTGAAACGCCAGCGGGAAGTGGGGTGAATGAGGATGTAGGGATCTGGGTTAGAGCCCAGCAACTCTTTAGGCACATGGAAATAGAGCTCCCGGTCTTCCCAGTCGGGGAATAAGCCGATCCGACGCACGGCATCGAGGTTCCGCTCGACTGTGTGGCGCAGCGTAGTACACGATTTGACCACGTGGGTATAAAGCCCTTTTTTCCCAAACAATCCTTTCCTTCCCGGATCGAAGCCAACCCGGACAGGAGCCCCCGAACATTTAGCAGCAATGGCCCCCCGATCCCCTTCCGTCAAATTAATGACGAGATCGTAGCGGCGAGCGCGAATTTGTCGAAGAAGTCTCCCCTCTTGAGTGAGGCGGGCAAACAGCCCTCGCTTTTTCCATTGTCGATCGTAGCCAATACAAGCGTGTACGGCTGGATGTTTTTCCAAGAGAGGGATTGCTTCGGAATAAACATAGGCATCGATTTCAGCGGCCGGAAACTTTTTTTTCAACGCTGAGAAAACAGGCCCCGTCAAGAGGACATCTCCTAGCTGCCGTAGCTTGATGATTAAAATTTTCTTCACCTGGGTAAGAGAAGGATAATCTCCATAAATCATAGATTCTTTCCTCGAAGAATATTTAGGCTTGTAGTATAATGCCTTTGCATTTCAAACAAAAGTTTTGGAGAACTTCATGGCACAAACAACGACCCAAACCCTCGAGCAAACACTATCGATCATTAAGCCCGACGCGGTGGGACAGAACCAAATTGGAAATATCATCGAATATTTTGAGCGAGAAGGCCTGAGTGTCGTCGCAGCCAAAATGGTCCACTTGAGCAAAGATCAAGCCAAAGGATTCTATGCCGTCCACAAAGACCGTCCCTTCTTCGGCGAACTCGTCGAGTTCATGACTTCGGGCCCTGTTCTTGTGATGGTTCTCGAAGGAGAAAATGCAGTGACTCGCAATCGACAAATCATGGGAGCTACCGATCCTTCCAAAGCAGAACCAGGCACCATCCGCGCCGATTTTGCCACTAGCATCGAACGAAACGCAGTCCATGGCTCGGATAGTCCACAAACAGCGAAAACCGAAATCGCCTTCTTCTTCAAACCCAACGAAATTTGCCCCCGCGCCTAAAAAAAAGCCGAAGAGCGCCGCTCTTCGGCTTTTTATCTCTAAAGAATGAGATACCAACTAGCCTGGCGAGAATTATCATCTCCCACATGCAAAAGGGATAAAATGGTTGTCGCCAAAAGGCTTATCAGCAGAATGGCATCCAGAGGAGCCCCAATAAGCAAACCACTGGCAAACCCAATTCCTATGAAGATTGTGAATATGCAGCTATATCTGGCCATGTTATACCAAAATCCCCCTCCAACCAGAGGATAAACCACCCGATTCAATAGAGGTCGGATCGCCGCATCGATCACAGCAGCAGTCACAGCAACCCCTGCAGATATAAGCCCTGCAATCGGATTCAATCCCGACAATAAAGTTCCCGCCACAAAAGACCCAGCAAAGCTCAAAGCTACTGCATCCTGCGTTCTATGGGGGATTTCTTCCCAATAACGGTTTAAACAGACAGTCGACATAAAAAAGCCCTCCTAAAAGGAAGGCTATTCTAAACGGGCGAGACCTTTCGCTCTACTCTTTTCAAACATATATTTAAAAAGAACAATGGAAAGAGAGAGGTAAAGGCCGTTGAGGAGAAGGCTTACCCAAAAATAGTGCCAGGGGAAAGAGCCGGTGCTTAAAATGCTCCTCATCCCTTCGAAAATATAGGTTGTGGGGAGGCACCAAGAGATCGTTTGGGCCCAGGCGGGTAAGATCTCGATGGGATAAAAGACCGCGCTAAAAGGAGCAAACAAGAAACCCATCATCCAAGCGAACATCTCGACCTGGTGACCCCAATAGATAATCGCGCTCGACGAAATAAAGCTCAGCGTCCATCCAAACAGAAGTAATGAAACGGCGAACGGAATGAACTCCCAACCTACAGTGAAGACATTGAGAGAATAAAGAAGGTACACCACTAGAGAACCAAACGCCACCGTGATCACTAATTTGCACAAACACAAGAGGAGAACGCCAAAGATCCATTCAGAGATCTTGAGCGGGGTGGAGAATAAATTGATTAGGTTGCGGTGCCAAAATTCGTGTAGCAAGCTCACCGCGATATCTGCAGAACCGCGCCACGTGATCTGCCAAAAAATGAGCCCTGTCATCAAAATGAGGGGCAAATTGGGCGCTGTGTGCTGCGTCTGGATCCAAACCGATGTAAGACCCCAGAGCAGAATATCGACAAGCGGCCAATAAAAGAGATCAGAGAGCTGCTGCGGCCCTTTCAGAGCCGTGTAGAGATAGCGAAAAAAGACCCCTTTGACACGAGCGAATCTCACTTCTTCCTCCTGGAAATTTGAAGGAAATAGTTTTCCAATGACGGTTCTTCAATTCGGATGTTGGCATACTGCACTTCCGCCTTTCCAAGAGCCGTCAAGAAGGAAGAGATTTCTCTCTCGTCCAATGAAATTTCAATTGTCCGATGTTCTACTGTATGCGAAAACTTTCTCTCTTCTGCAATCGCCGTCGCCCGCTTCATCCCATCGGGGATCAATAGGCGCAACCGGAAGCCGCCCGTGCTTTTGGCTAGATTCATTGGCAAGTCATTCGCGATGATTTTCCCATCGCGCAAGAAAATGGCTCGGTCACAGAGCTTCGTCGCTTCGGCCATTTTATGGGAGGTGAACAAAATCGAAAGGCCGTTCTTTTCCCTCTGCTCCAACAAAAATTGGCAAATTTCTTGGGCCATATCTGGGTCAAGAGAAGCTGTTGGCTCGTCGAGCAAAACCACTTTTGGCTGCGTAAAAAACGCCTTCACCAACATCAGCCTCGTCATCTGTCCTGCTGACAAACTCCCCACTCGCTTTTTCTTCTTTTCCAAGATACCAAAGCGTTCGAGCAGTGGGTCATATCTTCTTTCGCTCTCGCTGGGGCTCAGCCCGTAAAAGCGGCCGATGACCTCTAAATTCTCTTCGACAGTCAAGATCCCGGGCAAGCTGGTATAGGTGCTAGCAAATGAGACCGATTCCAAAATTTCCGACCGGTGCCGAACAAAATCTTTTCCAAAATAGAGCACTTCCCCCTCGGTGATCGAGAGGGTACCCAAGAGCATCTGAATCGTCGTGGTCTTTCCCGACCCATTCGGCCCCAACAGCCCCAAGATCTCCCCTTCTTCTAAAGAAAAAGAAATCCCATCTACCGCTGTAAACGGCTTCTTTTTTCCGTAGACCTTCTTTAAATTTCGAACGACAAGAACGCTGCTCATAGCCCTCTATCTTACCACAACACCCTCCCCAAATGTAAAGTAGCTTTACATTGGAGCAGCAATTCCAAATTTGGACTTACCCAGCCCCTACTCTAGGCCCATCTAACCCATTTACCCTAAATACTCTCGCCACCAGCGCTTGGGCGGTGGAACAAGGCACCTCTGTTGGTTTTTTTATCTTCTCCTCTCTTCCTCTCTCAAGCATCATCCGCCGGCTATTTCATCTCTCATGTTTTCTCAAGCGCTTTTAACACGGCTGTATAGAGTTCTTCCCAGGTGCCTACTCGAATGAATTCCATTGCGGATCTCAGAATTTCTATACACTTTTTTCGCGCATAGCATTTTTTTTTGCACTGAGACTATGCCGTCTTGGCCTACAAGCTGTATACACAACGTGATTCAAAATTTGGGAATTTGGCAAAGCCGGCGGCCAAGATTTCCATCAGGCCGAAGGCCGGCGCGAGAGGGGCTCCCTATTTGTAATAGGAGGCCCTGAGCGCGGATGGAAAGGTTGGAATGCCGGCGCAGCCA
>JAGWKU010000006.1 GCA_028873375.1 Verrucomicrobiota bacterium
GGCCGTGTGATATAAATATGAGGAATTTGTTCATTGTCTTGCTCTCTTGTGGAGTTGTTGCAGATGACATTTTAGAGCAAGACATGACTTTTTTAAAATTTTATATTTTTGCAAAAGTCCGACGCAGTCGGAGTTTTACAACTACCTCAGATTTTTTTCCCTTATGATATGGACTATTTTTTCCCCCCTGGCATTCAACTCTACGCCTGCAACCGAGATATCGTGACAAACATCAGCGGGGGAATCTCAGACAACGGCCAGCCAACCTACAACGAGGCATCAAAATGAAACCCTTCTTCCTTCTTTTCCTCTTCCTCTTAACCCACATAGAAGCTGGAATTGAAACCTACTTTCAACCAGCGAAAGACAAAACAGGCAATTACCGCCTCGGAAATATCGACTGCATCTACGTAATCAACCTCGACGAAAGACCCGAGAAATGGGAACGAACCCTCAACTCACTCAAGACCTACGGCATTTCTCCCTATCGCTTCTCTGCCGTCAATGGGTGGAAACTCAGCTTTCAAGCCATCGATGAGCTAGGCATCATCTTCGAGCCTTGGATGCCCCCAGGCCCCATTGCCACCGTATATCGTCACGTCGACGGCCAAGAATACATCGGCTATGAAATCATGAAAGAAATCGGGACCACCTATTATTGCCACTCCCTCTCTCGAGGCGCCATCGGATGTATCTTAAGCCACTTATCCATCCTGCAAGACGCCTATGACTCCGGCTACGAAATCATTTGGATCATGGAAGACGACATCAAAGTTGCCAGCAACCCCCAAGAAATTCCCTTTTTAATCAGCTCTTTGAATCACTCAGCCCCTGATTGGGACGTCCTCTTCACCGACAATGAAATCAAAGGACCCGAAGGAAAACCCATCCCCTGCATGGTGATTCGCCCCCGCCCCCTCCTCGAACTCGAAAGCCTCGAATTCTATCGCATGCGAATCTCCCTCAACGCCGACATCACAAAAATCGGCATGCGCTTCGGTTCAGCTTCCATGGTCGTCAAACGCTCTGGAATGAAAAAGATCCTCGATTTTTTCAAAATCTACAAGATTTATTTTCCCTATGACATTGACTACTTTCTTGTTCCAGGCATCCAACTCTACGCCTGCAACCGAGACATTGTCACAAACATCTCCGGCGGAGATTCAGACAACGGGAAACCCGCGTATCTAGAAAAAAAATGAGATTTCTCCTCCTACTTTTTCCCTACCTATTTCCTCATGAAACTCCCACTCTGCGTTACACTCAGCCCCTTGAAGTCACAGAATTTGCTTCAGGCTTAAGCGGCATCGACTGCATCTACGTCGTGAATCTCGAAGAAAGGCCTGAACGATGGAATCGGATGAAAACCTTGTGCGAAGAGAGGAGACTCAAAGTCAATCGAGTCAATGCCATCAATGGCTGGAAATTCCCCCGCGACATCGAAATAAAACTCATGGGCCCCTATTTAAATCGGGCAAACTATTTAGGAGGCGGCCGCATTGGATGCCTTTTAAGCCACCTTTCGATCTTTAAAGATGCCCTGGATAGAGGATTTCAGGTGATCTGGATTTTAGAGGACGACGCCGATTTCCTCGAAGACATTCAACAACTCCCTCAGCTCTTGGTAAAACTCTCCAAGATCGACCCTTTGTGGGACGCCTTCTACACCGACCAAGATTACAGAAATGCCGACGGCACTTATATCAAAGCCTGCGCCATAGATCCCCGTCCCAATCAACCTCTTTACCCCCTCTCACACTACACCCAGAAAAACAAAGTCTCTGAAAACATCGTGCAAATCTATGAAAGATATGGAACTCACTCCATTTTCTGGTCTCAGCGCGGCCTCCAAAAAGCTCTCGAATATTTTAAACATGTCTATCTATGGACATCCTTTGACATCGATATTCATTACATCCCCGATATTCGAGAATATGCCCCCACCAAAGACATCGTTTCCAACCTCACTCATTCTTCCTCAGACACCATCCAGGAAAGCCCTCTCAATCCAGAGAGCTCATCTCTTTCTAAATAAAACGAGATTCCCATTATCAAGGATCTTAATTACATCGCACTCTTTCGCTAAAACATCTACCGCCTCTTGTCTATCTGCCCAAGAAGCATCATTCATCCAAATATATCCTCCTGATCGAACTTTAGGCAGATAAAGAACTACATCGATAATAGATCCTTCTTCGCTATGGTTCCCATCAATATGTAAAATATCGATCCTATCGATTTCTGAAACTGCTTTTTCTGATGTCATCTTTAAAGTAATGCAATATCTTTCTAAGTCATATTTTCGAAGCATCGCTAAATAGGAGCTATAGATGTAATTGAAATTCAATTTATCCCACCATTCCAAATTCGTTCTATCATGGATCGGATCATAATATCGAGTTGCTTCAAATCTATCCCATGGATCAATCGCATAAACTACTCCATGATTCAAAAATTTCAAGGCACTTGCCACTGGCAAAAGAGAGCGCCCTCCAAAAACCCCTATTTCAACATAAATATCAGGCTTGACCTCTAGAATTAAATCGATAAAATTCAAAGCCTTTTCTGACGTACACCATCCTTCTAAAGAGGATAGAGAGTTGCACACTCGCTGTTTCAATCCATCCACCCGAGCATCTGCATAGAGAAAAGAAAAACAATAAATGAGAAGTAAAAATCCTTTTTTCACAGTTTCACCCAAATTCCCCAAATAGCTATGTCACTAAATTCCGCGAATTTCATACAATTTTCATTCAACCATTCGACGGCACGCGCTGTTGTAAAAACGCCATTTTCATACCACGTCATATCGTCAAAGATGATAAAACCCCCTTTCTTGACAAGAGGAACCCATTTCATCACATCAAAATAAGAGGTTTTTTCTGAATGGTTTCCATCAATGTGTAAAATATCGATATCATAAATCAGAGGAGCATCCTCCGACGTGCTTTGAATCAATTCAATGGTATCTTGAAGCCCAAAATCCCAAATTTTATGAACCAGTCCCAACTTGACAGCTTCGTGATCGACCTGCCCCCAATAGGACTTATTGTCCGGATGGATAACCTCTTCAATCGACGCCTCATTGCTCCACGGATCGATCCCATAAGCGATTCCCTTTTGATTCGCTTTCAATACACACGCCATAGGAACCAATGACTTCCCTCCCCAAACTCCGATCTCCACAATCACTTGAGGTTGGATCTTGAGAGCCAAATCAATGAGAATCGATGCCTTTTCTTGCGAACACCATCCTTGAAGTTGGTTCATACATGCAATTGCATATTCCTTGACATGTAAGGCTTTGCTTTCGATCGACTCATAATGAGAAATTGGCATTGGACTATCGAGCATAGCTTCCTCTTATTTTATATAAAGCCCATCACTCGCTAAGATTTCCTTAGAAGTTAAATACTTTCGTTTTTTTGGATCATCTCGATGCCCTCCATTGGGCCCTCGCCCATACGTTGGATATCGATAGAGCCTTTGCACATCATTCATGTCTTTGAATTGGAGATTTTTCTCCTTAAGAATATCATCTCGAATGAAAAAGAGATTCACACCCGCCTTTTCGGCATACACTAGCGAATACCCTTTTGCTTTCCCCAAATGATAGAGAGCGAGAATGCTCGCCCCATAGTAATTGGTGCTATCCCCAGAAAAGAAAGGATGATACTTAGCAACTTTATCTTCTGAAGGCACATGCGTTGCATTGACCTCAATCAGAACAACAGCGGGGTGGTATTTTTCATCGATTTCTTTCCAAACATAAAAATCATTATAGTCAATATCGATAGACAAGAGATCCAAATCAAAGGGAACATTGTACTTGTCAAATATTTCAGTAATATTTTCGGCCGTGATGAATTCTCGATAAAGAAAAAGCTCCGGAATCTCAAACGTCCGATCGAGCAAAAGACAATTCCATCCCTGGAGTCGAAGAAAATGCGTATTGCTTCCTGTGACGCCATCATAAGCGCCAAATTCCACGCAAAATCGCGACCGTGGACCGATCAACTGAAAGATCTTCGCCAAGACTCCATCTTCTCCATTCTGACTATAAAACGACTTTTCATATTGGGAGAGATCGATCTCTTCGGCAAATAACCCAGTCATGAAAATGAAGGCAAGGAAAATGGTTCTCAAGTTTACCCCCTAGCTACTGATTCATCAGGTCTCCGGAAACCCGGTCCTTTAGGGCCGGGTAATTCACATCCAAATTTGGGAGGAGTTCGAAACTCCTCCCAAATCATTCCCCGTCCTTTAGGGCGAGGTTCATGGGGCGACATGATGACATTTTTGATTGAATCTAAGCAATCGAAAATTGTAATATTTTCTCCTCATACGAGGATTTTTTTGCTCCGCTCAATCTTATTTATTTTCTTCATGACCTCTTCACTTCTCGCGCGAGATGTGAAGATCTGTCTTCTAATGACTGTGGATGATACAGAAAATTTCATTTGGGAATGTTCTCGAAGCGTGTCTGAGTTCATCGATGCTGCCTGCCTCATCAACAATGAACCTACCAATAAAAAAGACCACGTTATCGAAGATTTTTTCAAAGATAGCCCCATCCCCGGGCTCATTCTTAAACAGAAAAAGGGGACGGCCATTATTCATGCTGCGAAAGAGTTTCTCGAAGACAACGATTTCTCTCTTGAAGATACATATTTTCTACTTTTGGACGCCGACATGACTCTCAAAAGAGCTGAAGGGTTCCAAAAAAACGCATTAGATGCTGATTCCTATCTCATTCTTCAAAAATCCCACTCACGCACCTGCTCCATCTATGAAGCACGCCTCTTGCGCGCATCGCTGCCTTGGGAACTCATCGATCCGCTTCTTGAACGTTGGGCTGCGAAAACGGCCGCTCCGCCCATCAAATTGCAGCACATCTCCATTGAAGGAGGGCACACCAATCTCGAGAAAGAAATCAAGCAACTAAGAATTGCACACAAAAAAGATCCTGAAAATACCCGCTACTTGTTCTATCTGGCCCAATCCTACAAAGGCGTTGAAGAATACGAGCAGGCCATAGAATGGTATCTAAAAAGAATTGAAAAAGGAGGAGATCGAGAGGAAATTTGGTTTTCTAAATTCATGATCGGATCTTGCTATGAAAAGCTCGATCAATGGGAAACCGCTCTACGCTGGCATCTGGAAGCCTACGAAATGAATCCCGATCGTTCTGACCCCATCCAACACATTGCCACCCATTACCGCCTCACTAAGAAAAACGATCTCGCTTACCTATTCGCCAAACACGGTTCTCACGTCATACGCTCTCTTGACCAACTTCTTTTCAGCTATCCTCCCTTACGCGATTATCAATTCGACGAAGAGATCTCCATTGCTGCCTATTACACTCGGTTTAAAGACGAAGGATTTTCCGCCGCCAGTGACCTCATGTTCCGAAAAAATATTCCGTGGTGGATTCGAGACCAAAATGGTAGAAACATCTTCTTTTATAATAACCTCTTAAAAACCACCCAATTTTATCCTCTTGTGATCGATCTTCCCTCAATTGAACAAGAACTTACAGAACCCTACCATTTGATGAACTCCTCCATTGTGAAAACAGACACTGGATACAAGTTGATCTGCAGAGCCGTCAACTATACCCAAACGGGAGGAAAAGTATTCCATACCCCCGATGCCAAAGGCATATTCCGAAGCAAAAACTTCTTTGTCCTTCTCGATCAAGATTTCAACATCTTATCCCAGCAAGAAATCGTCGAACATCTTCCCCGCAAAAAGTTTCCACCCTGCAGCGTAGAAGGACTTGAGGATTGCAGACTCTTCGAATACCAAGGAAGCGACTGGTTCAGTTGCACCACCAACGATACCAACCCCACAGGCAATCGACAAATTTCCCTCTGCAAATTATCGGACCACCGCTCTCATCCAACCATCCAAGTAGAACGGCTCATCCCGCTCTTAGGACCTGACCTCTATCGATGCGAAAAAAATTGGCTGCCATTCCTCCGCGATAACCAACTCCAATTCATCTATTCCTACGAACCCCTCACTATCTTGGCTCCAAATCTCGAAACAGGGGAGTGTAAAGCCCATCTCTCTCAAGCATCCCGCTTTGACTTCTCCCGCCTAAAAGGCTCAGCAGCCCCCATCTCCTTCGACGATGGGTATCTCCTACTCATCCACGAAATTGTTCATTATCCCGATCACACCCGCGCCTATCTCCATCGCTTCCTCTATCTCGATCGACAATTTCAAATCAAAAAAATCTCTCGGCCCTTCGTATTCTTGCGCCAAGGAATCGAACGATGTCGTAGCATGACGATCGATCATTCCGGCACTCAGCTGCTTCTCCCAATTAGCCTAGAAGACCGTGAGGCCCACCTCTGTTCCATCTCCCTTGAAGAAGTTCGATCCCTTCTCCATCATTTCCCCACCGCAGATGCGGACGCATTTTAAATGTAAAGCAGCTTTACATTTGCCTTAATCCTCTTATTTTCAATAAGATATGAACCCCGCCCTAAAGGACCGGGTTTCCAGAGACCTGATGAAGAAAATCTCATTGTGCCGCCAACTTTTCCTGCAGCTTTGCGACAGGAAATTCCCGGTTGAGAAGCGTCCGTTGCCGCCAATTTTCCGGTACTCCTTTCATAGCCAGCAACTCATCGCAAGCTTTTAGCGACTCTTCATAATGACCGAGATAATAAGAGCAGATGGAAAGCTGAAAGAGAATCCCATATTTTTCAATCCAGTCCATATTGAATAAACTATCTTTTTGCGAAGGTTTAGCGATAAAAGAAGACGCCTTGAGATATTCGTATGCTTTGGAATAATTTCCCTCATCGATGAGCACGTCTGCCGCATAATAAATCGGCTCTAACCGAGAGGGCCGATATCGATGAGCGTGCAAAAAGGCCTCGACAACCACATTTGATGGAAGCCCCAGTCTCTGCAGCATCAGTGCGCTTTGGAACTTCGAACAGAAGATCTCTTCATCCCATCCACCCATCGCAATCCGCTTCTGATACCATTCCAAAGCCTTGCCCGGCTCGCCCGCGTCTCGATAGCTCTCCGCGAGATAAAAAGCATAGCTGACATTATCTGGTTCCTCCTTCAATCCTTCCGTCAACAATTGCACATTGGTCAGAAATTTCTTCGTTGGATCTTTGTGCGTCGCTCCGCCGTCTTTCGAAACATATTTTACATAGGATAAAAGTTCAGAGGAATAGGACTTGTCACACCCCAAATATTCATGCGTAACACCCACCCATTTCCAAGGCAGGGAAGCTCTAACTAGCTGCGGTTTAATATAGGAAAAATCTTCCGTACCCCGCCACATATTGCAAAGATCCGCAGTGAAATCCAAAAATTTTGCCTCTCCTTCAAATTCCAGCACATCATCGGCATCCATAAACAGGATATAGTCTCCCTTTCTCTTCGCCAGTTGAAGAGCCTCATTTCGATTATGAGAAAAATTTTTCCAAGGACGCTCAAACAACTCGCCAGGAATATCTTTCAGATAATCTTTAATGATCTTTTGCGTTCCATCTGTTGAACCTGTATCGATAATCACCCAATAATCAATGACATCTTTTACTGAGCCCAGACAGCGGCAAATCACGTCGCTTTCATTTTTCACAATCATATTCAAACAAATCTCCTGCTTAGCAAACGCCAAGAGGGGCAATAAGAGAATCAGTAAATATCGAAACATAAATAAACCTGCCTCTTTCAAAGGGGCAGAATTGTAACCAAGACAAATAAATAGTTCAATGATAGAAGGAGTTTATGAGGTGGCGTCCCTATACCATTGCAGGTATTTGTCTTTCCATGCTCTCCTTTTTTTTCCTTTTTTCCCAAAAACATCGATCTTCTCTAACTCATCTGTTCACCTCCCGTTCCCAGGTAATAATAGAAGATACTTCGCAGCCAATCGCAGAAGCTCCCAAACCAGTCGTTTCCTCTCCGCCCCTTCCAGCTCGCCCGCCAACCGCTGCGTCTCTCCAGGACTTAAACCTCTTTCATTCACCAGAAAAAGAGCCTAAGCAAAAGATTCTCTATCCCATTCCCAAACGAATCGTCATAAACCACAATAGCGGTTATGGCGACCAGGCAGGCATCGGATACGGTACCAATTACACGAGTCTTGAAGTATTTCTAGCCTCTGATTATTCCCTCGGTTCTCTTTACCCTCTGATCGACCTCAGAGCTCATCGTTTCGACAATGACTCCTATGCCGCCAATCTCGGGGTCGGCGGCAGATACATTCCTTCTCCAAACGCTTTTTGCGAAATCCTAGGTTTCAATGTGTTTTATGATTGGAGGCAAGGATTTTTAAATGAATATAATCAAATAGGAGTAGGGATAGAGATCCTTGGGAAACGATGGGATTTTCGAGCCAATGGATACTTTCCAGTGGGTGCTAAAAGCTTCCAGTACACCTGCGTGTACGATAATTACGAAGGTAATTATGTAATCACCAACACAAGACAAGAAATCACTACGTATGGATTCAATGCAGAGGTCGGCTGGTTGGCGGTGAATTCGAAAAATTTTCTCCTTTACACCGCTGCTGGACCCTATTATCTCACCACAAAATGCAATGGCTGTTTCAATTTCGACACTATTTTTGGCGGCAGAGTGCGAATTCGACCCCAATACAAAGACTACATAGCCCTTGACCTGAGTTTCTCCCACGATCCCACATTCAATACCATATGGGAAGCAACCTTTATCATCTCCTTGCCCCTCTATCAAATCGCTAACCAAAATGAAAGACCCTGCGGCCTTACCGATCGCCAAATCTACCAACCTATCGAGCGATTTGAGACCATGCCTTTGGGAACGCAAAGCTGTTGGACACAAAATTATTAGTGTTTATAACTCTGTTCATGAGGTGTTCATCTCTGATCAGCTATTCAAAATCGACGAGTTATCGACAACTTACTGACAAGTTATCGACACAGGAAGGCCTCTCGATCTATCAACATTTCCACAACGCCTTAAGAAGAAGAGTATACATATAACTAAATCTATATCCTTAAGCGGGGAAGTTTCTTCGGAGGAATTCTGGTGAAGATTTGCTAGACCTGTATAATAGATGCGCATGAGCGAATTACTCATCGATTCCTTTTTTTCTCTAAAGCAATTTAAACATCGATCTCTTTGGAAAGAAGGCGAGCCGGTTTGGAGCGCTCTCTATGAGTTAAAAGGCTATTTAGAAAAAGCTCCTTTAGGGGAAATTCTCACGCCAATCCCTTTAAATGTTCATTTGGAGCGGCCTGAGCTCATTTCTATTGGCAAGGGGACGTTGATCGAACCTGGGGTGTTTATTCAAGGTCCTTGCATCATTGGCGATGGTTGCATCATTCGTCACGGCGCTTATTTGCGAGGAGATCTAATTTTAGGTGATCGATGCGTCGTTGGTCATAGCTCTGAATTAAAACATTCCATTTTGCTTGATGGAGCAGCAGCGACCCACTTTGTCTATGTTGGGGATTCGATTTTGGGAAAAGAGGCCAATTTAGGAGCAGGGGTCAAGTGTGCGAATTTACGGCTTGATCGAAGAGAGGTAACTGTTCGCTTAGAAAAAACGATCTGGAAAACAAAGTTAAAAAAATTTGGCGCAGTGATTGGTGATGGGGCGCAAATTGGGTGCAACTGTGTATTGAATCCTGGCACCCTCATTGGAAAAGAAAGCGCGTGTCATCCTCTTCTTAATATCGGAGGCTATATTCCTCCCCGCAGTTTAGTGAAGGGAAAAATTTATCTGGAAATTGAGCCTCTGGATCAGAGGATATTAGAGCAGATTGGAAAACGAGATGTTTGATCAGTATCGATCGCAGATTGAGACAGAGCTTCACAAAGCGATTGCCGCTATGGGTGAAAAGACGCGTCTTCGCGAAGCGTGCGAATATGCGTTATTAAGCGGTGGAAAGCGATTGCGGCCCATGTTAGTCCTGATGATCGCCAAGGCGCTAGGACATGGATTAAATGCAATGCCAGCGGCGCTCAGCGTTGAATTTTTCCACACTGCTTCTTTGATCGCCGATGACCTTCCTTGCATGGATAACGACAATGAGCGGAGAAACCGACCTTCTCTTCATCGGAGGTTTGAGGAAAGCGTGGCTCTTTTGACGAGTTACACCTTTATTGCTTCTGGCTACGAAGGGATTTATAAAAACGGCCAGGCGATGAAAGAAGATCCTTCTTTTAAGAACGGGGCTGATGAGGCGACTATTCGAAGTTTAGAAATAGCGACTCGATGCGCGGGCATTTTCGGTGCAACAAACGGCCAATTTTTGGATCTTTTCCCGCCCGATCAAAGCTTAGAAACTATTCGAAAGATCATCGAGCAAAAGACGGTGACTCTTTTTCAAATTTCATTTGTCTTAGGGTGGCTTTTTGGGGGGGGAGATCCTGATCGGCTGCCCTCTGTAGAAGCGGCGGCTTATCATTTGGGGATGGCTTTTCAAATGGCCGATGATCTGCAGGATGCGGATCAGGATGCTTCTCATGCGGGGGAAGTCAACATCGCAAGAGTTCTGGGTCGAGAAGAGACATTCACTCTTTTTTATCGAGAAATGGATCTATATAAAAAAGGCCTAATCGAATTAGGCCTTTGGAATCATGAATTCGAAGTTGCTGTTGCTTGGCTTTACAAGCTTGCACCGGCAAATGTAAAGCCGCTTTACATTTAGGTGGAAGTTCCTGCTTCTTCGCGATTTGTAGGTTTTTTTGCAAGCACCGCCCCTTCTGCGATCTTGGCATGAATAGCTTTTTCGATCTCTTCTGCGATTTTTGTATTTTTTTTGAGATCATCGCGAGCTGCTTCTCGACCTTGACCGAGACGATGCGTTTGATAACTAAACCAGGTTCCTTTCTTTTCGATAATCCCCAGCTCCACACCTACATCAATCAGTGATCCGACGTGAGAGATTCCTTCATTGAAGAGAATATCGAATTCTGCGGCTTGAAAAGGAGGTGCGCACTTATTTTTTACCACTTTCACTTTAACGCGAGAACCGATGTCATTTGCTCCATCTGGACCTTTGATTCCTCCAATGCGGCGAATATCGAGGCGAATAGAAGCATAGAATTTCAACGCTCTGCCTCCTGTCGTTGTTTCGGGGTTGCCGAACATGACGCCAATTTTTTCTCGGATTTGGTTGATGAAGACAGCGCACGTATTACTGCGGGAAAGAGTAGCAGTGAGCTTGCGAAGCGCTTGGGACATCATTCTCGCTTGCAATCCCATGAATTGATCGCCGATCTCCCCTTCTAGTTCTGATTTAGGAACGAGAGCTGCAACTGAGTCGATGACAATGACGTCGACAGCATTGGAGCGGGCGAGCATTTCTGCGATGTTGAGAGCTTCTTCGCCGTTATCTGGCTGAGAAATCATCAGGTCGTCGATGTTGACGCCAATCTTCGCAGCGTAGGCTGGATCGAGGGCGTGTTCAGCATCGATATAAGCGGCGAGGCCTCCATTTTTTTGCGCATTGGCGACGATGTGGGTGGCCAATGTCGATTTACCGGAAGACTCAGGGCCAAAGATTTCGATGATGCGACCACGGGGAATACCACCGATGCCGAGGGCGACATCGAGTGAAATAGCTCCCGTCTTAATAACGCTTAGGCCGCTGGCCGATGCGTGTTTGCCGAGAGCCATGATGGCTCCATCTCCGAAAGTTTTTTGGATATGAGAAATAGCCAGTTCCAGAGCCTTGCGCTTGCCTGGATCGTGGGTTGGTTGACTCATGAGAAAACTCCTGTTTGGAATGGGTTTCCCATTAGCATGAAAGTTCTTTCTCTTCTCGTCAAGCTTTGAGAAATATGCAGCTAAAAACCCTAATTTTTCTTATACGGGAAAAAAAGGGGAAGGGATGATCTTAGTCGGCGATATTGGAGGGACTCATACTCGTCTGGCCTTATTCGAGGTGAACGCAGAACTCCATCTTCTTGAGGAGAAGAAATTTCACAGTCGAAAATACGTTGGTTTAGAGGAAATTGCGAAGCAATTCCTGGGTTCGCACCAGGTGGTTAAGGCGTGTTTTGGAGTTGCTGGGGCTGTCTATCAGGGGCGCTGCCATGCTACTAATCTCCCCTGGGTCGTCGATGCGGCTGAGCTTTCGCGACATCTTCATATCCCCAAAGTGCATCTATTGAACGATTTAGAGGCAAATGCCTACGGCGTCGGTGTGGTGAAGCCTAGCGAGCTGTGCGTCATCCAAGAGGGGCGCTCGCAAATTGGGAATCAAGCTCTGATTGCCGCAGGAACAGGTCTTGGAGAAGCAGGAATCATCTGGAACGGAAAAGCGCATCTTCCTTTTGCTTGCGAAGGAGGTCATTGTGACTTTGCTCCTCGAAATGCATTGGAAATTGAGCTCTTTCTTTTTCTGAAAAAGAAGTTCGAACACATCTCCTATGAGAGGGTTGTTTCTGGGCCCGGCCTCCACTCGATTTATCAATTTTTGGTGGAGAGCGGCTATGAACAGGCTTCTCCAGAAGTGACAGCGAAAATGAAAGAGCAAGATCCTCCTGCGGTAATTTCTGAGTATGGACGTCTTGCGAAGGACAAGGCTTGTCAGAGAGCGGTGGATTGCTTCCTCTCTCTTTATGGGTCAGAGGCTGGAAACTTAGCGTTGAAATTCCTTTCTGTAGGAGGGTTATTCATTGGAGGAGGAATTGCTCCTCACCTCTGCGAAAAAATGAAAACAAGCGAGTTTCTTTCCTCATTTTCTGCTAAGGGTCGTTTTCGACCTCTTTTAGAGTCGATTCGAATCACGGTTATTCTCAATGATTCAGCAGCTCTTTTAGGGGCCGCTGACTTTGCGAGGAATTCATGAATCCAGAAGCAAAACGGCTGCAAGAAAGACAAGAGGGATCAGTTCCTCCCTGGGATCGATGGGGTCCTTACGTCGCAGAGCGGGCTTGGGGGACGGTTCGGGAAGATTACAGTGCAGATGGAGATGCGTGGAATTATTTTCCTCACGATGCTGCTCGAAAAAGAGCTTTTCGGCGGGGTGATGATGCCATTGCCGGCATTTGCGATCGCTTTCAAGTGCTTCTTTTCGCGCCTGCTTTTTGGAATGGTCAAGATCCAATTCTTAAGGAGAGACTGTTCGGTTTGAATTCCTATGAGGGGAATCACGGCGAAGACGTCAAAGAGATTTATTACCATCTCGATGCAACACCAACGGCGAGTTACTTAAAATATTTATATAAGTACCCCCAAAAAGCATACCCCTATCAACAGCTCGTCGAGGAAAATCAGCGACGAGGACCCCACGATCAGGAATTTGAATTGATCGATACGGGTATCTTCAATGAAAACCGCTATTTTGACATTTTTATCGAATATGCCAAGGCGGATTCGGAAGACATCTGTATTCGAATTGAAGCCATCAATCGCGGCCCTGATCCAGCACCTCTTCATTTACTTCCTCATTTGTGGTTTCGCAATCAGTGGGCGTGGGGACCCAAACGACTTGCTGAACCAACAATTCAAGTATTGAGCGAGAAAGGAGACATTTGTCTCGTCGCAGATGATGCGCTACTCGCCTCTCCCCACTATCTTCTCTTTGATTATCATCTGGGCAAAAGATATTTGTACGGAGCTAGTGGAGCCAAGCTGCTCTTTACTCACAATGACAGCAATTTTGAAGATCTATGGCAGCAGTCAAATCAAACTCCCTTTGTCAAAGATGGCTTTCATCGCTACTTGATTGATAAAGACAAGAAGGCGATCAACCTTCAAAAAACAGGGACAAAGGCGGCTTTACATTATTATTTTCCAGCAGTGGCTTCAGGGAAAAGCGTGACCATCAGGCTCCGTCTTCGAAAAGAACCGCTCTCTTCGCCTTTAAAAGAGGTTGATGCGATTGTGGAGCAGCGGAAAAAAGAGGCCGATCTCTTTTACGACGAAGTTCATCCGAAGCACGCGACAAAGGAAGAAAAAGCCATTCAGCGGCAAGCGCTCTCGGGCATGGTTTGGAACAAGCAAATTTACATTTTCTCAGTGGGCAATTGGCTTGAGGGAGACGATTCGAAGAATCCTCCTCCCCTCTCTCATAAAACGATTCGCAATACCCACTGGCGCCATATTATTTCCATGCGAGTGATGTCGATGCCTGACAAATGGGAGTATCCTTGGTTTGCCGCTTGGGATCTTACCTTTCATGCACTGGCATTTTCTTTGATCGATATTGAGTTTGCAAAGAATCAGCTATGGCTGCTTCTTTTCGACCAATTTCAACATCCAAATGGCGCGCTTCCTGCTTATGAATGGGAATTTAGCGATGTCAATCCGCCTGTTCAAGCATGGGCTGCTCTCAAGATCTTTGAATACGAAAAGAAGAAGTTCGGCCGAGAAGACTACGAATTTCTCGAGAAATGTTTCCATAAGTTACTTCTGAATTTCGCTTGGTGGGTCAACAAAGTTGACAGCTTGGGAAACAACGTGTTCGAAGGCGGCTTCCTTGGAATGGATAACATCGGCTTTTCTGATCGCTCGCAAAAGCCTCCGCCTGGATGCTTGATTGATCAATCAGATGGCTCAGGATGGGTTTCTCTTCTTTGTTTGAACATGATGCGCATTGCTCTCACGTTAGCGCAAAAAAACCGTGCTTACGAAGGTCTGGGGACTAAATTCTTCCAACACTTCGTGTATGTAACCGCTGCTATGCGCAAAGGATATTGGCGACATTATGATCTGTGGGATGAAAAGGATGGCTTTTTCCATAGCTACCTCCGCTATCCTGACGGAACCGTAGAACAAATCCCCATTCGCTCTATCGTCGGTATAATCCCCTTCTTTGCGTGCGATGTGTGGGATGAAGAAGAACTGAAGAAATTTCCTGAATTTTATTCTTCTTATGAATGGATGATTGAGAAGAAGCACAAGTTAACAGAGAAATGCGTCCAAAAAATTCCTCATGCTTCCGGCTCGAAGCACTTGTTTGGCCTTTTGAATGCTACTGAGTTGAATAAATTCCTGCGAAAAGTTTGGGATCCGAATGAGTTTCGCTCTGATTATGGTCTTCGTTCTCTCTCCAAATATCACGCGACCCATCCTGCGAAAATGCAAGGATATTCTCTCAGTTACGAGCCAGGAGAGGCATTAGAAAAGATCAAAGGCGGCAATTCGAATTGGCGAGGGCCGATTTGGATGCCCATCAATTATTTCCTCATTGAAACTCTGCTCAATTTGAGCAAAGCATTCAAAGATTCTTTCCAGATTCAAGTGGGTTCTGAAAAGCCAGTTACTCTTCATGAGATGGCGAATTATTATGCCGAAGCTGCGCTCAAGTTATTTAAACAAGATGAGCGCGGCAAACGGCCGATTTACGCCCATCTGGAAACATTCCAGCAAGATCCTCATTTCAAGGATTATATTCTTTTCTTTGAGCATTTCCATGGAGATAACGGTCGTGGTTTAGGAGCTTCTCATCAAACTGGGTGGACAGGGCTCATCGCAAATCTGATTGATGAACTCAGAAAATAAAAAAAACAGGCCGGGATTTCTCCCGGCCTGTCGAATTCAGACCACTTGGTTAGATCGACAATTAGAAGTCGAATCTAGCCGTGATATCTAGACCATGCACATACAGGTTGCCATTTGGTGCATTGCTGTTTGCAAAGACCGTGGCGCTAGTCCAGTGGCGGAACATGTTTTGATCAAAGAATGCTTGGAACCCGTAGGTTGCATCTAGATCAATGTGCCAGTTGTTGTTATCGAAATAGGAACCCCAGCCGATGCCGAGTTCAAGAGCCGTATGGGTTCTGAGATAATCCATGTGGTTTTGAACTGTTTTCATGCGACGGTTGATAATGCCTGTCGTATTAGCCCAGTTTTTCTCATAGTAGCTGGCATTGTAACGGGTATAGAGGATATCAAACTCCATGTTGCCGAGGAGTTTGAGACCATAGCCGAGCATCCAGTTGGTGTTTAAGCCAGTTCTTGGACCAACGCCCCATGAGAACGTCTTGTAACTGAGAATTTCGCTATCATTAGAACCTACGGCTGCAGTACCTACTGCTGTCAAGGAGTAGTTTTGGCGGATCCAAGCACCTCTAACGCCAAAGAAGGGGCGGTAGGAGAGTTTGTTACCTGCATAGAAGCAACGCTCTAAATCCAAATCAGCTAAATCCATTTTGAGATTCCACGTGCTATCTGTGGAAACTCCAAACAGGTCGCCTGTTCCATTGGTGCCGGTGATGAGAACAGCTGGGTTACCAAAAGCTGGATATAGAACTCCACCAGCTGGAATAGCTGCTGTGGTTGTCGAGCTTCCATGGAACCATGTATATTCAGCCGATGCATCCCAATTGTCGTGATCGAAATTCATTCCAATCCCAACTTTAAAACCAGGATTGTAAGTAAACGATGGGTTTACATAGGTGCCTAGGTTATAGGGTACTGTTCCCGTATTGACGAGACCCCAAGGATTGGATGCGCTGGAAGCTGCTAAGCTACCACCTTGTCCGATTGTGATGCCGAGTTCCATGTTCTCCTGCATTGCTTCCCAGTAGATGAAACTGCCATCTACCCAGAAATCCCAGGAGCCACGTACATCGATCCTTGCGGATGCGTTGTATCCAGGCATCATTTGATTTTGCATCATATCATTCCCTTGCTCGTAGCTTCTTTGCGGACGACACTTCGCACTACCTGTGCTAGCATTGTCTTGGGCAAAGACGGATGTGGCTACGAGAAGCGAGGCCACCATCCAGGGCTTTGTTTTTGTAAACACGTTCAGCATTTTTGCTCTCCATTTTTGAACGAATTTTTTTTAGCTTTCGCTAAGATTTCAGTGACTCTTTGCAGGGTCGCCTGCTCTTTCCGAATAACGAATGGGCACATGCCGCCTTCCTCTTCGGTATACATCGGGAATGTTAAACCCAAATTGAAAATTAAATCAAGTGAAAGCGAAAAAATCTCTTGAATTGAGAGGAGAAAAACGGGTTTGACGAATGTGTGGAGACGAATTTTTTTTTCCGCTTCACTCAAAGAAAAGAGTCGTTCCAATGGATGAAAAGTCCTGTTTTTTGTTGAAGAAGATCAGTTTTATCGGCATCCAAAACTAAAACCCACGGATGATTGAGATCGATCTCGATTGGGTCAGATGCAGAAAGATCATCATCAAATGTTGGCAAGGAACCAAAAAAGGTTTCTGGAAAAAGGAAGTGGTGATTTTTCTGTAGCATAACAACCTCGCCTTTTCTTCCTCCATAGACTGAAGCGGGAGCAAGAATCAATCCTTTTTTCTATTCTTCAGAAAATGAATAAGTTACGTGGTGAACCGACGAATCGTAAAATAGCAAGAGGAGTTCATTTGTGGCAGAAATTCTTCTACCCATTCCCGCTTTTCCTGTAGTTCTGCAAGTCTTTTTCCTAACGGATACACACGCACTCCGGTCGAGGCTGCGCTTTCGATGATTGTTTGTTGATCTCGCACGAACACGACATGACCTGGATAAACAATCATGTCCATTGGTTTTATATTCTCTATTTTCACTGATATACCCCATTTTATAAGCTGAGAGGTATTTCGAGGCGTCATTCCATTTGCGGCCTCGAACAAAAGTCCTGAACAATCGAGACCGCGAAATGTCCATAATTCTTGCATGCGAGGAGAAAGAGACGTTTTTGGCGGATAATAGTTCAGCATTTCAGGAATTCCTTCTGGCCAATTTCCTCCCCAAAGATAAGGCACGCCAATTCTCTGCTCCATTTTTTTCAACAAGTCTTGCGCTGAAAGGATGCCTGTGGGCTGAGCAATGGGTGCTTTAACGAGTGAGCAAAAACGAAGATCGATATAAAGAGGGTCAGACCCATAAGCAGGCCAGGCAATTTCAGAGATTGAATCTCCTATTTGCTTCACTTGCCGAAAACACATGTCTGGAAGTGCGATGAATTCATTGTGTAAAGGGTGCCCTTTTTCATTGAGAGGAATTTGATCAGAGAAAATTTTTTCAAAATGAGGGACATTTAAAACAGGAGCAGGTTTTTCAATCAGAAGCCAATTCATCAGGTCTCCGGAAACCCGGTCCTTTAGGGCCGGGTAATTCACATCCAAATCATTCCCCGTCCTTTAGGGCGGGGTTCATGCACTCAGGATAACATTTGCCGCAAAATTTGAGTCCTGTTAATTTCCTTGGCTGATGCGATTGATTATTTGCTTTTGTCTTCTTCTCTTTACGAGTTGTCAAAAGACAACTTCTTCGCCTTCCAATGCGCTTCGAGTAAATTTAGAACTTGAACCTGTCACACTGGATCCACGGCGAGCACGCGATTTAAATGCTGTGACGGTATGTCGCATGTTGTTTGAAGGGCTTTCTCGCATTTCACGAGAAGGAAACACTGAATTAGCCCTTGCTTCCAGTGTAGAGATTTCAGATGATCGTTTGGAATATACGTTCCATTTACGAGATGCTCTCTGGTCCAACGGCGACCCTGTGACATCTGAAGATTTTATTCGAAGCTGGAAGACAACTCTCGACCCTAAATTTCCAACTGATATCGCTTATCAGCTTTATCTCATCAAGAATGCTCAGAAGGTGAAAGCGGGAGAGCTCTCTTCAGAAGTTTTGGGAGTTGTAGCACCTGATTCCAAGACGCTCATTGTGCAATTAGAGCAACCGACCCCCTATTTTTTAGATGTCTGTTCCATGCCCTCTTATTTCCCAGTTCCTTCGACTGCTGAAATACTGCCTGAATGGGCTATGCACGAGACTACTTTTGTGGGGAATGGTCCTTTTATTTTGAAGAGATGGAACCATACCGATGAACTCGATTTGGAAAAGAATTCCCAATATTTGGAGGCTTCTCAAATTTCTCTCGAGCAAATTGAATTTGTGATGGTATCGAATGATACGGAACTCCGGATGTTTGAAGATGGAAAGCTAGATTGGGCGGGGTCCCCGTTATCAACCATCCCTGTGGCAGCAGTAAAGCATTTGAAAGAAACGAATGAATTGAAAGTAAGTCCTTTTTCAGCGACCTATTTTTACCGCATCAATACGCAAGAGAACGCGGGAGGAAAGAAAAACCCCCTCTCCAATGCTTCTTTGCGCCGGGCTTTGGCGATAACGATTGACCGGGAAGCGATTGTTACTCATCTATTGCAGGGAGGACAGGCTCCAGCTCGGAGTTTAGTCCCTCCAGATTTAGGGCTATTTGGAAATGGGTATTTCACGGATCGAGATCAAGAGGGGCAAGCCAAAGCTCTTTTGGGGCAAGCCTTGCAAGAACTGGGAATTTCGCACTTGGACCCGCTTGTCATTACATTCGCCTCTTCAGATCGAAATCTTTCAATTTCTCAAGCGATTCAAAAACAATGGGAACAAGCGCTAGGCATTGAAGTAAAGCTGCAAGCGGTCGAATCGAAAGCTTTCTTTCAAGGAGTGAAAGATCGTCTTTTCTCGATTGCGGCAGGTTCTTGGATCGCCGATTTTAATGACCCTGTAAATTTTCTCGAAGTATTTAAGTTTAAAGAAAGTAGCACCAATAATACCGGTTGGCAGGATGCCAACTACATTGATCTTTTAGAGCGCTCTGCAGTATGTAAGAATTCGAGTGAGAGAAAACGACTTTTACGTGAAGCGGAAGAAATATTGATGGATCAAATGCCCATCATCCCGATTTTTCACTTTGCACTGAACTATTTGCAAAGAGAAGGAATAGAAGGGATAGCCCTCTCTCCGCTTGGGCAGATCGATTTTCGATGGGTCCACAAACAAGTCGCTGACCCCTCTCGTTCGATGAGGTAGAGTGAAATTTCTTTTCTTCTTTTTGCCGATACTTCTGTTTGCCGGGGCAAATACCGGCTCAGTGATGCTTTACAATGATTCCCCTTTTATTTTAACGGCGACCGTGCAGGCATCTGATGGATCTTTTCTTGGGCAGGTCTCTATTCAGCCGGGACAACAGCGAAATTTTACCCAAAATCTGTCATATACCCAATATGAAAACCCTGGGGCTCCCGATATTTCTCTCACGCCCTATACGGTGACGTGGCAATGCGCTTCTGAAGAATTTTATTCGATGTGTACATTTATAGGACCGGGCGCTCTCGTTCGAGCAAATGATTGCCCTGGAAACCGCGTTTGCAAGCCAAAGCCTGAGCAAAAAAAAGAGGCGCCTGCGTCCACCTTAAAAAAGACGAAATAATTAATTTTCAGGATCTAGAGGCTTTCCTTTTACGTATTGAACTTTTCGCAAGAAAATCCCTTCTTCATCAAAAAGAGTTGCATATCCATTTCCACTAGAAACTGTAGAGGCTGGCTCCTTTTGATTTTTTTTGAAGTATTGCCCCTTGATAAGGCGGTCTTCTTCATATTCTTCGAGGTACATTAAGGAGCCGTCTCGATACCAACCGAGGGCTGCCCCCATTTTCTTATTGCGGGCAAACTCTCGCTGCGATTGGAGTCCGCCAGTGGGATACCACGTTTTTACGAGTCCTGAAATGGCATCATCCTCCCAAGGAATGGAGAGCTTGGGGGTTGAATTGGGAAAATATCTGATTTCTTCTCCCTGTTTTTTGCCGTTTTTGATCGTGTAAAGTGCAGTCACTTCTCCACTTGGACCAAAGATTTTTATCATCCCTTCGGGGTAGCCGTTGTAAAACTCAACCATGCGTTCTAAGGTATTTCCTTTATAAATGGGCTGAAGGCCGGCTCCTTGCTTAATTTGGGAGACGGGATCTCCTTTAGGAGAGAAGTACTCGCCTTCAATTAGCAATCCCTTCTGATAAAGAGTTCTGTTCTTTTTTGAGCCATCAGGAAAAAACTCGACTGATTCACCATCGAGCTCATTTTCATGGTACAACAGCTCTTTTTCAATTTGGCCGTTGGCGGCATAGTGAAAGGCTTTCCCTTCGATAACTCCTTTTTGATAAGGAATTTCAGCGAGAAGCCGCCCTTTTTCATCCCACGCTCGTGACAGACCATCGAATAGCCAGTCTTGTTGTGCGCCGGGAACGACGTCAGCTGTTCCTCCAATAACGGTAGCTTCGACTTTCAGTTGACCATTGGGATACCATTCTCGATAGGCGCCAAAGGCCCGCATGTCTTGTACTTCGAGATATTGCCATGGAAAGCCGTTGGGGTGGTAAGTGGTGATTTTTGCGCTGTTTTTCCCCTCTCGTTTAAAGACTCGGAGGACCTTCTTATAAGGTTGGCTGTTCAGGAAATCGACCTGATTATAAACAGCTAAACGTTCTGGAATGCTGATCGTCTCGGTAAGACCATTGCGATCTTGAATTTGGATCGAGGTTAGCAGAGGCTCAGAAGAATCAGAAGAGTAGTGACACCCCGCTAAGACGAGGAATAATAAATACAATTTTCTCATGGCGTTAGAAATTCTCGTTTGAAGAGATCCATGGACACTTCGAATACTTCGTTGTGCAGAGGAGTCTCTTTTTTATGGAGAGAAAAACGGTGAACAAGAAGCTGAGGTCGTTTCTTTTCGTTTTCTCTAGGAATTGTTTCTTCAATCAGGGAGAGAAAGGTTTGCAGATCCTTGGCATCCATTTCAACAGGGTGGCGTTGTTTTTCTATTGTTTCTTTGCAGGTACTAGAGAGATTCGTGGCTTCTTCGACAAAGGAAATTCGATTGCGCTCTTCCAAGAACTGAAGTCTTTCTTTCATAGAGTTTTTTTGAGAAATAGCGGGGTGCAAAATCCACTTCTGGAGAGAATCGCGCTCTCTTTGCAAAAAGGAAAATGAAGCAATTTCTGTGTCGAGGAAATAAGAATCTGAAGGGAGGTGCTTTGCTAAAAATCTCTCCTTTCTCTCCTTTCGGGCAAAGGCTGCTTTCGCTTTTTTTGCTGCGAGTGTATATCGCTCTTGCTGTGTTTCTATCGTCTCCATTTGATGAAGAAGATAGAGGGTTGAAAAAAGAGGACAGATAACGAGTAAAAGAAGGGAAAAGGGAAATCGAATTTTAGTAAAAAATAGGTGGCCGATTTTCTCAAAAAACATAAGGAGTCCTATTCTTTAAAAAGAAGGAAGCGCGGTAATGGTCTGACTGAGATTCCCAGATCATCTCTTTCTTGGAATCAATGAGGGGCTCTTTCAGCAGAGTTTCATGGAATTTCTTGGCGCTTAGAGGGTTTTTCACTTGGAATTCAATGTCTACTTGCACTGCATAAGGGTCTTTTGCTGCTTCGATATGAGGGAAAGAAACAAGAGTGTATTTGACGTCGTTAATCAGAAGAGGATCTCCAGTCGCGGAAAGCCCCTCAAGGAGAGGGTGATTTGAAAGCCAGGAAAGAAATTCGGAGAGAGAAGGCGCCTGGGGGATGAAATAAGCTTCTTTGTCATGCTCTTCAATGAGAGAAAGGGCGTCTTCGATAGTTCCTCTAAAGCTGCCAGGAGCCAGTCGATCCATTAGCCTTTGAAGAGAGTGGGTCCATTCTTTCTTTTGATAATGAGTTTGAAAATATCCTGTTAAAGACAAAGAAATGCTGAGAAGCAAGGAGGTTGCGATTAATCCAAAGCCCCATTGACCAGCTCTTTTCCACGCTTTTCGAGGAATAAACTCATTTTTTAAGAATTGATTTTTCTTTCGGTCTTTGCTCGCCCCTTCAAGGGCTAGTCCCATTGCAATAGCGCACTCTTTTTCTTCTTGGCTGAGAGGAAGAGACGGCTCGTAAGGGGAAGCATCGGGAAATTTTTGAACCAGGTATTCGGTGAGGTGGCCAAATGAATCGGTTCGTCCTGTAAAAAGGATCGGTTTTTTCCCCCCTCCTTGTTCAAAAGAGTAGAGAGTGGCCTCTAGTTTGTGGCGGAGCTCTTCGAGCTTCGTAGATAGATGAGGATTAAGATGAGGTTTAAGTTGAAGGAGATCAATTTGGCGAGCGACTCCTTCAACTTCTTTTTGAAATAGGACCTTCTTTCGGTCTTCCCAAAAGGCAGAAAGCAGCATTTCTATTCCTTCGGGAATAACAAATGCTTTTTTAATTTTTCCTGCTTCTACCCACACGCAATTCCATTCTTGAGAGCCAAGATGGATCAAGAAGGCAGAAGAAAGCTGGGGGCAACGGAAATGGGCAAAAGTAGCGAGCGCCTGAGGAAGGGAAGTCACAAAATCAGGCTCTAGCGAAAGCCCTCTCCAACGGTCTAAAAGAGCTTGTAAAGCCGTCTTTTGACCCAAGAAAAGAGTCGCTTCTGCACCTCCTTCCTTTTTGAGATGAAGTTGGGAAGTGTAAATCAGATTTTCAATTGGCAGGTGAGTGATAGATTCGACTTGGAAGGGAAGGCCTTGCTCGATGAGCCGCGAGGAGGAAATTTTGAAATCGAGGGTTCGAACAAGTGTGCTCATTCCCATGGAGACCACTCCCTTGCAACCTCCAATGTAAAGCTGCTTTACATTTGAGGAGGCATTGGGAATGAACGACTTAAGAGATTTTATCTCCGCTTTTTTACCTTTGAATTCAAAGATAGCAAGTCGGATGAATGGGCGGTCATCATAAAGGCCAAGAAGTTGCATAGGCATCCATTGTATTCGCTTGGCCTATTTCCTTCGAGGCTCATTGAGTCAAAATCCTCTTTCGAGTTATTATGTCTACCTTATGAAACATTACTTAGCCGACGTCATTCGCCTTCTCTTTTATTTTTACACCGTATTTCTGTTCATTCGAATTGTCGTTTCTTGGTTTCCTGCCTGGCAATACCAGACGTGGGTCCGCTTTATTTCTTTTTACACCGATCCTTATCTCAACCTTTTCCGTAGGGTTCTTCCTCCTCTGGGCGGCGTGATTGATATTAGTCCGATCTTGGCCTTCTTTGTGCTCCAGATCATTGAAAAAATTCTTCTTCATCTACTCGCATGAAAAAATTTTCTCTAGGTTCAGTTACTCTTCCCAATTCCATTCTTTTTGCCCCATTGGCAGGGTGCTCTGACCTTCCCTATCGCCAAATGGCCTGTCGCTGGCGGCCTGGCATTGTCTATTGTGAAATGGTCAAAATGGATGCCTTGGTCAGATATGATCCTCATACTTTTCGGCTACTGGATTATACCGTCGATATGCACCCGATTGGAGCTCAGCTGTGTGGCAGCAAACCTCATTTGGCGAAAACCGCTGCACGCCTGATTGAAGATCTAGGGTTTGATGTACTCGATTTCAATTGCGGGTGTCCTGTTGACAAGGTAACGAAAGATGGAAGTGGCTCCGGCATGTTAAAAACTCCTAACCTCCTTGGAGAAATTCTCTCGGAAATGATTGCCGCAGTGAAAATCCCTGTCACTGTTAAAGTGCGGGCCGGATGGGATGAGAACCACATCAATGCGGCAGAGATTACAAAAATCGCTGAAGCTGCAGGCGCTAAGGCGATTACTGTACATGGACGAACTCGCGAGCAGGGATATAAAGGTCCCGCTAATTGGGAATACATTCGAGTTTGTAAGCAGGCTGCAAAAAATATTTTAGTGATTGGAAATGGAGACGTCTTCGATGCCAAAAGTGCAGAAGAGATGTTCAAAGTGACTGGGTGCGATGCTGTGCTTGTCGCTCGAGGTGCAATGGGGCAACCGTGGATAGTTGAAGATATTCTACGTCATTTAGAGGGAGAATCCCCGATTGTTCGAGGCGTGAATGATATTCGACGAACTCTTTGCGAACATTTCGAGTTGATTATCCGCTATCAACCCGAAAGACAGGCGTTGCTCGATATGCGTCGTGTGGGCTGTTGGTACTTGAAGCGCTTAGAAGGAGTAAAAACCCTCCGCATACAAATCAACCGGTCTTCTTCCACTCAAGAAACAATGCAGGGAATCGATGCATTTCCTTGGCAAGAAGTAGAATTTTCAAACGACTCGCAAGTCGTGCTTACAGGCGAAAGTTAGAGAGCTACTCGTTTTCTTCTCTGAATTTTTTTTCAAAAATTTTAAGAAGACGCTCAATCTGCTGAGAGGTCTCGCCGATGGTTGGATTTTTTTCATCAACTCTTTTGGACTGTTTCGCGAGAGAGCGAAGGAAAACGTGGTTGGATTGCACTTTTACATTCAAGCTTGCGGCCCGTCGACGCAATCCTTGGTCATTCGTAACGATGACAGTCGTGGAGAGTTTTTTTTGTCCTTCTAAATACTCTAGGATGTATTCATCTGCACTTTGTCCTTTGGGTGTATAAGCGATTTCCAAAGGACTTGCATAGCTCAGTCCGCTTTCTTCACCTCTTCGATGAGCTCCATCAAAGATAACTAGCCCTCGCAAATTCTTTTTATTAAAAATGGAGCGGAGCCATTGAATCATCCGATTTCGTTGTACTTGGAGAGAGTGTCCTTCTTCGGCCCAACTGAATAAAAGATTATATCCATCGATTAAGAAATACATCAATCGATGATCGAATCGAGTGTTCCGATCATTTTATCGAGCGCCTTGCGTCGATGAGAAATGCGGTTTTTAGTTGCTTCTTCGATTTCGGCAAAGGTTTTGCTGTAACCATTCTTAATGAAGAGAGGGTCGTATCCAAAGCCGCCGCCGCCTTTTTCATGAGCAAGCAAAGTTCCTTCACAGGTCCCACATGCACTTTTCTTTAGACCTGCTGGAGAAGCAACGGCAATGCAGCACATGTAATATGCATTGCGATCCTCTTCCAGCAAATGCTGCATCATATCGAGGAGTTTTTTTCGATTATCTGCATCAGTTGCATCATTTCCAGCAAATCGAGCAGAAAAAATTCCAGGCGCTCCATCAAGAGCAGGAACCACAAGGCCTGAATCATCCGCTAGAGCCCAACGATTCAAAGCATTTGCGGCATGGGTCGCTTTTAATTTTGCGATCTCTTCAAATGAAGAGCCTGTTTCAGGGGGCGGGACATAGTCAGGAAAATCGAGAAGACTCCGCAGATCAAAGCGTAGATTCGACTTGAGCATCGCTTTAAATTCACGGATTTTATGAACATTTGTACTCGCTATAACGAGCTCAATTCTAGGAGAAGAAGATCCAATTTTTCGATTCATACGGGCTCTTTCAAGATAGAAGATCTACCGTTTCTGATCAAAATAATTATGAATATCCGTGACCGTAAACGTTTCTCCTTGGAAATCAAATTTTTCTCCCACAGTGCGTCCTTTCATGGTTTGGGCGAGCTTCGATTGGAAAGAGAGAACTCTTTCTTCCGGATTAGCTTCCCAAGGTCCCAATAAGGCATATCGGATGTGTTCTCCTTTTGAATCTTGGCAGTGGACGACTGTCCCTATCCCTACTTCGTCGGTGGAGACATCTTCCGGCAATAAAATACGCGCTTTTGACAGTTGATCTGAAAGGAATTTTAGTTCCGTCTGAAGGCGATCTCGTCGCTCAAGAGCCGCCTTGAATTCGGCGTTTTCTCGTAAGTCACCGTGAGCACGCGCAACCTCAATTTCCTTCGCATTTTGAACAGTTTCTACCGTCGCAATTTGTTGAATTCTCAGTTGGGTTCTTTGATAGCCCTCTTGCGTTGTCCAGAAAATATTTTCTTCCATCGCGGGACGATCTTTATCCTTGCGGAGGCGAGAAAGAGACGGATGGACTACTTCAGCTAGAGAATGAAGAATTTTGATGTCGTGGTCGGTCATCGATTCACATTTTGTCGCTAGGAGAAGGTATTCTTTCACTTCTTCCTGGTCGGAATGCTGCATAATGTCCCGAACGAGCTTGTATCGATCGGCGGTGATCAATCCGAGAATTTTTTTAACGAGATCTCGATGCTGGGGTTTTTGCTCTAAATGATCCAAGAGAATCAATAGCCCTTCAAAGAAATCATTTTTCCCATCCGGTGTTGAAAACGGAAGCTTTGATTTGGGTGTAATAATTTTTTGGAAATACCAGACAAATACTTCAGGGAAAGAAAGAGGGTGGATTAAAAGAGTATTTAATTTTTGTTTTAGATCCTCTTTTGTTTCTGGAGTGTCGAGTTCAGTCAGTAAAAAATCTCGAAGTATATTTTGTTCAACGCTGAAAAGAAGGTCTAAATAAATTTCTTTCCAATTCTTTCGCAGTTTGTGGACTTGCTGCAGCGCTCTTTTTTGGAAGGAAACTACCTCCATCGCTCGAATAGCATCAGGAACGAGAGACATCTGAGCGATCAGTTCTGAAATTTGTCCGACGGCTGATGAGATATGGAGATCGTCGAGGAAAAAGAGAACTTGAAGTTTTTGGCTTTCATTGAGGTGCTCATGCGTGAGGAGCTCATTAAGACGAGTTGCCAGAGAAGCTTTAAATTCTTGGTTTTTAACTGTTTCAGGAAAATCTCGCAGGAATGCATACACCATTTGAATGGTGGCTTGTACGCTTGGCTTTGTTTCCAGGGCTTTATAAAGAGCTACTTCGTGAGGAACTTCTTCTTTCCGAAGGTGGAAAGGATCTTTCAGCTCTTTTGGAGATTCGATCTTAGTATCTTTTTTGATTTTCGCCCGGGCTGTTTGCCACCATCGATTCCAATCATCCATGGGGATGACCAGATCGCAAAGCTCTTCTTTGATTTCTGCAGCTGTTTTAGGACCTAAATCTCGCAGTAGCAAGCGAATGAGTTCTCCGGGATTTTCCCGAGCTTCTTTTTCTAACTCATCCGGTGTTCCAAATCGACGGGAATAGAAATGGTCTTTCGGTAATGGCATCAGTGTTTTAAAAGCTTTTTCAAAAGAGAAGTGCTGAGCGCCGATGACGTATTCGAACTCGATTGATACTTCTTCTCGGACGAGAGATACATCGAGGATTTCCCCAGTTCCCCACCCTGCGGTGTGAAAGACGAAATTCCCTTTTTGCATATGGGTCAAAAGTTCAAAATTTCGAAGAGCGGATTGGAATCTCTCTCGGTTTCGAAGGCCGATCAATCGAAGTTTTTCATTTAATAGAGGGTCTTCAGGATAGCGAGCTTTGATGTATTCGATGGCTAGGTTAGCGAGATCTTCGTTGTTCGACGTTTGCAAATCAAACACCAGGCGAAGAACTGCATGGGCCTGGTCTGTATTTTTGAGTTCTCGCCAGAGAGGTAAAATTCGCTCTACATGAGTACCAAAAGGTTTTGCTAATTCAGAGGCCTTTACATTTTCCAGAACGGCAATCATTTCTTCGCCATCTGGTTGATCTCCATAGCAATATTCTTCCCAGATTTTTAAAAATCCAGGGTAGTCATTGTTTTGGATTCTCTCGCGAAAATCTTTTAGATACGCCATTTTCCCAAACTCTAAGTTTTTTAAATTTTTCCTACGAACGCTTACAGAAGAGTATAGGAGGAAGAGAATTAATCTTCAATTAAATGAGCCCTCTCTTTCCTTCCAATTGCGGTTAGCTGCTCTCCTCTCTTGCAAGAAATCTTGTACGTCCCTACGCTTTTATTGCGATTCCCCGATTGAGAGCTTTTGTCCGCCATGAGATGGTTCTTTCCTCTTTTGCTGCTTCCGCCGCTACTCGGCGCCGCTCAAGGGATAGGGCTTGATCCTTCAACCGAGCAACTTTTTCGCGATCTTGAAACGGCTGAGCAAATCAACAAAAAGATCTCAGATCAACTTCCGCTGATCGTCAACTATCAACTCCAAGGGGGTTATTTCACCATGCCTTCTGCTCGGACATACGATGCAGGAGTTTTGAGTTTTGGGTTTTCTTACCTTCCTCCCTATCGAGTTTGGAATTTAGGCTTTCAATTCTTCGATCACTTAGAAACCACCGGCAATTATTGGATTTTTAAGGGGATCATGGATTCCACATTTGGTCATTTGGGATTTGGCGATGAAGCTGATCGAGGAGCCAATGTAAAGCTCATCTTATTTAAGAGACAAGACGATCCGGACTATGCGTTTGTTCCAAATGTCGCGATAGGAATGAATGATTTTCTAGGGACTTGTCGTTTTAAATCCTTTTACGCTGTCGCAACCAAAGAATTTTTCCCTTGGAATCTCGAGGCCACATTTGGTTGGGGAATGGGACGAATTCACGGATTTTTCGGCGGACTTGCATGGTCTCCTTGGCGTCATTCTGAATATTTTTGGAAAGGGTTTAGCTTCATTGCCGAATACGATGCCAACAATTACGAATACCACGTTCCCGAACATACCTGGGGCCGAGAGGTGAAGAGTCGGATCAATGCAGGATTGCAATTCAATTTCCTCAAAAATCTTCGTGCGTCTGTTAGCTCCATCCGAGGAGTTGATTGGGCGAGTAGCATAGCTCTCAATTACAATCTGGGTGAAACGAAAGGTTGGCTTCCGAAAATTTACGATCCTCCCCCTTATGTTGCCCCAATTGATCATGACCCCCTCGGTATTCTACGATCTCGAGAAGAATTTGCGCAGGAACTTGCATTTGCATTTAAAGAGCAAGGGCTCGACCTCTATTCTGTTCGCCTAGTGCCTGAAAACGAAGGGAAAAATCGCCTTTGGATAAAGATCATCAACATTCGTTATTGGGAAGAAGAAGTCGTTCGCACTCGCATTGAGCGGGTACTCGCTGCCCTTGCACCTAAAAATGTACAAACAATCACCGCTGTCATTGAGGCAGACGGTCTCCTCGTCCATGAATATCGCTTCCGCACGCAAGATTTAAAACGATATTCCGAAGAGAAGATGGGAGATGATGAATTTCGGATCATTGCTCCGTTGAGCGAAGTGTCGAAACGCCCCAAAGATTATGATTCTTGTCAGCTCTATAAGCGACAAAAACAGATTTGGGTATTGACGATGCGACCCTGGCTCACCACCTTTTTTGGAAGTAGCCAAGGCAAGTTTAAATATGAAGTAGGCCTCGCTCTTGGTCCCGAAGGATATTTATGGGATCAATTCTATTACTGTCTCACTGGTACTTGGTCGTTGATCGCAAGTACCCAAAATTTGAGCTCCAACGATATTCTGAACCCTTCTAAAATCATCAATGTTCGAACCGATTCCCTTAAGTATAATCAATCCAATTCCTTCCATGTTGAGCAAGCCTATATCCAAAAGAGCTGGAATATGGGAAGAGGTTGGTTTTCTCGCCTTGGGCTTGGATATTTTGAAGTTGCTTATGCGGGAATTGCAGCGGAAGCGCTTTATTACCCTGTTGGAAGCAATTGGGCAATTGGATTTGAAGTAGCGGGACTTCGAAAACGAGATTACTTCGGTCTAGGATTTCAAGGAGTCCGAAAACTCACCTCGCAAGGATACCAATACTTTCACTACACCGGCCTTCAATACTTTGTCGATTTCTATTATGAATACAAACCTTTTCATCTCGACTTCAAAGTCACAGCAGGCCAGTTCCTCGCCTTTGATAAGGGCATTCGACTTGATGCCAGCCGCATGTTCTCTAGCGGTCTTCGCGTAGGTCTATGGTATACTTTCACCAATGCCAATGATGTCATCAATGGACATCGTTATTACGACAAAGGATTTTCGATCACTTTACCGCTCGACTTTTTTCTCAATAAATCGAGCCGTACTCGTGTCGGATATTCGATGGCTGCTTGGCTGCGCGATTGCGGCCAGCGCGCCTCTTCTGGAAAGCAGCTTTACAATACGGTTTATTACGAAAGATTCAATCCCAACCCGCTTCTCAACTAGCACTTATGTCAAATGTAAAGCGGCTTTACATTTGAGCCAACACTCTTTCCGCAGCGTAGGTAAAGATCAAATCTGCGCCCGCTCTTTTAATACTCACCAGCGCTTCGTGAAAGACTCTTGTCGGATCCAAATATCCTAATTGCCCAGCTGCCATGACCATTGCATATTCCCCGCTCACATGATAAGCGGCTATAGGTCGATTCGTCTGCTGTCGCAAGCGAGCAATGATGTCCAAATAGAAAAGAGCTGGCTTTACAAGCAAAATATCGGCTCCCTCTTCTTCATCCAGCTTTGCTTCTAAAAGAGCTTCTCTTACATTTGCTGGATTCAATTGATAAGACTTCTTGTCTCCAAACTTCAGTCGAACATCAAGCGCTTCTCGAAACGGAGCATATAGAGACGAAGCATACTTGGCGCTATACGCCAGCACCCCTACATGCTGTTTCCCCACTTTATCCAATGCTTCGCGAATCGCCCTCACCCGCCCATCCATCATATCGCTAGGAGCAACCAAATCAATGCCAGCCTCTGCCTGAACCATTGCCATTTTGATCAGACACTCAATGGTCTCATCATTCAAAATCTCTCCCCGTTCATTCACCAAGCCATCATGGCCATGAGAAGTGTAAGGATCGAGCGCCACATCGGCAATCACGCACAAAGAAGGAATTTCCTTTTTGATTTCTCGAATTGCCCTTGGAATTAAGCCATCCGAATTCCATGCCTCTTCTGCCCCCTCCGTCCGCAATCCACTTTCCAATGCAGGGAAAAGAGCAATTGCCTGAACCCCTTTTCGATGCAGTCTTTCCGCCTTTTCAACCATCCGATCAACAGTAACCCTCTCTATTTCTGGCAATGAAGGAATTGTCTGTGATCGCCTCTCTCCTTCAATGATAAAAAAAGGGGCAATCAAATCAGATGCTCTGAGCTCAGTCTCTTGTACCATTTGGCGAATCGCTTCGGTCCGCCGGTTTCTTCTCAAACGAATAGGAATTTCTAGCATAGTAGAAAACCATACCCCTCTACATTTTTTTTCGGAAAAGAAAAATACACCTTGACTTAAAGATTTTCCTCTCTAAAATTTAACACTCTTCAAAATGCCTTGAACAAAAAAAAGGAGGCTTTTATGACCATTGAAGCAACTGGTGAAGGATATGCAGAATACCTGGATGGAGTCGGTTTTGAAGAGGATTCTATCAATGATCCTCTTTCTCGAGGAGAAGAAGGAGAAAGCAAATGCCATGAACAAATTTTTTCTCCCCCTCA
>JAGWKU010000007.1 GCA_028873375.1 Verrucomicrobiota bacterium
CGAAACGGTCGATTTGTCTATGAAGGGGTAGAGGGCAACACATTAAAAAATGCGGAAGTCAGGACTAGCAATCGGGTGCCCCCCTGCCTGCTAGTTCTGCACTCTGCATTCTGAATTCTGCATTACACCTTTACTTCCTGTAGTGAACGATGTACATTTGCACTGTCATGAACCCCGCCCTAAAGGACGGGGAATGATTTGGGAGGAGTTTCGAACTCCTCCCAAATTTGGATGTGAATTACCCGGCCTGCTCCGCTTAAAAAAGCGCGAACCCCCGCGCTTTTTTAAGATTCCGCAGAGGACCGGGTTTCTGGAGACCTGATGAAAAAAGTTGGTTTTTTCGGCGGAAGCTTTGATCCAATTCACTTCGGTCATTTGAATTTAGCGATTGAGATCTTAGAGCGGTGTGGGCTCGACGAGGTGCTCTTTTGCCCTGCGTTTTGTTCGCCGTTTAAAACCGAACATCCTCCCGTTGCTTCTGGCGACCATCGGTTGGAAATGGTGCGAAGAGCCATTTCAGCTATTCGGCAATTTCGGGTGACTCCGGTCGAAATCGAACGGAAAGGCCCCTCTTTTACCGTAGAGACATTGCGGAAGCTCCAAACTAAGGGAGCCTCTTATCATTTGATTCTAGCCGAAGATGCGGCTCTCCATTTCGATCGCTGGAAGGAACCGCAACAGATTATTGAGCTCGCACCGCTCATTGTGGGTACACGTGGGATGAGTGTCGCTGTGCCGATGGCCAAGACGACCGTGCAAATCCCTCTTTTTGATATCTCAAGCACCGAAATTCGGGCGCGTCTCAAGAAAAAATTGTACTGTGGTCATTTGATCCCTGCAAAAGCACTGGACTACATCCAGGAACATGGCCTATACTCTTAAGCCGAGAGATCACTGGATGACCAATGATCGATCTCTGAGGCTAACAATTTCTCTTTACGAGAATAAAGACGAATTCCTATTTTGCAAGTATGAATAAAAGCTCACTCGAAACCTTAAATCTCATCGGCCAAGTTATTTACGACAAAAAAGGGGCCAACATTCTCGCTCTCGATGTCCGAGATTTATCGAGCATCACCGACTACCTCTTGATCGCTGAGGGGAATGTCGACCGACACGTGTCTTCCATGGCCAGAGCCATCATCGAAGAGCTCAGAGAGAAAGGGGAAAAGGCGCTCTATGTCGAGGGGATGCAGACAGGGGATTGGGTCGTCATCGACTTTGGGGGAATCATGGTCCATCTCTTCATGCCCGGCCTCCGTGAAAAATATTCTTTAGAAAAATTATGGGGCGATAGCCGCATCGTCGATCTTGAGATCGATGTTTCGAAGCCAGTCCTTGGCGAACAAAAGCGATAAGTTACTGATTTTCAGTCACTTAATTCATTAAAAATCTCATTGAGCAAGATCCTCCCTTCTGCTATTATATTTTCACTTAGAAGAGGAGATTTTACAATGTCGAAAAAGCGCATTGTCGTGACCGGGATGGGAGTGGTTTCCTGCTTTGGAAATGACGTCGACCAATTCTACGCGCAGCTTCTTGAAGGAAAGAGCGGGATTGTCCCTATTGAAGAGTTCAATGTCGCTGATTATCCAACCCGTTTTGCCGGTGTGATCCGAGAGTTTGAAGTGGGCGATTACATGGACAAGAAGCAGGCCCGCCGCGTCGACCCATTCATCCGTTATGTGATGGTCGCAGGGAAAAAGGCGATGGAAATGGCCCAGCTCAAGGGAGAAGCGCTCGACAAATTGCAAAAAGACCGCTGCGGCATCATCGTCGGCTCTGGCATGGGCGGCATGACCGTATTCTACGAAGGAACTGAAACCGTCCTTCAAAAAGGCTTTCGCCGTTTGACCCCCTTTTTCGTTCCCTACATCATCACCAACATGGGTGGTGCTCTTCTCGCCATCGATCTCGGTTTCCGAGGCCCCAATTATTCCATTTCGACTGCATGTGCTACTTCCAATTACTCGATTCACGCAGCAGCCGAACAAATCAGACAAGGGGTGGCCGATGTAATGATTTGCGGCGGTGCAGAAGCATCCATCACGCCGATCGGCCTTGCAGGCTTTGTCGCTATTCGAGCCCTCTCCACGCGCAACGAAGATCCTACAAAAGCTTCCCGTCCATGGGACCAACAACGAGACGGTTTTGTCATGGGTGAAGGTGCCGGCGTTCTCGTTCTCGAGAGCTTAGAACACGCGCTTGCCCGCGGCGCTCCGATCTTGGCCGAATACCTCGGCGGATCGATCAATTGCGATGCATATCACATGACTGATCCAAGAGAAGACGGCGAAGTGGTCGGCAAGTGCATGGAACTCGCCATCGCCGATGCAGACATTTCGAAAGAGAGAGTCAATTACATCAATGCCCACGCGACCTCCACTCTTGCAGGCGATCTGTGCGAAATCAATGCGATTACCAAAGTGTTTGGCCCTCATGCGAAAAACATCAAGATCAACTCGACCAAGTCGATGATCGGCCATTGCCTCGGTGCAGCTGGCGGATTGGAAGCGGTAGCGACGATCATGGCGATTCGAACGGGGAAACTCCATCCAACTATCAACCTCGATCAGCCGGAGCCGGCAGTCGAAGGATTTGACCTCATTCCTCACAGCACAAAAGAACACAAAGTCGATGTCGCCCTCTCCAACTCGTTTGGATTTGGGGGTCACAACTCTACTCTTGCCTTTTCTGCTTACCACCCGTAGGCTATTTATGAGACCCAAGCAAGAAGAGTCTTTCGGCGTCATCCCTTTGTCGAAAGCAAGGAAGGGATGGCAAGTATTTCTTATCCAGCACAAGCATGGAAAATATTGGGGATTTCCCAAAGGCCATGCAGAGCCTACTGAAACGCCCCAAGAAGCAGCGCTCCGCGAGCTCAAAGAAGAGACGAACTTGGAACTCATTCGCTACGTTGTCGAAGAGCCTTTGATCGAGCAATACCGTTTCATGTGGGAAGGGCAGCGCATCTTTAAACGAGTTTACTACTACATCGCTGAAGTTGCCGGTGAAGTTCAACTGCAGAAAAATGAAATCCAAGATGGCAAATGGGTTCCCTTTGCGGAAGCGATGGATCAAGTGACCCATCCCGAAGGAAAAGCGCTCGTCGCCGAAGTGGCCAAAATCCTCGCCAAGGAAAGCGCATGAAATGGTGGTTTGGACGCGCACCAGCTACCCCCTCTCTCTACAACGGCAAAATCGAAGTGTTCTCGCGCCACTGCTTCTTCTCCACCATCAGTCAACACAAGCAGCGATTTCCTTCTTTTTCTCGAGGGCGTTGTTACGAAAATCTTCTTGACACCTTTGACCCTGCCAAAGCCAATCTCACTTTCTGGCTCGACATCGCCAAAGGAACTGACCATTTCCTCCAGCAAGAAACAAAATACCCCGTTCTCCAAACAAAAGCGGGGAGTGAAGCGGCTTCGTTTCTCCACCTTCTCAATCACATCGAAACTCTCTCCCTTCACCCTGAAACGATCCTCTATTTCGTCGAAGACGATTACCTTCATCGAGCTGGTTGGCTCGATATCCTTCTCGAAGGGATGCAACTTCCGGGCGCCCACTACGTCACTCTTTACGACCACTGCGATAAATATTTCCTTCCCCAATATCAATCTCTTACTTCGAAACTCTTCATCAGCCCGAGCTGCCACTGGCGCACGATTCCTTCGACGACTCAAACCTTTGCGGTCCGCTGGAAACAGCTCCAGCGAGATCTTCCTATTCACCGCCGCTTTTCAACAGGACGGGAGATCACCGCCGATCACCAAAAATTCACCCAATTAACCCGCCGAGGAAGAACACTTGTTTCTTCTATCCCTGGCTGGTCGACCCATGCAGAACCTGCTTTTGCATCGCCCTGCATCGATTGGGAACCCCTTCTAACCTCAAGAGGAACACCATGATTAAAGCACTCTCTCTAGAATGGCAAAAAGCCCCCGCTTGGCTTCAAAACACCCTGCTCGTCCTCGGATCGAGCATCCTCCTTGGCCTCTTTGCCCATTTCGCCATTCCCCTCCAACCGGTCCCCATTGCGACCCAGCCCACCCTCGTCCTCCTCTTGGGTGTTCTCCTCGGCAGTAAACGAGCCCCCGCCGCAGTCGCCGCCTTCCTCGCCCAAGGCGCGATCGGCCTTCCCGTCTTCGCCAATGGCCTTGCTGGCCCCGCCGTCCTTTTTGGCCCCCGAGGCGGTTACCTTTTTGGCTACCTCATCGCCGCTTACCTCGTGGGCAAGATTACCGAGCGCTTCCCCAATAAGAAGCTCCTCACCGCCTTTCTGGCCATGGTCGCTGGTAATATCGTCCTCTACATCATGGGCGCCTCCTGGCTTTCCACGTTCCTAGGCCCTCAAAAAGCCATCGCCCTGGGTGTAGCCCCCTTTGTCTTCTTTGACCTAGTGAAAATCGTCGCCAGTATTCAGTTCCTTCGCTGGAGAGGATGGTCATAGGAAGGCTTGATCAGGACGCAATTGCAAGAGAAACGGCTCGAGAGGCAGGCAGGTAATTCCGTCTATTTGGAGCCGTTCTTTGCCGAGATAGAGCAATAGGGGCATTGCCTGGTTGTACTCTTCTCGAAAAGCTCGGAGGCCTTTCAGATCGGCTGAATGAACATCTTTGCCTCGTTTCACCTCAATCGCCCAAAATCCCTTGGGCCCATAGATGATGAAATCGACCTCTAAATCGCTTCTCGTTCTCCAGAAGCAAAATTGATGAGGTTCGCGTTGCAATTGAACCCAGGCGCGCAAATGCTGTGCTATCAGTCCCTCTAATGCCGGACCTTCCAATTCTGCCTCTCGATCCATAGGGCCTTGAGGTCTCAAACTTCGGAAAACACCCACATCAAAGTAGTAGAATTTGGGGTGGCTAATCAAAGCTCGTTGCGCTTTTCTGGTAAAAACGGGGAGTTGGAAGGCAATGAGCAAATCTTCGAGGATCTGCAAATAGTTATCGACCGTTGTCCTTTTGACTTGCGCCTCTCTCGCAATGTTATTGATATTTAGCACATTGCCATGAGAAAAACTGCAAACCTCCAAAAAACGGGCGAAATCGCCCACCTGTCGGACGAATCCTTCGGCGATTACCTCTTCCCTAAGATAGACTCCTACGTAATTGAGTACTTTTTCCCAAGGGTTCTTTGCTTCGCGGACCATGGGGAGTAAACCGACTTTCAGCGTTGTTGTAAAATCAAACTCTTCTCCTAATTCTGCGGCAAAGAAAGGAGGCATGACTCGCAAAAGAGCTCGCCCTCCTAACAGATTTCCTACCTCTCTCCGTAGTTTTCGAGCGCTGCTACCAGTCATAATAAACTGTACTTCTTTTCCTCCCTCAATCAAAGAATGGACGACCGGCAACAGTCCAGGTGCCCGTTGAATTTCATCCAAGATGAGAGTCCCGCCCTTTGGCAAGGAATCGACCAGCTCTCTTAGCCTTTCAGGAGCAGCCAGATACTTTCTTTCCTGCTCAGGCACTAAAAGATCAATGCGGACCGCCTCGGGATAAGCATGCTGAAGCCAAGTCGATTTTCCAGTTCCCCGAGGTCCTAACAAAAAGAAGCTCTCCTTGGGAGGAGAGAGGAGACGACGAATGTATTTCTTCATACTTACACCGATTTTGGAACTTTTAATATCATTTTTCCAAAACCATTGGAAATTTTCAATAGTTTAATTTAAGATGTTTATTGTCAAATAGTTAACGATTGATTCGCTGAAAATCAGCGCCTGCACCCCAATTCCTTGTGGGAGGGGATATTCATAAGTTGCTCAATAGGAGTAACTTGCTATTTACTTACTTTTAATATAAAGTTAATTATGTTATAATTAATTTTATAAATAATCGGTTTTTAATAAAAAGAGGTAATTATGAAAGTTTTAAAAGTAGCGTCTGAAGCACTCAGCCCAGCGGTGAATGCCATCAAAGATGCAGCTCATCTAAAGCGATTAGCGAAAACAGTTTGCAAGGTATTCCTTGGGGTGTTGAAGAGCTTTTTGAAAGACGTAGTTACTCGCGCCTATTACAAGAAAAACCCTAAAAAATTTTCAGTTCAGAGCGAAGTAGAGGATAAGCAGGATAAGCTTTTGCGATTGCTGAGCCACACACTTCATCAAGAAAAATAAGCATCCAGCCCTCGCTTTTCGCGGGGGCTTTTCATTTAGAGCTTGAAAGTTAAGCGGGATTTGAGAAAATCTCGAAGTGTGAAAAAGATACTGGCGCTTGTCCTTTTCCTCGCAGTCTCTTTTGCCGGCGGGTTTTATGCTGGGAAAGAAAAGAAGAAGCGTGTTGAGAAGAGAGAAAAACCGAAAGAAGTAGCAGCGGCGTTTCAGCCGTCTGCCTATCCATTGAAAAATCATTCATTCGTCATGGTCGTGATAGGCTTCGACAATGGTGCGTCCGTTGAAAAGACGCTCCAATCAATCTTTTCCCAAAATTATGACTCTTATCGGTTGATTTACATCGACGATGCATCGGATGATGGAAGCTTCGAGCTGGCGAAAGACCTGCTCTATGAAAGCGGCCAAATGATGCGAGTAACGCTGGTGCAAAACGAGCGGAAGAGGGGAACGCTCGCCAATTTAGTGCGAGCGGTTCGCGCGTGTCAGGATGAAGAAATCGTAGTGGTGGTTGGGGGCGAAGATTGGCTCGCTCACGAATGGGTCTTGTCTCGTTTGAATCAATACTACGCCAACAGCGATCTCTGGATGACCTACGGGCAGTATCGAGAATACCCCCAGTATACACTCGGCTTGAGTAAGCCGATGGGCAAAGGGGAGTTACGGCAGAAGCCTTTTACGGCTGCTCATCTGAAGACCTTTTATGCTGCGCTCTTTAAACAAATTCCCGAGAAAGAATTGAGAGACGGGGAAAAGTTTTTTAGTGCGTCTGCAGAGCTCGCTTATATGTTTCCTCTGCTCGAAATGGCCGAGGGGCATTCCACTTTCGTGCCCGATGTATTGTACATCGGAAACCGGAGCGTGAAAGAGGATCGAGAAATGGCAGGGAGAGCTGAAAAGATCATCCGCTCGAAAGAGCCGAAAGCGGCGTTAGCCAAGCTCGATTTCAAACCGGCCGACCCATTGATTGAGGCAATAGGGCCATGAAAAAGTTTTTCTTTGTATTGTTTGTGGGACTGATCGCTGCATGGGGCTTTGGTCTGGGGTTTGGATGGTTTGATAAGCCAAAGGCAAAAGAGCTGAAGACGATCGGGGGCATTTCGCCCGAAAAGGATTATCCTGTCACCGAATACAAGTCGTTCGCTATTGTCCTTTGCGCCGAGAAGGAAACCGCTTGGCTCGCCCGTTCACTTCGCTCTATTTTCGAGCAAGATTACGACCATTTTCGTTTGATTTTCATCAACGATGGGGGAGGGGAGCAGGTTTCAGAAATCGTCCAGAAGTTCGTTGAGGAAAATCATCAGGAGCACCGGGTCATTCTGATGAAGAATGACGAGCCGATGGGAGAGGTGGCTTGCCTCTATCGAGCGGCAGAGCAGTGTCTTGACCGGGAGATTTTGCTCCCACTCTCCTCGCGCGACTGGCTAGCGCAGCCCAATGCCTTGTCACGGCTCAATCGGGCGTTTCAAAATCCCGATGTGTGGATCGCTTTTGGTCAATCCATTGGCTATCCCACCTATGAATTTCACGCAAAGGGTCCTCATTGTTTTTACAGCGCTCTATTTAAACAAATTCCTCTCCACGATCTCTATCAGGGGGGTGCCTTTGTCCAGGGTGTCTCGAACTATGTTCAACCGCTTCTCGAACTCTCAGGAGGGCGCGTGCGCCATCTCGAAATGCCACTGGCTTTTGCTAACGAAACGCTTGTGAAACTGGCTCCTCCTTCGCTTCTCCCTCTAACTCCTCAAGAACCTCTAGCCCAGTTCCCTTCGCCCAAATTAGAACGTCCTCGGGCCGACCTTATGGTCTTTTCCTATGATCGACCGCTCCAGCTCTACGCGACGCTTGAATCGGCTGATCGATTGATCACTGGATTAGAAAAAACTACCGTTCTCTACCGCGCCAGCGACGACCGTTTTCGCACGGCCTATGCCGAAGTGCAGCAAGCCTTCCCACAAGTGGCCTTCATTAGCCAGGGGAGTGAGCCGAAAAAAGATTTCAAACCCCTTCTTCTCAAAGCAGTTTTTGGCTCTCCTTCCGAGTACATTCTCTTTGCCGTCGATGACCTCATTGTCAAAGACGCGGTCGATCTTCACTCCTGCATGGAGATGATGGAGAAGACGGGCGCTTACGGTTTTTATCTCCGCTTTGGTCGCCATGTTCAACACTGCTACCAAGCAGGACGTCCTCAACAAGTGCCCCCCAGCCTGCCGCTTAGCAGCGGCGTTTATGCCTGGGATACGCGCAGCGCTGAGCTCGATTGGGGCTTTCCCAACAACTTAGACATGACCCTCTATCGGAAAGTTGACCTGCGCAAGCCGCTCACCTCGCTCCGTTACCGACATCCGAATAGCCTGGAATTTGACTGGGCACAAGATCCGCCGAACAAGGCGATCGGCCTTTACTTTGAACATTCCAAAGTTCTCAATCTACCACTCAACGTGGTGACCAAAACGGGAAATCCCCACATGAATTTTCTTTCTGTTGCTGAGCTCTTAGAGAAATTCAATGAAGGGCTGAAGATCGACATCGATCCGCTTTTCCAAGCGGAAAATGCCTCTCCCCATCACGAATACACGCCTGAATTCATTGTTCGCTAAAAAGAACAGGGGAGTTAAAAGAAGCGCTCGGTCACTTTGGAAGTTTTACTCGATTCTCGAGCTTTGCGAGAAGCAGTGAATTTCTTGTCAGACGTTAGGGTGGCTCGTCGCATGATCGGAAGAGTGATTGTTGTGATTGTTTCGGCTCCACTGACCAGAGGTCGGGAGGGGTCTATTTTTGGGGTAGATGGAGAATTTCTCCCGTGAGGGGAGGTGGGGGATATTCCGTCGCTGCTCATAAGGTGCTCCTTGAGTAATAGGAAAAATTTTAGTTTATAACAGAGGGGGGAAAAAGTCAAAGAGCGTTGGGACTGTGAAGTTTCTTTACGAAAAGGGGAGGAAACGTGAAAATAGAGAGTTATGATTTTCTGGAAATTGATTGCATGGATCGGGCGCAGGATTCTCTCCTTGCGCTATCGTGTAGAGATCAAAGGATTTAAAGAGCTAGCCACCCTGCAGGATGCGAAAAAGCCAGGGGTGCTTTTCTTGCCGAATCATACGGCGTATATAGAGCCCATTTTGCTCTTTTTACTCCTTTGGCCGCGGTTTAGGATGAGGCCTCTCGTGGTGGAGTATGTCTTTCGGCAGCCGCTCGTGAGGCCGTTCATGCGGCTGGTCAAGGCCTTGCCGATACCGAACTTTGAGACCGCAGTCAACCAGATTAAGCTGAAGAAGGCGGAGCGGTCGATTGGAGAGATCTCCTCCAAGCTCAAAGAGGGCGATAATTTCTTGTTGTATCCATCGGGCCGCTTGAAGAACGGCGCTAAGGAGATCATCGGAGGGGCGTCAGGAACGCATGCCTTGCTCGAGGAATGCCCTGATGCACGGGTCGTGTTGATTCGGACGACGGGCCTCTGGGGAAGTATGTTTTCTCGGGCCATTGAAGGCCGTTCACCCGACATTCGGCAGACGTTCTGGAAAGGGTTCAAAGTGTTGCTCAAGAATGGAATTTTCTTTTCCCCCCGTCGCAAACTGACCCTTGAATTTGAGATAGCGGGGAATGATTTCCCCCGAAAAGCGAGCCGTTTGGAGCTCAATCGGTATTTGGAGAGTTGGTACAACCGATATCCCGATGCGGAGGGGCGTCGATTAGAGGGAGAGCCGTTGCAACTCATTTCGTATAGTTGCTGGCGTGAAGAGCTGTTAGAGCCCTATCAGCACAAAAAAAAGAAGCTGAACAACAATGGAGCTCAAATCTCGACCAACACGCGGCATCAAATCTATGCCGAGATTCGGCGCATTTTGGACAATCCCAAAGTGGCCATTGAAGATGAGATGAATTTGTCTCTCGATTTGGGGATGGACTCTCTCAATATTGCAGAGTTGGTGGGATTTTTATCGCATCACTATGAAGTGCCGGAGATTCACCCAGAAGAGCTCGATACCGTGCGGAGTGCCTTGGAGATTGGGGAAGGAGCTCGTGCTGTCGAGCGGACCATAGACCAATCGAGCCAGCACTCCTTTCCTGACGAGAAAGGGAGACCCGGGCCTGCCTTGCCAGTGGGGAAGACGTTGGCCGAAGCGTTTTTGAATAGTGCTGATCGGATGAGCTCTTTTGTCGCCTGCGGGGACAATGTAAGCGGCGTCTTGACGTATAAAAAACTTAAAAGGTCGGCGTTGGTCCTGGCAGAGTATTTTCGCGGGCTAGAGGCGAAGACGGTCGCAGTGCTGTTGCCAGCTTCGGTCGGAGCTTATGTGACGGTGCTAGCGCTTCAATTGGCGGGCAAAGTGCCGGTGATGCTCAATTGGACCTTGGGCGTTCGCTATTTGGAAGAGATGATCCGAATGAGCGGCGCGACGGAGGTCATTTCTTCGTGGCGCTTTTTAGAACGGCTCTCTCATGTGGAGTTTGGCACCCTCGTCGATAAGATGAAACTGCTCGAAGACATTCGAGAAGGGCTTTCGCTTAAGACAAAATTGCGTGGTCTTTTTCTTTCGTTTCGCAGTGCGCCCTCCTTGATGAGCAAGCTCCATTTGAATGACGTCGATGAGCATTCTCCCGCAGTTATTTTGTTTACCTCGGGGACAGAGGCAGTGCCCAAAGGCGTTCCTCTCTCGCACAAGAACATTCTGTCGAACTTGCGCAGCGGTATGCAGTGCATTGAAGTGAAGGCCGACGATGTAATCTTCGGAATTTTGCCCCCCTTCCATTCCTTTGGCTTTTCGGTAGCAGGCATTTTCTCTTTCCTGTGTGGTGTTCGGATTGCGATGTACCCCGACCCGACCGATGGATTTGCTCTTGCAGAGGGAATTGATCGTTGGAAAGTCACTCTCTTTTGCAGTGCGCCAAGCTTTATGAAGGGCCTCTTTCAAGCGGCCAAGCCGAATCAACTGCAGTCGATTCGCCTCTTCGTCACAGGTGCTGAAAAAGCGCCGCAGGAGCTCTATGAAAAAGCGAAAGCCCTGGTTCCAACGGCTAAAATGATCGAGGGATATGGGATCACCGAGTGCTCTCCCATCTTGACTCTCAACCGGCTCAACCTCCCGCCAAAAGGGGTGGGTCAGCCTTTGCCCGACGTCGAGATGTGCACCGTCCATCCGGAAACCCACGAGCTACTGCCGCCAGGGTCTGAAGGGGAAATCTGCGTCCGGGGGCCAAATGTCTTCAATGGCTACCTCGGCAACCCCCGTTCGCCCTTCCTCGAAATGCACGGGAAAAAGTGGTATTTGACGGGCGATTTAGGACGGCTCGATCCCGATGGAAATTTGATCCTTTCAGGTCGTTTGAAGCGGTTCACCAAAATCGGCGGAGAGATGATTAGCTTGAGCGCTGTCGAAGAGGCGATTGCCTCAGAATTGAAGCAACGAGGAGTCATTTCGGCTGAGTTTCCAAGTCTTGCCATTTGCGCCGATGAGCGGGTAGTGGGCAAGACTCAGCTCGTCTTGTTCGCGACGATCGATCTGCAGCGCGAAGAGGTCAACGAGCTGCTCAAAAATGCCGGCTTTAGCCGCCTCATCAAAGTCTCCGCTGTTCAAAAAGTAGATGTCATTCCCCTCATGGGAACAGGCAAAACCGATTACCGAAAACTCCAAGCCTCCTTCCCCTCATGAAACTCCATCTCTACAATACAGAAACTAGACAAAAGGAAGTGGTTGAACCTGCCGATAAAAAAACAGTTCGCCTCTATACTTGCGGCCCTACTATTTATGACTTTGCTCACATCGGCAATTTCCGCACCTACGTCGTCGAAGATCTACTGCGTCGCTCGCTCCAATTCTTTGGAATGAGGATCGAGCAGGCGATGAATTTGACCGACATCGATGACAAAACCATTCGGGGAGCTCTTGCGAAAAAAATCCCGCTCAACGATTACACGGAACCTTACCGAGTCGCCTTTTTCGAAGACATCGAAATGCTCGGGATTCAGAAAGTGGAACACTATCCGGCTGCGACTGCTTACATCCCTCAAATGATCGAGATGATCGAGACGCTGCTCAAAAAGGGCTTTGCTTATCGGAGCCCCAACGGGAGCATTTATTTTTCGATCCGCCACTTCCCCAAGTATGGGCGCCTCTCTCATCTCAAACTCGATGAACTCAAAGTGAATGCCTCCGGCGACAATGAAGCCGACGAATACGAGAAAGAGCAACTCTCCGACTTCGTCCTTTGGAAGGCACATGATCCTGAACGCGATGGCAATCTTTTTTGGGAGAGCCCGTTTGGTCCTGGCCGCCCCGGTTGGCACATCGAGTGCTCAGCGATGGCGATGGACCTTCTTGGCCACACGATCGACATTCACTGCGGCGGTGTCGATAACATGTTCCCTCACCATGAGAACGAAATCGCTCAATCGGAATGCTGCTCAGGTCACGTCTTCGTTCGCCACTGGCTTCATGTCGAGCATCTTCTCGTCGACCACAAGAAGATGTCGAAGAGCCTCGGCAACTTCTACACTCTTCGCGATTTGATGAAGCGAGGCTACACCGGCCTTGAAGTGCGCTACATGCTCCTTTCGACTCACTACCGAACCCAGCTCAATTTCACGATTGCAGGGCTCGATGGAGCTCGAGCGGCTCTTCACCGCATTGGCGACCTGATCGACCGTTTAAAGGGGATTGAAGGGCCTTCTCAGGGCTTTTCCCACCTCGATCTCGCCGACCAGAAGTTCCGTACAGCCCTCGCCGACGATCTCAACATTTCAGTGGCCCTTGCTGCCCTTTTCGATCTCATCCGCGAACTCAACACTGCAGCGGATGAAAAAAGGCTTGGAAAAGAAGATGCGCAAAAAGCTCTAGCTTTATTCCAACAATGGGACGAAGTGCTTGCCGTTCTGCCTCTCTCCCGCACCGAGCAGATTCCGCCACATCTTCAATCGCTGCTTGAGCAGCGGACCCAAGCGCGCCGCGAAAAGAACTGGCGCCTCAGCGATCAGATCCGCGACGAAATCCTGGCCGCAGGCTATCTCATCGAAGATTCTCCCACGGGCGCTCGCATCAAGCGAAAATAACCACAAAGCAATTTTCTTCCTATCTGCCGCGAAGCGCGGCAAACGAATTGTGTGGGGCTTAGGAGCCGGTCGAGTCGCGCCGTTGCTGGTAAAAGAGCTGTTCTTCTTCTTTCTCAGTGAGTGGCTTATAGAGAGAGGACTCGTCAGGTTTAGGCCAGCAGCGACTCACTGCGGCTTTGAGCCTATCTGAGATACTGGGACGACGTTCTAACGTAGGTGGTAGATCAGTTTGGATGGAAGGGCGATGTTGGATGCTTGTTGTCATAGTCCTCGGGGGTGGGATTTCGATCGAGCACGAACTCCTAGCTTCGCTGCGCGTTCAAAGAGGAAGTTGGCTTGCTCTGTATTCCTTCGAACGCCAATCCCTTTCTCGAAGCATTCACCTAGATAGAAAAGGCTTTGAGGATGCGATTCGGCAGCAAATTGCATGTAAAAATTGACCTGTGTTATCGGATCCTTATGAGCCATAGTGAAGAATTTTTTGGCTACGGAGATGCAATCGATCGTTTGAGCAAAGACACAGATGTCGTGGAGTTCTTTCGGAGTAGAGGTAGGAATGGTTTCTTTGCGCATTGAGGAGAGGAAGAGCTCGATGCTTCTCGAAGTAGCTCCACGTATATCGCGACAGTCGATTTTGGCGATTTGTCCTTCTTCTGGGAAGATTTCTTGGTAGCGTTGTTTGAAAACAGGAATTTCAAGGCAATTGGAGAGGTTTGCCTTGTGCTCTTTTCCATCGGAGGAGAGAAGGAGAAGATCGAATTGGGTGAAGAGGGAATTTGCTTTGGCAAACTTCTGGTAAATCTCTTCTGCTTTTTGAGTTGAGGGAGGCGTTGTTGTCTCTTCAAAGATGATCCATTCTCCCGCAACGCGAGGAGCGAGGGCGGGATTATTGAGATTTTCTAAGAGAGCATTTTCTTGTCGTTGGAAGTTTTTTAAGTTCGAGCAGCATCGCAAAGAAATCGCCATGGGATAGACCTTCTTTATATAAAATTTGGATTCTATTCAATGGTATAGATTTAGTAAAGATTATTTTAATAGACGGGTGTGTTGCATAACCCTTCTCGCGAACCATGTGAAAACAGTCTACTCCCTTGATGTTGACTTTAAGTGAAAGTCTCTCCTCAGCGATAGTCTCTAATGATCTTCAGGTTTCATGAGAGGGAAGAAGAGAACATCGCGGATCGAGTCTGCATTGGTGAATAGCATGACGAGCCGGTCGATGCCGATGCCGACGCCACCTGTCGGGGGCATCCCTTGGCAGATTGCTTCGATGAATTCTTCATCGAGCGGATTGGCCTCGAGATCGCCCGCTTGGAGGCGGGCTGCTTGGTCGAGGAGAAGTTGTCTCTGGAGTTCTGGGTCGTTGAGTTCGGTGTAGGAATTGCACATCTCGCGGCCGAGGATAAAGCTCTCGAAGCGCTCGACAAAGCCCTCTTTGCGAAGGACCGGATCGCGGTGCAACTTGCAGAGAGGAGTCGTTTCGACAGGGTGGTCGATGATGTGGTGCGGTTGGATGAGGTGCTTTTCAGCGAATTCTTCGAAGAGCATGGCGATGAGGGCTCCGCGGCTCGCTCCGTGCACTCCTTTCGGATCGATAGGCGTTTCTTTCAGTAGACGTTCTTTTATTTCAGAGACGCTCATTTTGTCGACATCGAGGCCGCCATATTCCTTGATCGCCTCTTTCATCGACATGCGGATCCAGGGACTTTTTAGATCGATTACCTGGGCCGTACTTTCACTTTCAGAAGCGAGGCGTACTTTGGTGTCGCCGTAGAGGGCCGTTGCAACTGCTTGGAAGAGCCCTTCGGTAAAGTCCATCATGTCGTTGTAATCCCAGCCCGCTGCATAGGCCTCGAGCATGGTGAATTCAGGATTGTGGGTTCGGTCGATCCCTTCGTTGCGGAATACTTTGCCGATCTCGTAGATCTTCTGCATGCCGCCGACGATCAATTTTTTCAGCGGAATTTCGAGCGAGATCCTTAAATACATGTCTTGCTTGAGGGCGTTGAGATGAGTCATGAAGGGCTGCGCTTGCGCTCCGCCGTAGACGTTTTGGAGAACGGGCGTTTCGACCTCTTCAAAGCTTGCTTCTTCGAGGTAGCTGCGGATGGAAAAGAGGATGCGAGAGCGTTTGCGGAACCGCTCGAGTGATTCAGGATGGGTGATCAGGTCGAGCCATCGTTTCCGGTAGCGAACTCCCTTATCGACGAGGCCGCTGTGCTTATCGGGCAAGGGCAATAGCGACTTGGAGAGGAGAGTGATTCCTTTGGCGAAAATCGTCAGTTCGCCTCGCTGCGTTTTGAACAAGTGTCCTTCGACGCCAATCAAATCGCCCAGGTCGAGTTTTTTCTCAATGAATTTCATTGCAGTAAGTTCTTCGCTAGGAGTAAGTCCTGCTACGTTCGTCAAATCGCGATTGAACATCACTTGGATGCGTCCTGTCTCATCTTGGATGTGACCAAAGGCATTTTTTCCCATTGCGCGAAAGAGAACCAAGCGACCCGAAACAAAGACATGCTGTGTCTTGCCTGCACCCGCCTCTTCGCTATGGCCCAGCTCTTTCCCTTCGACCTCGACAGCGAGCTGAGCTGCCTTCTGGGTGTGGACATATTTGGGTGGGTAGGGATCGATCCCCAGAGCGCGAATCTCAGCGAGCTTGCGGCTTCTGTTTTGGAACTCTTCGTGGTGATGATAGTCAGGAATGGGGAAATTCATCAGGTCTCCGGAAACCCGGTCCTTTAGGGCCGGGTAATTCACATTCTACTAAAATACCTTGAGGAATAGTTTAAGACAAGCTTCTGCTAAAAATGCAGAATTCAGAGTGCAAAACGCAGAACTGGCAGTCGGGCGAAGCCCCCGCTGCCCGAGATTGAAAAAACTTTTTTAACCTGGGGCAGCGGGGGCTTCACCCGACTGCCAGTTCTGCACTCTGCATTCCTAGTTCTGCATTCTTTTAAAACAGTTCCATTTTTTGGATCTTGTCTTGATTGTCAAAGGTTACTTTGACTGAGTAGTAGGATTTTTCGTTCAACGTCGCTTCGATCGGTGTGCCGGCGACTTCCCAAATAAAAGCGGTACTGAGGTCGAGGAGGCCGTGCATGAATGCGCGGGCAATGGAGCCGTGCTCTTTCCGAATGACAAAGGTCTCTACCCGCTGACCCTCTTCATTGGTGATTGTGTCAGTAGGTGAGAGGCCCAGAGCGAGGATATCGGCGCGGCTGCGCGTATCTTGGATCGATTTGACGTCGGTGCCGCCGCGGTTCGCCGCCATGACGACAGAACAAGAGGAGAAAAGAAGGGAAAGGAGGGGAAGAAATTTTTTCATGCCTCTATTTAACACGAAATCGAGAAATTAACGAAAGCCGAATCGCAAGCCCTTGGCTATCTCACCAATTCTTCGTGGAGTCAAGGGGGTCCGGGCAATTGGAGGTTGAGTAACTTGCCCTTGAGCAGGTGGTGGTGGTGCTACTGGCGGTTCGAATACTAGAGATAAGTTGATAGCGCTTCTAAACGTGGGTTGGGTGCTGGGAGAATTTGCTGGAGTTTGAGTTGGTCGAGGAGGGGTTATGATTGAATTGGCAATTGCTGCCGGAAGATTGCTACCAGAGGTTGAAGGGGGTGCTAAGGAGGGAGAGCTCTCGGAGCCTGTTTGAGATGTGGTTGCTGAAGTGATGGGGTTCGTCATAAATTATTTCCTCGGATCAAGGAGAGGTGCCCAAGGACCGAAGCTCTTTAAAGCATTGTTCAGACGGCATGCAAAGGCGTCTTTATCAGTCACTTCATGGTTTTCATCCAAGTCGATGAGAACAAGCTGACCATTTCGAATCCCTAAGTTCTCGGGCTTTAGGTCAAGAGGAAATTTTTTCGTGTGACCGTATTCGAACAATCTCTGTAAAGTATTTAAAAGGTTTTCGTTTTTGAGATATTCGAGTTTGAAAGGTTGGATTCGTTCTTGGATGACAAAACCATCTACTAAGACAGTATCAAAATTTAAAATCTTCGCTACGGGAAGCTGATCTTTTTCTAAGACTGCGTATTGATTCAACGTATTCTGGATAAATTCTCTTTCGCAAACGAGACTGTGCTCTTCAAAAACTTCTTTTTTATAAACTTTGAGAACAAGATCCTCATTGCTGTAATCGGGGTGATAGTTGGTGCTTCCAGTAAAAGAATACACAATTGAGAAGTCGCCTTGCCCAATCGTTTCATCAGTGAAAAAATCGGTGTCATTTGCGGAGAATTCCCCATTGTCTAGAACCGATTTTGCGCCCTTTCCAAAAGGTTGTTGCCAGATACCGGCTTCTTTCTTTCGCTGCTTCGTGGGAGCTGCAGGACATTTTTTTTGGAAGATGGCGTTTGTTCTCTCGGTAGTTGGAGAAGAATTTGGAGTAATCATTCTTTTCGTACTTCCACGAGGAGAATCAAAAGCGGTTAGGTCGGGAAGGACAAAAGGTATGAGTCTTTCTGGGGTTTGAGAAGGGGTTTCTCGTGGAGTGCCTGTAGGTGAGCCTACGGGCGAGCTAGTAACTGAAAAGCTGTTAGATGGAAAAGACATAATTTAGTCCTTTTAAAATTTTGTTGTTATAGGCAATTATAGTTAAAATAAGATTTAAAAGAAAGTGTTAATTGGATCTACGTCAATTTTACAATTAAGGTCAGTTGTTAGTTGCTCTAATAAACTACTTAAATCTTTTATTTTCAGACACTTGATGATGAATTGGAACCGGTATTGGTCCTTGATTTTTGGGTGTCCTGCTGGAAGGACCGGGAGGAGAAGGGGGCCCTCGGAGAGCTGTTTTTGGAGCTGAGCGTGGATTTGGAGGGCCTCTTCTTGGGCTTTATCGGGATGGGGGCTAGAGCAGGTGATTTTGACCAGGTGACAAAAAGGGGGGTACTGGAAGAGGCGCCGTTCGGCAAGCTCTACCTGATAGAAGGCTTCGTAGTCCTGGGCAGCAGCGAGCTTGAGGAGGGGGTGGTCGGGGAGGAAGGTCTGGAGGATGACTTCTCCGGGGAGCTCGGAGCGGCCTGAACGGCCGGCGACTTGGGTGATGAGTTGGAAAAGCTGCTCGGCGGAGCGAAAATCGGGGATGTGGAGGGCCGCATCGGCGTTGAGGACCCCGACGAGGGTGACCGAGGGAAAGTGAAATCCCTTGGCGATCATCTGAGTGCCGATGAGGACGTCGGCCTTGTGGGCGCGGAATTGTTTGTAGAGTTCCTCGTGGCTCTCCTTTTGACGGGTGGTGTCTCGGTCCATCCGAAGAGTGCGAACGCCGGGGAGGAGGGCGTGGAGAGAGCGCTCGACGTGCTCGGTGCCAAAGCCTTTGAATTGGAGCGTTTCACGCGATTGGCATTGAGGGCAGAGCGGGGGAACGTTTTGAGAAAAGTCGCACAGGTGGCAGCGGAGTTCGTGGGAGTTTTTATGAAAGGTAAGGCTGAGATCGCAATGGGGGCATTTGATGATGTAGCGGCAAGCGCTGCACATTTGGAGGCGGTGATAGCCTCGGCGATTGAGGAAGAGAAGAGTTTGCTCGCCGGCTTCTAAGCGAAGCTTGAGGGCGTCGATGAGAGGATCGGAGAAATGGGTAAATCCGCCGACTCGGTCGTAGACTTGTTTCATGTCGATGATCGAGACTTTGGGGATGGTGGCTGAAGTCGCTCGGCTATTCAGCTTGCTGAGAGTATATTTTCCTATGTCAGCATTGTAGCGCGATTCGAGAGATGGGGTGGCGCTGCCGAGGAGTACGGTCGCTCTTTCGATATGGGCCCGCATGACGGCGATATCGCGCCCGTGATAGCAGGGAATTTCTTCTGATTGTTTATAAGAGGCGTCGTGTTCTTCGTCGACGATGATGAGTCCCACTTTTTGCGCAGGGCAAAAGATCGCCGAGCGAGCACCAATGACAATCTGCGCTTGGCCGTTTTTAAGGAGATTCCAAGCAGTTGTTCGCTCTCCGAGGCTGCGGCGGTGGTGCCAGATAGCGATCTTTTCTTGGAAACGGGAGCGAAAGCGTTCGATGGTTTGCGAAGTGAGAGAGATTTCGGGGACGAGCATGATCGCGCTTTTCCCTAAGTCGAGCGTTGTTTGAATTGCCTGGAGATACACCTCGGTCTTTCCGCTTCCAGTCACTCCTTGGATCAGGTGAGCGGCAAATTGTTCGGTGCGGAGCGAGGCGGTGATTTTCTCGAGGCAAGTGCTCTGTTCTTCATTGAGCTTTTTTGGATAGGTGGGGAAAAACTCTTCATTGGAAAGTTCACTCGATGCTTTTTCCTCTCTCCGAATCCATTTCTTTTTTAGCAGGGCTTCTGGCGAGCTATTGAGTTGGGCCGCCGGCAATCCCTTCGGCGCGTGGAGGAGTTGTTCGAGGAGATCGGCTTGCTTGGGTCTCTTTTCGCGGAGTGAGGCAATGTGTGTGATCGCCTCGTCTTTCGTCAGCGCTAAGAAAAAGAGAAATTCTTTTTTCGGACGCACCTCTTTGCGCAGGCTGGGCGGGATGAAGCATTTCATCACTCGTTGGAGCGGAGCTGCGTAATAGTGAGCCATCCAATGGGCGAGTTTCCAGAGCGGATCAGAGAGGGCCGATTCTGCGCTGAGCAACCGGGCGATCTCTTTGAGATGGGGAATATTTGACGTCTCTTTCAATGCCACGATCGTCGCTTTTTGGAGCGAAGAGCGGAGAGGTACCTCGACTCGCATCCCGACCTGAACGAGGCGTTGCCACTGTTCAGGCACCGCGTAATCAAGCGGTTTTTTCAGGTTTTGGTCGAGGACGACGGATACGAATAGAGTTGATGACATAGGGCTTTCCATAGCGATCGCTTCAAGAGCGGATCTTTCAAATAGAGCGAGAGGTCGGGCAATAGAAAGATCGCCTTTGTTCCCAACAGGCGGTTCTTTTGCGCAGGGACCTCTTTGAAATGGGTACGCAGCTTTGGCAACTGCCAGAGCGTATAATCGCAGCAGACGACGAGTTTGAGTTCCTCGACCGATAAAAAGGCTTCCCACTGGTTCTCTTTTTCAATTGGCTCTGCTGAGACGAGTCGAGCAAGGCCAAATTGTATATCGAGCGCTTTGGCGATGTTTTTAAGCAGTGCTTTTTGTTCGGGGGGTTCTTGATCGCACAAGATGGTGATCGGCGCTGTTTGATTTTTTGTTTTCCACTGCGAGTTGATTTTTTTAGCCAGCGTATCGCTGGGAATATCTGGGAAAATGGCGAGAGTGGGCGCCACTTTTTTCAAAATATCGCGCCAATCTTTTGATAGGGCAGGGATTGGGATTTCGACCGTTTGAGGAGCCAGAGATTGTTTTTTTTCCTCGATGACGGGAACGGAGGGCGGCGGAGCCTCTTTTTTAGGTGGTAGCGGCGGAGGTGCGGCGGCAATGACCGGTTTTGGCGGTGGTGGCGATACAAAGGGAGGTAGAGGGGCGACCTCAACTCTTTTTTTCTTCAGTTTTTCTCGAAAATGAGCGCAGTCTTCAGCACTGGCGTAGGGAGGGTCTGAGAGTGTCCCTAAGAGTTCCCGAAGATCTCCAATCAATGCTAATGCATCGTCGAACTGGCGCATGGTCCCACCGTCCATTCAATCGAATCGATCAGCGACTCATGCTTTGCATAGAAATCGCTGAACCCTCTTCGAGTATACCCTTCGCACAGGATCGCGCGCAAGTGGGCAGGTCCAGAAGGATAGAGACGGCTGAGCAATTGTTCGACTTTAGGACACTCGAGGAGTTTGTTGAGAACTCTTCGTTGCTCAATGAGATAGAACAAAATATTTTCGTCCGATCGGGCTTCTTCAAAGTAGGGAAAAAGCGCTTCAAAAAAATCGCGCAAGCCTTCTACTAAGGCATCGCAAAGGCGATCGATTTCGGTCAAAACGATGGAAGAGGGGGGGTATTTTCTCTTCCACGTGAAAATTTTGGCTCGTGTGGCGAGCATTTCATTGCGCAAGTATTCCAGTTGCATTCCGACAGCCTCTTGTCCATTGACTCTTGACGCCTGCAGAAGCATGTCGCAGTAGAAGCACAATTTATCCAGGCTGCCTCCCTTTTGCGCAAAGGGATTATCGAGGGAAAAGAGGAGGAATTTTTCCAATTCTTTCGAGAGAAAGCCAATTTCTTTCAATGGTTCTTCGCCGCGGATCAATTTGGGAACTTGTTCTCGAATCTGCGCCACAATTTTGAAGCAGGCGACGAATTCCTGCATGGCGAACTGTAAGCTCAACGACCGTGCCGCTGGCGGTTCGAGGTTCGAAGGGAAGAGAGGCCAAGGATGTAAGCTACGCATATTTCCGGAGACGAACAGGCTAACATATGATCTTTAACTCCGAAAGTCTTTTTTGCATTTTTCATCAGGTCTCCTGAAACCCGGTCCTTTAGGGCCGGGTAATTCACATAGGAGATTTTAGAAAATTAAATTTAAGAACTAGGAGTTGGGTGACCGTTAGTTTTGCACTCTGCACTCTGCATTCTGCATTCTGCGTTTATTGAAACAGCGCGTTGACGTAGTCCTGCGCGTTGAAAGGGACGAGATCTGCTTCGCTCTCGCCAAGTCCGGCCCAGAGGATAGGGATTTTGAGTTGCTGCTGGAGAGCGGCCGCAATGCCCCCTTTGGCGCTGCCATCGAGTTTGGTGAGGACGATGCCGGTGATGGGAGTAAATTGGTGAAAGACCTTGGCTTGGTCGATGGCGTTTTGGCCGATGGTGGCGTCGAGGACGAGGAGCGTTTCGTGGGGAGCAGAAGGGGCGAGTTTTTGGATGACGCGACGGATTTTGGAGAGCTCGTGCATCAGATCGGTTTTGGTCTGCAGGCGGCCGGCCGTATCGATGAAGACGATATCGGCTTTGCGGGCCAAGGCGGCTGAGATAGCGTCGTAAGCGACGGCCGAAGGGTCGCTTTTGGGTTGCCCTTTGATCAGGTCGACGCCGATTTTCAGGGCCCAGGTTTCAAGTTGTTCGATGGCGGCTGCTCGGAAGGTGTCGGCGGCGGCGAGGAGCACTTTTTTTCCTTCGGCGTGGTATTTGCTGGCGAGCTTGGCGAGAGTGGTCGTTTTGCCGCTACCATTGACGCCGACGACGAGGACGATATGGGGAGAGTGGACGGGGTGTTGAGAAGGCGGGGGAAAGAGGGCGAGGAGTCGAGCTTTGAGGAAGGAGACGGGATCTTCGGGGTCTTTTTTGCGCAGGTCGGCGACGAGCTGGGCAGCAAGTTCAGCGCCGAGGTCGGCTTCATAGAGAAGCCGCTCAAGGTCGTCGTAAGCTGCGTCGTCTTTCCCTTTAGAAAAGAGGGCGGTGACAGCCCGGCCTAGCGTTGACTTGAGGCGGGCAAAGGGGGAAAGGACCTTTTTAAAAAAATTCAGCATACTGTTGCTTGGAAAATCGATTGTAACAGATATATGAAAAAAAGGATACCTTATGAACCTACACGAGTACCAGGCAAAAAACATCTTGAAGCGGTATGGAATTCCTGTGCCGCCATTTGGAGTGGCTTCGACTGCGGGAGCGGCCGAGCGGGTCGCGAGCGACTTAGGGCTCGAGCAGGCAGTGTTGAAGATCCAGGTGCATGCAGGAGGAAGGGGAAAGGCGGGCGGTGTCAAATTTGCCAAGAACCGGATGGAGATCTTGTCGATTGCGAGGGCGCTGCTTGGAATGAAGATGGTCAATGAACAGACGGGACCGGAAGGGGTGATTGCTCGTCAGATTTTACTTTCAAGACCCATCAATATTGCTGAGGAATTTTACATCGGTGCTCTGATCGATCGAAACCGGGGGATGCCTGTGTTAATCGCTTCGCCTGAGGGGGGGGTGGACATCGAAGAGGTGGCGAGAAAACACCCCGACAAGATTTTGAAGATGCCGTTTGGCTTTAACGGCAAGTTGCATACCTACCAGACGCTCCGGCTAGCGAAATTCATGGGATGGAAAGAGGAACTGGCAAGACAGGGGGCGGCTTTGGCATCAGATCTTTGCCGTTGTTTCATAGAGACCGATGCGTCGCTCTTGGAGATCAATCCGTTAGTGCAAACTCCTCAAAATGAACTACTCGCTCTCGACGCTAAATTGGCGATCGACGACAATGCTCTCTTTCGCCAAGCGGCGATTGCGGCAATGCACGATCCAAGTCAGTCTTCTCCGCAAGAAGCGACGGCCAAGGGATTCGATTTGACCTACATTTCAATGCACGGCGATATCGGGTGCATGGTGAATGGAGCGGGATTGGCGATGGCGACGATGGACATCATCCAGCTCTCCGGAGGGGCGCCAGCCAACTTCCTCGATGTGGGAGGCGGTGCGTCGAAAGAGAAGGTGGCGGAAGGGTTTCGGATCATTTTGTCCGATCCAAACGTAAAGGCGATCTTGGTCAACATCTTCGGCGGCATCATGAATTGCGCAACGATTGCGATTGGGGTTCTCCATGCGGCTGAGGTGCAGAAAGTGAAGGTTCCGATTGTGGTGCGGCTGGAAGGAACGAATGTCGAAGAGGGGAGACGGTTGTTTAAGGAAAGCCATTTGAAAATCATCTCAGCGACCGATTTGAAGAGCGCGGCTGCTCTCGCCGTAAAGGCAGCGAGGGGGTAGGGCGTGGCGATTTTGGTGAATAAGAAAACAAAGATCATTGTGCAGGGCCTTTCGGGGAAGTCAGGTCGTTTCCACGCCGAGGAGTGTTTGAAATACGGCTCCAAAGTCGTGGGAGGAGTGACGCCAGGAAAAGGAGGGCAAGAGGTGCTTGATCTTCCGGTGTTTGACACGGTGGCTGAGGCGAAAGATGCAGTGAAACCCGATGCGACGCTCATCTTTGTGCCTGCGCCCTTTGCGGCTGAGGCAATTCTCGAAGCAGAAGATGCCGGCATTCCGCTCATTGTCTGCATCACCGAAGGAATTCCGATTCGCGATATGTTGGAAGTGAAACGGGTGATGAGCGCGTCGAAGACCTCACGGCTCATCGGTCCTAACTGTCCTGGGATCATCACGCCAGGCGAATGTAAAATCGGCATTATGCCAGGCTATATCCACAAGCGGGGCAAGGTGGGGATCATTTCGCGCAGTGGCACACTTACTTACGAAGCGGTATGGCAAACGACGCAACTCGGTCTCGGGCAAACGACCTGTGTTGGCATTGGCGGCGATCCATTGAATGGAACGAATTTCATCGACCTCCTCGAGCTTTTTGAAAAAGATCCCGAGACAAAAGCGATTTTGTTGATTGGAGAGATTGGTGGCGATGCCGAAGAGCAGGCTGCAGAGTGGATCAAAAAGAACGGGACCAAACCGGTCGCTGTGTTCATCGCCGGCGTTACAGCGCCGCCTGGCAAGCGGATGGGGCACGCAGGCGCCATCATTTCGGGCGGTCATGGCACAGCGGCTCAAAAGTATGCAGCCTTTAAAAAAGCAGGTGCTGTGATCACGCAGAGCCCAGCCGAGATGGGGCAAGCAGTACTAAAGGCACTATCAACCCGAAAGGTAAAAAGATGACAATCTGCTTGCTGCGGCTTAGCCAAATCGATCTTTCTCGTCGCCCTTGTCTTTTTGACAATGGTGATCCTCCTTCAGAATGGGGGCTTTGCCCCCTTCGATTTTTCTGTGCCTCGCTGGCACATATTGTCATCTTTTTAACTTTCGGGTTGATGAAGAAATGATTGTTATACCTGGCAGAATTCCTGTCGTTATTCACCCGTTTTTCTGGCTCGTCGCAGCTCTGATCGGCTGGATCAATGATCAGTCGCTCGTCGGAGTGATGACGTGGATTGGGATTGTCTTTTTTTCCGTGTTATTCCATGAATTTGGCCATGCGCTGACCGCAGTGGCGTTTCGGCAAAAAGCCAACATCCAGCTCGTCGCCCTCGGTGGATTGACGTCGTACGATGGTCCTAAGCTCAAGTTTTGGCAGCAATTTCTCATCGTTCTCAACGGACCTCTGTTTGGATTTCTCCTCTTCCTCTTCGCGACGTTGGCCCGCGCCTATGACACGACGGGAAGTGTATTCCTCCATTTTCTTTTGGTCCGCGTTCAATACGCCAATTTGATTTGGAGCATCGCCAATCTTTTCCCCGTGTTGCCGCTCGATGGAGGGCAGCTCCTCCGCATTGTGCTCGAGGCGGGGTTTGGCCCGCGCGGTTACCTCGCTTCGTTGATCGGGGGAGCGGTGCTTGCAGGGCTTTTTGGCCTTGGCTTTTGTCTTCTCCAGGCTTATCTCATCGCCGCCTTTTTTTTCCTGTTCGGCTTTCAAAGCTTCGAGTTATGGCGCAAGAGCCGCTCAGTGACGAAGCAAGATCGCGATGATGATCTTCGCCATCTCTTTGGCGATGCAGAAGAGGCTTTTCAAGCGGGCAAGAAGATGGAGGCGGAACACCTCTTTGTCGAAATCCGCAAACGAACTTCAACGGGACTGCTCTATGCAGCGGCCACGCAGTATCTTGCCTTTTTGCACATGCAGAGAGGCCAAAAAGAAGAGGCCTATCAAATGCTTCTTCCTCTCGAGACCCAGCTCGCTGATGAGGCCCGCTGTCTTTTGCATCAACTCGCCGCTGATCATTCGAATTGGGAGCTCGTTGCAAAGCTCTCGATCGATTGTTATCAGCTCGCGCCCACACAAGCAACCGCTTTGCGCAACGCGCGAGCTTTTGCTTTTCTTCACCAACCCAAATTTGCAGGGGGTTGGCTCCAGACCGCATGGCAAGCTGGCGGTCTGGATCTAAAAAAAGTGTTGAATGAAGAATCGTTTCAGGCTATAAAGCTTGATCCCGATTTTCAACACTTTATTCATGCAATGAGATGAAACGACTGCTCTTTCTCCTTCTCTTAAGCCTTGCGACGGCTTGCTCGCGCAATACAGGCGATGAAGCTTGTCTTTCGAAAAACCTTTCGCCTCGCAAGCAAAAACACAGAATCGCTCTTTTGCAAAAAAAGCTCGAGAACGCCGAGAAAGCGTTCGAAAAAGTGAAAGACGAAACCGAATCACTCCGCTACCAGATTCAAAATGCGGAACTCGCCCTTATTCGGCGACAAGTGGAAGACTACGAGCACCAATTGAGCAAGCTCGGAGATCATCCGGTGGCCTATTCGAATCTCTTTGTTAACGAGAGAGAAGCCCTCCACCGGATCATTCAGTCGGGACCCTCGCCAGCTTCCTATGAAGCGCAGGCCGTCTTAGACCAAATTTTACGATTTATAACAACCATAAGTGATGAAGACAGAGGTTCATAAAATGAAACAGATTGTATTTTTTTTAGCTTTATTACCTTTCGTTATCTTTGGCGTCACGCCTCCCCACTATCACCGCACTCCTAGCCCTCCTTACATCAGTGGAGATGGCTTTCGAGACTTTGCCGATTTTGCTTACGACGAGCTCGACATGTCTCTCAATCCCGCTCAAGTCCAAGAGGGGAATACGATCTTTGTCAAAAATGAGATGCTCAAGGCTTTTTTCGAGAGCGTTCATCCCCACATTGAGCATCCCTATATCCTCATTACCCATAACAGCGACGATCCGGCCCCCGGCCCCTTTGCTTCCTATCTCGATGATCCCAAGCTCATCGCTTGGTTTGGCCACAACGGCGATGCCAAACACCCCAAGTTCACCCTCTTGCCGATGGGCATCGCCAATAAAGAGTGGCCCTTTGGCAATATCGACGCTCTCAAGAAAGTGATCGATGCGAAGGATTCCTATCCGAAGACCCATCTTCTCTTCATGAACTTCACGATCCAAAATAACTATCACGAGCGCTTTCCCCTCTTCCGCATGTTCGGCTATGTTCCCTATTGCTATCGCACCGGGAAGCGGCTCTTTAACCTCTACCTCACCGATCTCATCGCCTCCAAATTCGTCCTCAGCCCTCGCGGCATTGCTCTTGATACCCACCGCGCTTGGGAGTCGGTCTACATCGGTACTTATCCGATCGTCCGCTCTTCAAGTATCGATGGGATCTATGAAGACCTTCCCTTCCTCGTCGTGAAGAAGTGGGAAGAGGTCAACGAAGAGTTCCTTAAGCAAAAGTATGAGGAGATGCAGAAGAAGACCTACAAAATGGAAAAGTTAAACCTCGACTACTGGATCAACAAAATCAAAGCGGCCAAAGAAGCCTACTTCAAAGCGAAGCAAGAGGCTGAAGAGGCTCGCCAGAAAGAAGAGCTTCGCAAGCAGGAAGAGGCGAAGAAACTCGCCGAAGCAAAGCGGCTTCAAGAAGAGAAAAAAGCAGCCGAAGCGAAGAAAGCCGAGGAGGCAAAAAGGGCCGCTTCTGAAGCCGAGAAGGCTAAGAAAGCAGCTGCTGAAGCCGAGAAGGCTAAGAAAACAGCTGCAGAGAAGCCTAAATCTGCGACATAGAAAGCGTTTGCTTGGGGTGACTTCTCAAGAAGTCGCCCTCATCTAAAAGAGGTGGAACTGATATGAGTGGAGCGATCTCCAGTAACCTTGAATACGCCTACGTTAACTTCGAAGATAAGTTTGGGACGTTAGCCCCCTCGGAGCGGCCTCAAAAAGCCTTTTGGACCACCCTGGCTAAGCTCGAAGTACTCCAAAGGAAGAGCTTTGCTCCCTTTTTTGCGCAGGGCGCAGACATCAATCCTCCCACCGTAATCTTTTCTCCATCAGTCGAGGGGACGCCTTGTTTTATCAAGTGGAAGGATTGGCGAGGAAAGTGGGGCCTTCGACGCATCGGACGAGAAATCGGTTTTCGCACCAACCTCTATCAATACTTCCAGCTCCCCAAGCTGTATCGAGTCATCCGCGAGAATGAAAAGCTCATTGAAGAACTCTCTCACGTGCATCCCAGCTCTCTCTCCGAGCTTCGCCAACTCTACACCCGCCTTTTAGGCCTTCAGACGACTACACTTCTCTCTCACTGGTTTGTAGAGACAGGCACTCTAGAAGATGAGATCTCAAGCAAGCGGTGTACGCTTTGTCTTTCTGTGATCCTTCGTATTCCTCAGTTTGTTCTTCATCTTTCTTTAGCACCTTTTCTCTCCATTGCCTCTGGCCAGGGTCCCTGTACAGCGCTAAGCTTGGGTCCGATGATTTTTCCCATTCTAAAACTGCGCAAGATGCAAGATCGAATTCATGAATTGTTGAATCAGTTATTGACGACCAGCTTTTATGTAGGAAAGACCCTTCTCCCCCTGGCAAGCTCCGACTACCGACCGGTCCAAATTGCCATGAAAGCATTCCTCGATCTCTCCCATCTTCAGCTGAAAGAGAAAGAAGTGGAGTTAAAAGAAGATTCTGCTTACCTCTTGGATGGGAACGGGAATCCTCGCTCCACCGACGCCCCCCTCTCTTGCCTAACCCGTTTTATCTTCTTGATAGATCGCCGCCCTATCGCCACTTTGGACCTCGCCATTGGCCACCAACGTTCCCCCCATTCTTGCCCTCTCCAATGGGCCTCTAGCGTCGAAGGGGAATTTCCCATCTGCACCATTATTTCTAACCCGACCCTTACCGAAGACCAAAAGGGAAATCGCCCCCTCCGCCTTGCCCTTTACCAGTTCCTTCGCGAAATCGAGCAAAAAGAACATGTCGATATCTCTACACCCACCGCTCTCTTTGATTCTCTCTCTCCTACCCCTGAAGAAGAGCAGATGGTTTACGAGCGCATCCACAAAGAGCCCCTTCTCTCTCCCCATATAAAGCTCCATCTACATCACCTCTATGAGCTCTCCCAAGAGAAAGAAATTTCTTTAAATCACAAGTCTCTGATTTTTGAGGACATGCATGAAGAAAAGGAAGGCCCTCCTCTCCCTTGAATAGAATTTAAAAAAGAAGTAAAATTTCTGTTCCAAAGGAGAAATATGAACGCAATTTGGAATAATTGTCGCGATGCTGTTCAATGGGTTCGTGAAACTTCGCAAGAAGTTAGCAGGCAGAAGGCAAAGGTCATTTTGGTCACGAGTGCTGTTTTCACCAGCGCCATTACGTTATCCGCTTACAAAATGGGTGTGGGGTGCCTTCCTGGCTTTGCTGTAGGAGCTTTTTGCTCGATAGCGTGCGATATACAGCTAATTTTAATGATCCGGCATGGAGTTGCTACTTTTCGATTGGAGAGACGCCTAGCCCGGGAGCAACTAGCATTAGAAGAAGGGCAGGCCGCTCTGAGAGCAACTCACCTTTCCGGCCTTATTTCCCGCCTTCCTTTTTCTCCCCAAGCGGCCTAAAAGATAACGATGAGAATTGGACAAACTGGAAGTGGGGAAAAAGAACACGTTGTGTATATCCCTACACCCGCCGCTCTCTTCGATTCCCTCCCTCCTCTCACTCCTGAAGAAGAGCGGATGGTTTACGAGTGAATCCACGAGGAACCCCTCCTTCCTCCAAACTTTAAGCCCCCTCTCCAACACCTCTACGAACTGCCCTTGCAGAAAAACCTCCCCCCCAGCTAGACTTTTCCCTCATTTAGGAGAGAGATGAGCGTCATTTGGAATACCTGCAGTAACGCCGTTCAATGGGCCCGCGCGACAGAGCGAGAAGTGGGAAAGCCGCTCATTAAAGTGGCCTTGGTAGCAAGCGCGTTTTTTTTAACCGCGCCCACGCTTTTAACTTCTTACAAGTCAGATTTAGGGCCTCTTCCAGGATTTGCTGCGGGAGCTTTTTTGTCGGTTGCACTTGACGTGCAGATGTTTTTTCTCATTCGCCTTAGAGTGACTACTCTCCGAGGGGAAAGAAACGCAGCCCTTCGTCAACAATTACAAACTCAGAGGGCAGCTCACTTTTCTGGACTTCTTTATCCTTCTGAAGCGGCTTAGGAGATGCTATGACAGTCAGAGAAACTCACCCCTCGAACCGCGATCCCATGATCCAGATGATCGAAAGGGTGAACTTGGCCCTCGATACGGCGATTCGCAGAAAAGCTCTGGAGTTCAGAATCCAAACTGTTGTTTCTCTTGCTTTCATCGCTATCGCTTTCTACACCTCTTATCAAGATAGGGGAGCAGGATTACCTTTGATCATAGGAAGCATCGCCCTTGTTGGTTGTCTCGTTATTTACCCCATTCTGTCCGGCTTTTGGCAAGATAGGACTCAATTTTTCCCCGCGCAGCGAGTCCTAGATAGATCAAATTCAGAACCACCCCTTGTATTGCGTTTTCAATTTGTTGATGGAGGATGTCAAACCCCTTCTCTTTGATCATTTTCCCATTCCGATAAATCGTTTTTTTGCTTCTTCAAGAGCAGCAAATGCTTCATCCAACGGAAATTCCCAATACTCTTGCCGAGGATGAGAATAAAATTGGATCATGATCTCTTTGTCTTCTTGAGATAATTCTACCCATTGAACCCCGTTATAGAAAATCTCAGCAACTAAATTTTCTCTATGGGGAAGACTGGCAACTACGATATAAAAGCTCTTAGAAAGAGGGAATTTACTGTTCTCTTTTTTTCTCATTTCTTTGCTTATCTTCTTTGTCGCATCTTATTAAAATTTGCTTGGCTTTTTCTAAAACTTGAAAAAAATCGGCAAGAGGAAATTTTATTTCTTCATCTTCGGAGAGCATTTCGATTTCTATATTGTCGATTCCTAGATCGTAATTTAGTCGGGCAAGAGGCCTCTTTTCAAAACTAAGCTCTACCACCATTCCTTCAAAATCTAAATTACTGGATAATTCTAAAATAAATTTTGGGCTCATGCGAGGGTGTTATCAGGAGGCAATTTTTTCATCTTTATTAAGCTGTCTTTTGTCTCTTCTAAGATTTTGACAAATTCCTCATAGCTGAAATTCCATGATGTCATATTTTTCGGAGGAGAAATTTCGATGAGTGCATTTTTTATTCCATTTTCTTGTGAAATAATGCAACAAATTCTCTATTGAAATAAATTTCTGCGCATAAATCTTCATACTGAGAGTCGCTAAAGACAAGTATGTCAAACCTCGACTTTGTACAATTTCATGACTTCCTCGCTGACGCTCGTCAGTTGCGAGATTGTAAAAATATAAATTGATAGAGAGCTCCCCATCATTCATACTCTTTGTTATTCAAAGACAAAAGGTTATGAAATGGACTCTCTATCACGCAACATTTTATCGGTTCTGCTCCCTTTTTCGGTACTGTTTTCAAAACCTTCCT
>JAGWKU010000090.1 GCA_028873375.1 Verrucomicrobiota bacterium
TTTGGCTGCGCCGGCATTCCAACCTTTCCATCCGCGCTCAGGGCCCCCTATTACAAATAGGGGGCCCCTCTCGCGCCGGCCTTTGGCCTGATGGAAATCTTGGCCGCCGGCTTTGCCAAATTCCCAAATTTTGAATCACGTTGTGTATAATAAAAAATTCCAACCTTAGAGGGGTATTCCCCGGGAAAAGCCGACGATGCCAGCTCTCGGTTCTTGAATCACGAGCGGTATAGGAGAGTTTTCAAAAACAAACTGCACTATTTCATCAACTAATCGAGTAGTGATTGGAATGGTATGGGATTTTTTGCAAAGAGGAATATTTTCCCCCTACATTGATGGGAACATCTATTTTTATCAGATTTCTCAAAAAGAGAAGAAGTTCAATACTGGATAAGTGGTACGGACCTTTGGGCTCATTCTGTTCATCAGGTTTCCTGAAACCCGGTCCTCTGCGGAATCTTAAAAAAGCGCGGGGGTTCGCGCTTTTTTAAGCGGAGCAGGCCGGGTAATTCACATCATAGTCGAAAAGGAGAAAATGCCTTTGTCTTGCACTTTTTTGAAAGAGAGGGTATCGTCGTTGATTTAAATTGCGGTGGTTATGGCTGTGTTTAAACCTGAAAAAATTCGACGAGAAGAAATTCCTCCCTTGCTTAATCCTCCTTTGGCTGAGGCCATTTTTGAATTGCGATGGGAACTACAAAGCGATCAACAGACGAGGCGGATGCACGACGTGGCCTATCCGATGATGTACGGCCGTATTTATGAGCGATTAAAGAAAGATTTTCCCCTGATTGAAGATTTACCCGCAACGCAGGTGCATCCTGATGGAAGTCCATTCGTGGTCCGCCATCGATTGAGAAAAGAGAAAAATGGGTGGCCGCTCGTGCAGGTGGGACCGGGGATTGTGACGATCAACGAAGATAAGAGCTATTCGTGGAGCTCATTCCGCAGCTTGATTCTCCGAGTGGTCGATTCGATCATCGAGTTGTATCCATCGGAGAGCATGCCGCTCAATTTTGTGAAGAGCGAGATCAGATATATCAATGGAATTACCTTTGATCCGCAAAAAGAACATCCGCTCCAGTACATGGCAAATAAATTGCACTTGAAAGTCGAAGTGGAACCAGAGATTTTTGCCTTGAATGAAATTGAAGAAAGGCCAATTGGGATCGGGATGAACCTCGCCTATGCGCTAAATCGGCCCGTCGGAAATTTTGCCGTGAGTTCGAATCTGGGACACGTCGATGGAAAGCCGGCGTTGATTTTGCAGACAGTGATTCAATCGCTGGGGGAGACAGTGCCGCAAGACAAGGAAAACTTCGAAATGTGGCTCAGTCAAGCACATGGCGTCGCAGAGAATTGTTTTGGTTCTCTCTGTAGAGGAGCATTGATGCAGCGCTTCTCTGGAATGGATGGAGATGTATGAATTCTATCAAGCGAATTGCAGTGACGGGAGCAGGGGGTCAAATTGCCTACTCGCTCATTTTTCGCTTGGCGCACGGAGATTTGCTCGGCCCCAATCAGCCGATTGCCCTCCACTTGCTCGAATTGCCAGAGGGAGTAGGCGCGCTCAAGGGCCTTGCGATGGAGCTCGACGATTGCACATTTCCCCTGTTGAAAGAAGTAAAAGTGGGTTCTGATCCGGAAGAGGTCTTTGGGGGCGTCGATTACGCGTTGCTCGTAGGAGCAAAACCGCGCGGTCCTGGCATGGAGCGGCAAGATTTGCTCGCTGATAATGGAAGGATTTTCGTCGGACAGGGAAGGGCGTTAAACCGAGCGGCTTCTCGAGATGTGAAGGTGTTGATCGTTGGCAATCCATGCAATACGAATTGCCTCATCGCCATGCACCATGCGCCCGATCTGAAGCCTGAACAATTTTTTGCCATGACCCGCCTCGATCAAAACCGAGCGGTTTATCAACTCGCAAGAAAATCGGGGAGCGATTCTCAGCATGTGAGTCATGTGACGATTTGGGGGAATCACTCGGCGACGCAAGTGCCCGATTTTGAACATGCCCTGATCCGAGGAAAGCCTGCGACAGAAGTAATCACCGATCGAAAGTGGCTTGAAGGGGAATTCATTACCACGGTGCAAAAGCGAGGCGCTGAAGTAATTGCTGCGCGGGGAAAATCGTCAGCGGCATCGGCTGCCAATGCGGCGATTGAAGCGATGCGGTCAGTTCTTGTCCCGACTCATCAAGGCGACTGGTTTTCCATGGGCGTTTCAGCGAAAGGAAATCCGTACGGCATTGATGAAAATCTTGTCTTTTCATTCCCTTGCCGATCGAAAGGAAAAGGGGACTTTGAAATAGTTTCTGGGCTAAAGATCACTCCTTTCTTGAAAGAAAAACTACAAATCACGCAAAAAGAACTCTTAGACGAGCGCGACATGGTCGCGCATCTGCTTAAGAGGACTTAGAATGCGCGATGGCGTTCTGTTTGAAATCACGAAAGACGAACTCGAAACGGGTTTGCGGGGTTTCCCCGTTGGTTACTGTGTCACTTCCTTTGTCGATCCGATCAAAGGCTTAACGTATGTAGGCCGGCCGATTGCCGAAATTGCCTACCTCGATCCGCTCGCAGCAATTTACTTGCTCTACTACGGAGAAGTGGGCTCGAAAGAGCAGATCGCCAAATTTTCTGAAGAGCTGGCGAAGCGTGCTTCCTGTCAACCAGAAACACTCCGTCACATCGAGGGATTGCCTCACGGCGGACATCCGATGGATGTCTTCGCAGCGGCTCTCCTCGTCGTAGGCATGTATGAGGGAACGGGCGACTACCGCGAAGATGCGTTGCAAGCAATGGCTAAGCTACCCCAAATTGCAGCGACAGTGATTAACAGCCACGCTGGGTGGGGACCGACGCCTCCTTCAAAGCCAGAACTCGGTTATATCGAAAATTTCGTCCATATGTTGAAATTTCCCGGCGAGCGGAAAAGCGAGCTGACTCAGGTGATGCGGATGTTCAACGTCCTTCATCTCGATCACTGCGGGGGCAACCTGTCGACGTTTGTCGGCAAAGCGATCGCCTCTGGCCTCGAACATCTGTGGGGCTCCTTGGCGGGTGCAATGACCGCTTTAGCGGGGCCGCGGCACGGACGAGCGAACCAAGATTGCTTAGAATTTGTCCAAGAGGTGCTCGATCAGGTCGGAGAGCATGCGAGCCCTTCAGCGGTCGAACAATTGATCCGCGACCGGTTGAAGAGCAACCAACTCGTTTTCGGCTTTGGCCATGCTGTTTTGCGGGTCGAAGATCCTCGCGCAACGGTGTTTTATCAGTATGCTCAAAAACATTTCCCCACTCATCCGCTCATCAAGATTGCGCTTCATTTGCGCACAGAAGGGACCAAAGTCCTCAAAGAAAATCCAAAGATTTCGGATCCTTACCCGAATGTCGACGCGATCACCGGTTCGATTTTGACTGCAGCTGGTTTTCCTTACCCCGAGTATTTTACGATTCTCTTTGGTCTGGCTCGCTGTGTTGGAATTGCGATTCAAATCGTTTACGAACGCGCAGAAGCCCGCGGCGGCAAAGGAACACCGATCGTCAGACCGCTTTACTTGTATAAATCGCGATGAAACGAACGAAGTATCCTGCCATTGAGCCCAACCGAACAGGGTTTCTCTCGGTAAGCGATCAGCATACGCTTTATTGGGAAGAGAGCGGAAATCCACGCGGCAAGCCGGTCGTTTTTCTCCACGGAGGTCCTGGGGCTGGCACCGAGCCAGGTCATCGCTGCTTTTTCAATCCAGAGGTTTACCAGATCATCCTTTTCGACCAACGAGGCTGCGGTAAAAGCGTCCCTCACTCCCACCTCGTGCAAAATACGACGTGGGATCTCGTCGCCGACATTGAAAAGCTCCGTGAGTTTTTAGGCATTGAACGATGGGTCGTTTTTGGCGGCTCGTGGGGAAGTACGCTTGCGCTCGCCTATGCCGAGACCCATCCCAAGAGAGTCGTGTCTCTCATCTTGCGGGGGATCTTTTTAGGGCGCCCCAAAGAGCTCCGCTGGTTTTACCAGTTTGGCGCGCATCACCTTTTTCCTGACCAATTCGATCAATTTGCTGCCCCTATTCCGCCAGAAGAAAGGGGGGATTTCATCGCTGCCTACTTCAAGCGTCTCACTTCATCCGATCCAGAAGTTCGCTCTAGCGCGGCCAAAGCTTGGTCAGGGTGGGAAGATGCAACACTCCGCCTCGTTTTCGATCCTGCAGGTCGCTTATTTGCTGAAGACATCCGCGCCGATGCGATTGCTCGGATTGAATGCCACTACTTTCTCAACCGCTGCTTTTTCAATACCGAAAACTGGCTTCTTGAAAATGTAGCGCCGCTCTGCAAAATTCCAGGGGTCATCATTCAAGGCCGTTACGATATCGTCTGTCCAATGGAGAGTGCTTGGGAGCTTCACAAAGCGTGGCCAGAGGCCGATTTTCAGGTGATTCCCGACGCAGGTCACGCCTCGAGCGAGGCGGGTATTACCCATGCCTTAATTGAGGCAACGGATCGGTTTGCTCGTTAGATAGGGGAAGAGGATCTGATAGTACATCGGGTTGACCCACGGTTCTCATCCACACCCAGATGATCGTATTGATGAACGGCAAGAGCAAGAGCAGCCCTGCGACTAGGGAAATCACCCGATCTTTCAGCATGAGCGGGGGATGATCGAAGCGATACGGGTCTTTTTTCGAACAAGCGCGTCGGATCCGGCGGGATCCCTCCTGGTAAGGGTGAAGGATCATAGCGTGGAACCAAACATTCACTGAATAACAAATCGAACTTGTCATAAGAAGGATAAGCTATCAAAATACCCTATTTTTTTCCTTTGAAATTTGTTAAAGCTCCGGTAGACTCCTTTCGCATGAGTTGGAATGAGATTGAAAAGGCTTTTTTGAAGGCGTGGGCGTCTGTATTTTCAAAACATAAATTATTGATGAGCTTCATCGCCCTTTCCCTGTGCGGAATTTTGCTTGTATTTTGCCGTGCGCTTTCGATCCAGGCGAGCTCTTGGGTGGGGTTGAGTCTCTTGTTTTTGCCCATTCTTCTCTCTTCGGGATTGTTGCTCAGCCTCGGCGTTCTCTTGGTTCGCATTTATTCGCATGAAACCAAGGGACTCGTGCTGAAAATGGGGCGCCTTTTTGCTGGGTCGGCCGACGTCGCGATCGGCACTTCCTATCTCTCTCTTCCGCCGCTTCTCATCTATCTTCTTCTCTGGATCGCTCTAGGTCTCTTTTTTCTCATTAAGGAAATTCCTTTGATCGGCCCCTTCTTCAACGTCATTTTGGCCTTTGGCCCCTTCCTCTTAATCTTCTGCTCGCTTCTTCTCTGTCTTTTGAACGTTGGCCTTTTGTTTTTCGTTGCCCCAGCGGCCGCGATGCAGTCTGCCAAGCGGCTACACCTTGCACAGAGAATTTGGCAATCGCTAAAGCTTCACCCTTTTGCCTCCTTTGTCCTTTTTTTCATCGGCCTTTTGCCCGCCCTTGCGATCGGTAGCCTCCTGACGATTGCCGCGGTGCTAACCAACTTGAGCTTTTCTCTCTCTGAGCCGTCGTTTGCCTTGGCGCTGGAGTGGTTTTTTGTCATGCTCCCGTTCTGCGCCCTTCTCTCTCCCACGGTGGTTTTCTTCTTCCACTTTTCAGCTGAGAGCCATCAATTGCTGCAGCGACGATGAAGCGAATCGCGATCGTCGGGGCCGGATTCGCAGGCCTTGCCCTTACATGGCATTTGTTGCAAAAAGAGATGGAAGTTACTCTCTTTGATTCAGAAGAGGGGAGTGCTTCTGCTGTTTCCACCGGGCTTCTCAATCCATTCCCCGCAAAGTTGGGAATCCGCTCGTGGCGCGCCACGGAGGGGATGCAAGCGACGAAAGAGCTCCTCGAAGTGGCCGAAAAGGCGTTGGGTCGTTCGGTCGCCGAGCGAACTGGCGTGCTTCGTCTCGCTCTCCAAGAATCGATCAAACAGGCCTTTCGGGAGCGGGCAAATGAAGATCCCGAAGCAATTTGGTGGGATCCTGAGCAAGTCATAGAAAAAGTTCTAGGCGCCCGCCCCGTGCCAGGTCTTTGGATTCCGAGCGGTATCACCGTCTATTCTAAACTCTATCTTCAAGGCCTTCGAAAAGCGTGTCAAAAGGCCCGCTTCGAAAAAAAGGTCATCGGCTCTCTCCAAGAGCTCTCTTCCTATGACTACGCCATTCTTGCGGTTGGAGCTGGTATTTCCCGCTTTCCCGAATGCGCTCATTTACTTCTCGAGCCTCTCAAGGGACAAGCGCTCCTCTGCTCCTGGCCTGCTGGGCATCTCCCTTGCGGCCTCGCAGGCCTCGGCCACATCACGTCGACCGAAGATCCGGCCCTTTGCCATATCGGCTCCACTTACGAGCGGGGATTCGCCGATGCTCTTCCTACCCCAGAGGCCATCCTCAAACTTAAAAAACAAGCGGCAGCTTTTTATCCACCGGCAGAAAACGCCACCGTACTTCACGTCGAGGCAGGGGTGCGCGTCTGTCGCAAACAAGGTTATCGCCCCATCGTCGAACAACTCGGGCCCAAGGCCTGGGTTTTTACCGGACTTGGTAGCCGCGGACTCCTTTATCACGCCCTTCTCGCTCGCGACCTCGCGACCCACCTCACCAACCACTGAGAAAAAAATTCACCACTGAGAGCACTGAGATCACTGAGGCGGCGAAGCGCCGCAAGAGAAGAGGAAAAAATGTTTTTTCTCTCATTTTTTGCGGCGCT
>JAGWKU010000091.1 GCA_028873375.1 Verrucomicrobiota bacterium
TATTGAGACGTATCGCGTTTACGCTGCTGAAGCAGGAGAAAAGTGCGCTGAGCCTTGAAAACAAAAGGATGAAAGCTGCGATGAGCGAGGACTATCTAGATCAAGTGCTTGGGTTAAACGCAACAACAATCTCATGAAAAAGCCCTGGCATTCACTACTCCCGAAAAATCACTTTTTCGTTTCTAGTTTTGCAATTCCCTCTTATTATTTAATTTTTACCATTGCCAAGGAATTACTTTACTTTCTATGGTGCGCATAGAGGGAGACTCTATGAAGAACCGCCCCATCCAGGTGGCTACGATTATTTTAGCAGGAGGTCAAGGTACTCGCCTGCACCCGCTTACGATCCACCATTCGAAACCAGCCGTCTCGTATGGAGGGCGATATCGCCTCATCGACATCCCCATCTCCAATTCGATCAACTCCGATTTCCGGCAAATCTTCGTAGTCGCTCAATATCTCTCAGGAGAACTCGAGCACCACATTAGCCAAACCTACCACTTCGATCCGTTCAATCCCGGCTCAGTCGATGTATTGACGCCTTATGAAAATGAGAAGGGCGAGCGAGAGTGGTTCAAGGGCACGGCCGATGCAGTGCGAAGGAACATGCCGACGTTTTTGAAGTCGCCCGCCGATTATTTCCTCATCTTGTCTGGCGATCAACTCTACAACATCAATTTCCAAAACATGGTTGCCTTTGCCCAAGAAAAGAAGGCCGACTTGACCATCGCCTCGATCCCCGTGATTAAAAAAGATGCCGTACGGATGGGACTCATCCACCTAGGACATAACGGCAAGGTCAACAACTTCGCCGAAAAACCCAAAGAGCCCGAAGTATTGCAGCAATTCGAATTGCCCCCCGCTTTTTTTAAAGAGGCAAAGATTGCCCCCCGCAAAGAGCCCTCCTACTTGGGCTCCATGGGGATTTATGTCTTCCGCCGAGAAGCGCTCATCGAACTCTTCAAAGAAGATGATCGCGATGACTTTGGACATCACCTCATCTCCACTGCCGTGAAAAAAGGGAAAACGTATGCCTTCGTCTATCACGGTTATTGGGAAGACATCGGCACGGTCGCTTCTTATTTCGAAGCCAATCTGATCCTCACTCATTCAAAAAATGGCCTCGACACCTACGATGAAAAAAATCCTATCTATACCCGCCCCACCTTCTTGCCCGGCCCCAAAATCGAATGCACGAAGATCAACCAATCGATTGTCTGCGAAGGGAGCATCATCGAAGCGGAAGAGATCACTCGCAGCGTCATCGGCCTCCGTTCCCACATCAAGAAAGGGACCATCATCCGCGACACCGTCATGATGGGGAACCACTTCTACATGCCGCCTACTTATGACAGCAAACCGGTCCCGACCGACTTTTGGATCGGCGAACATTGCCTCATCGAAAAAGCGATCATCGACGAGCACGTCCGGATTGGCAATCACGTCAAGCTGATCAATGAAAAAAAATTAGACCGCTTTGACGGCGACGGCATCTTTATCCGCGACGGAATCATCATCATCACCGCCGGCACCATCGTCCCCGATCATTTTACCCTGTAAAATTAAACGATCCGATACAATGGCGCTATGCGTATTTGGACAATTGCTGATCTTCATTTAAGCTTTGGTGTTGAAAATAAGAGCATGGATTATTTTGGTCCTGCTTGGGTCGATCATGCTAAAAAAATGGCTGATCACTGGCGCACCCTCATCGCCCCCGAGGACCTCGTCCTTATCCCTGGCGATATCTCCTGGGCGATGAAAGTAGAAGAGGCCATCCCCGACCTTCAATGGATCCACGACCTCCCCGGAACCAAAGTTCTCCTCAAAGGCAACCACGATTACTGGTGGGGTTCTCTCTCCAAAGTGGCCAAAGTCCTCCCCCCTTCGATCCATCTCATTCAAAACAATGCCTTCCACTGGAAAGAGGCGACCGTCGGCGGCGCTCGCCTGTGGGATACTCCCGAATATTCCTTTGGTCCCTTCATCGAATACCAAGAGAATCCCCGGGGAAAAAAGAAAGACACCGATGTGGCAATCCAAGAAGACCTCAGCGAAAAAATCTTTGAGCGAGAGCTCCAACGACTCGACCTCAGCCTATCCCAGCTCAAGCCAGAAGCTAAGATCCGCATTGCCATGACCCACTATCCTCCGATCGGCGCCGATCTCAAGCCCTCTCGAGCCTCCGCTATCCTCGAAAAATACAAGATCGACATCTGCGTCTTCGGCCATCTCCACAACATCAAAAGCGGTTTCAGCCTCTTCGGCGAAAAGAATGGGATCCGCTACGTCTTTGCCGCTGCCGACTATCTCCGCTTCCAGCCCATCTGCATTGTATGAAAAAAAAGCACCCTGTCCTCCTCCTAGAAGTTCTCCTCGCCTTCACCCTCCTTGCCCTCTGCCTCAGCGAATTCTTCCTCCGCCCAATTCACTTCCACCGCAAAGCCATCGCCCAACTCGAAACCCTCGAATGCGACCGAATCGCCGCCTGGACCTTCTCTGAGCTCCACGAAAAGTTCCTCAAAAACGAATTCCGCTGGAGTCAAATCCCATCCATTAAACAAACAACTGCCCCGATTCCCCTTTCGCCTGCTCCTCTCCAAATTCCTCAGCTCTCCGCCCGCACGATTCCCCGAACATACACCCTTCACACTCTTCGAGAAAAAATCGAAGGCAATGGCCAAATCCACCGCCTCGTTTCCATCAAGATCGAAGTGCAAAAAAAAGAATTCTCTTACCATCTCATCCTCACAAAATCCCCACCCACCCAAATGTAAAGCAGCTTTACATTTGTGCTTTCCCTGCTAAAATTGGAGGCCGATGAAAACGCGCTCTCATAAAAAAAGAACTTTTATTCTGTTGGAGCTGCTGATCGCGATTAGCCTATCGGCGATTCTACTGATGGTGCTATTCCGCTTCCTGGTGTCGAATACCCGGGTGGAGCAGCAAATTGAAAAGGCGCAGTCGCAGCTGCTGGAGAGGCAGCGGCTACAGGAGAGGCTGGAATGGGTGCTGACCAACGTCGAACCAACTACATTGGAAAACCCAAGCTTTTATACGGAGAAAGAAGATCGACGGATCGCATTGAACACGGTATTCCATGCGGGCATCGACCCTGACCCGCTCTATAGCGGTCCTATTCATGCCCGCTTTTTTTTGACGGAGAAGGGAGACTTTTGCTTGACCCAGTGGCCACTGAAGAAAGACGGGGATCGAAAGGAAGTTCTTCTCTCTGACGTGCGAGCGATGGAGTGGGAGTTTTTTGCGCTCAATGAACAGAACAAATGGGTATGGCTTCCCGAGTGGCCGAAGAAAAAAGGAGGGAAGCCGGTCATCCTCCGTTTGAAGTTTTGGTGCGGGATTGACAAAAATCGGAAAACGGAGCCCAATTTAAAGCTCGCTTTAATACTGGCAGCTCAGGAGCCGATCAGGGTGAAACAATGAATATTTTGCCGTTTATCTTTGCTATTCTACTCATCTTCGCCTACGCAGTCGCCGCCTCATTTGAAAAACATCTCGTATCGATCAAGACGCAAAATGCCTACTTGGGCTTACGAAAAGCAGAGCGAAGAATCCTCTACACCGAAGAAGATAAGAAATTCAACGCGCTGCCAGGAACGCTCACTAAGCAAAAAAAGAAAGAAAAACCAGAACAGACAGCGACTGAAAAGGCATTTCCTCCCATCAATCCCGCTTGCGCGCGACTCAATCTCTTCCCCCTCGTCAATGAAGGGAAAGAGGCCCATCCCGAGCTGTACAACATGGCGACAAAGCTTTTACACTTCTTTTATGAAGAGCAGCTCGAAGATCCTAAAATTTTAGGAGAGTTCCTCGATTTACTTCTCGAGAGTGCAAAACCTTTGCTCAAAACGCAAGACAAGGTGGCCCTTGAAACGCTCGCTCTTAAAGACGCTGTGCTTCAACCTCTCTACTATCGCCTTCTCAAGGGAACCAAAAAACCAGATCTTTTCTCAGCCAAAGGCTATCCATCTCTCATTGATTATCTGAAAATCGAACGGTCTTCTTCAACGGTTTGTCTGTTTCATGCCCACCCACATGCTCTCGTGCCCTTTTTTGGGATGAAGGCCGCACCGCGTCTTTACCAGCTTGTGCATGAGGAAAAGAAGGCTGGCTTTGAGGTGGAAGCGTTGATCGCTTTGTTGGGCGCCCCGCATCTCCGTTTCCTCTCCCCAGACGTCTGGAAGCTAATAAATTTACAGCGTCCAACTCACGCAGCGGAAGACGTTGCTCTGGTTGAGGACGACCCTGAGACGGGGATTTCTCTTCGAAAGTCACCTTCTTCTGTAAATCAGTAGAAAACCAAGGGAATGGGCGTTTTGCGGGTAATAATTTACCATCAGCAATCATGCATCCATAAATGACCGTTTTACGAATCGTCGTTGAGGCATAAGTCTTATGGACGTAGCGAACAGGAACTCCTGCCAGCCTCGATTCAATGCGGTCAAGATCCGAATTTTGAATTGGTTTTAACACCTATATTCTCCTTAATGTTGATTATTAAATTATTCTTTGATGGGCAATGTAACTAGAAAGGTACTTCCTTTGCCTACTTCGGAAGTCACAGAGACTCGTCCATGATGTTTTTCAATGATCGTCTTTACAATAGAGAGTCCGAGACCGGCTCCTCCCGATTTACGCGAACGAGCTTTATCGACCGTATAGAATCGATCGAAGATGTAAGGCTGATCGACAGGAGGAATGCCAATGCCCTGATCTTTGATTTCGAGTTCGATCTCTTTTTCTCCCTGGCGAATAGTCATGTCAATCTGAACAGGAGTAGAAGAATATTTCACCGCATTTTCTAACAGATTCGTCAACGCGAGATCGATAAGGTCGACATCAGCCAAAATAGTCGCTCGAGATAGGTCAGTGTGTAGGGTGAGATGAATGCCGGGATGAGCCATCAAGACAAGATAATTGGAATGCTCTGCGATAAAAACGAGATCGGTCGGTCGAAAACGATCTTCTGAGAGGTGTTCGATATCTGCTAAAGTGAGAAGACTTTTGACAAGTTTATCGAGACGGCCACACGTGCGGACGATTTTTTGCAAAATATCTGCTTTCATCTCAGGCGACAGGTCAGGTCGATCATTGAGCGTCTCCGCAAACCCACGGATGATCGTGATGGGAGTTCGCAGCTCATGAGAGGCATTCGCGATGAAATCTTTGCCCATCTCGAGCACTTTGTAATCAGCGCTTTTATCTTGAAGAACCAATACAGCGCCGTGATGAGAAGAAAGAGGCGCTGCAATGAGATCGAGATGAATTCGATTTCCCTTTCCGTCCGTCCATGGTTCTCGGACCGCTTCTGATGTTTGCAAAACTTGCAAGACGAGCTCTTGCCCCTTTTGTAAGAGATCGACCTGTTTAGAGGAGAGTTCTATCAGAGATTTGCCGATGATCTCGGGATGAAACGCTCCTAACATACGGCAAGCGCCCTGATTGACAAAGGTGATCTTCCCGCCTGTATCAAAAGCAACAACCCCTTCTCCAAGAGACTCGAGAATCCCTTCCGTTTCCCTTCGCTGTTGAGTCAAGTGTTCCATCTCTCGCTGCACCCGTTCGGTGAGCGAGTTGAGCGTCAAGATGAGCTGAGCAAATTCGCCTGAACTATTTTTTTCTGAAAATGGAATCCGAGGCAAGAGCTCCTCTCGCCCCTCTTGATAAGAAAGGATCGCCTCGTTGATTCGATGAATCGGTCGGATCAGCCGATGAATCATCACCCACGTCATGATCGCATACAGAGTCAGAAAAAAGGCTCCGAGCGTTAAAAAGCCAAGCGAGAGAGTCCATTGAAATTCTTTAAGCCCCTGCAGCGGATATCCAGTGCGAAGGACATACTTATCTCCTTTAAAATCAAAAGAAACCGCAAAAAAGGCCACCATTTCTTGAACACTGTGCGAATAACGTTCAGCATATCCCTTCCCGTTTTGCAAGGCCCTTTCAACGGCAGGATGGGGGCTTTCGATTTCGTCGGGGGTCTCTTTTACATCGTAGAGGTATTTGCCATGCTGATCGGCCAGTGTGACCCGATGAAGCTGAAATGCCTCATCGTTTTTTAACCGTTCGATCATCTCTTCGATCGAAGAGCACTCTTTCAAGCTCTCTGTCAGCCCTTTCGTTCTCTCAGACCACGAATAGCGAACCAATTTTCCGATCGTGTGCTCTCCAAATGGAAAGAAGAGAAGAAAGAATACGCTAAATAAAATAAGTTCTGATAGCAATATTTTCTTGCGAAAGCGGAGCATAATTTCGAGAGAAAGAATATCGATTATCCATTAAGACGGAAAGAGTTTTTCGTAGCCTGTGGGCGTTACCAGTACCATGTCTTCCCACCGCACCCCTCCCAGGCCTGGCCGATACAGCCCCGGCTCCACTGTGAAGACCATGCCAGCCTCTAGAGGAAGGCCCTCATCTACACTCCCCTTCTTCAAACTGGGAAACTCGTGAATCTCCAACCCAACTCCATGCCCAAGGCCGTGTACAAAAAGCTCTTCTACGCCCTGTTTGGCAAACACTGCCCGCGCTCGGACGTTTAAATCCCCAATGAGTGTCCCTGGCCGAATCACT
>JAGWKU010000092.1 GCA_028873375.1 Verrucomicrobiota bacterium
CTGGAAACAAGCGGAGCAAGACAACATTTTCTCAATGAGATATCGAGAAACGTTTCTGCTAAGACGGTAAAAGTTACAACTGATTACAGAAAGAATTTAATCCGCTATACTGGCTTTGACCCAGGAAAAGCAGCAGAGGCTCATCATGTGTTTTCGCAAAAATATAGGGCTAATTTTTTTAAAGCAGGGATAGATATAGACGACCCAAAATATTTGGCATGGGTGGAAAAGAATTTTCATAGAACAATATCTAGAAATTATAATGAAGAATGGGCGCGAGTTTTTCGCAACAATCCTTCCGCAAAAGAAATCCTAGACAAAGGCCGTACATTAGCAGATAAATATAATTTTTGCATCACTTATTAAAATGAATAGAGGTCGATACTATGATTTTTTTTGAATTCAGTAGCAAACTGCTTAACTCCACATTCCAAGCTGCTCCTATTGGATTAAAAAACATTACAGATCCTTCAGGCAAAAAATTTACGGATGATAAACGACTCATTTTAGGGAATTATGGAGAAATTCATTTTCCAGTTGTTTGTAAACATGTTTCAGGAAAAAATTTGACTGATGTATTAGATACTGGATTTCATATTTTATATTTAATTTCAGATCGATTTAAGTTAGCTTTAGAAGAAAATAAATTAAATGGATGGAAAACTTTTCCAATTATTCTTTTAGACAAAAAAGATAATCCAATCGAAGGCTATCACGGTTTTTCAATTATTGGACGTTGCGGATTGCTTGATTATAGCCAGAGTAGGACTATTTATAAGCAGATCGTGCCAGATGGTCCTCTTTGGCTCTACCGAAAAGGCTACCAATTTCATTTAAATGAATGGGACGGCAGCGATTTCTTTTTGCCTAAAGGTACATATACAATATGTGTAACAGAAAAAGTTGCTTATTTAATTAAAAAGATTAAATTTACTAACGTGTCTGTAAATAATATAAACGACATAGAGATCTCTGAGGAGGATATTTCAACTGACGAAAAAAATATGCGCTTGTCAGATGAATGGCTTACTGATTAATTATAAATGCTTCTCACAGAAACTCTCGCAAACGGCCTTGCCATCACAAAAACATACGATAGGCTCAACCGCTGCAAAACCCTCCGATTCCCCGACGGCTCCCTTTTAACCAAAGACTATGACCCAGCTTACCTCCGAGAGGTTTCCTACGCAGGACTTACCCATCGCTACGTCAAGTATGACCTCTCTGGCCATCTTCTTGAAGAAGAGCTTCCCTTGAATTCCGGTAAGATCACCACCGACATTGACCTCCTCGGTAGAGCCTCTAGCGTCCGATCGCCCTACCACAGCCAAACGGTGGGTTCTTTTGACGCCGTAGGCAAAATTGAAAGGTAAAAAGATTTTCACTTTCAGCTCTGCATTACTTCTTCACATCGTATTCCATCTTAAATTCTCTTCCTTCTGCATGGCCTGTTAGTAAGAGCTTGCTATGCGGGGGGATTTTGTCTTCGAGGATGGCCGAGGCGAAGAGGTTGACCACTTCGCTTTGGATGAGTCGTTTGAGAGGGCGGGCGCCAAAGACCGGATCGTAGCCCTCTTCAGCGAGGTGTTTGACGACCTCATCATCCCATTCGAGCGCAATGTGTTTTTCAGAGAGACGGCTGGCGACTCGTTTGAGCTGGAGACTGACGATTTTTTCAATGTCTTGCTCTTTGAGAGGAAGAAAGGGGATGATTTCGTCGAGGCGGTTGAGGAATTCGGGCCGAAAGGTCGACTTGAGGACCGGCTCGACCACTTCGAGAAGCTCTTCTTTCGTCAACTTTTCCCGTTTCTCCAGCTTTTTGAGGAGGAGGTCGGAGCCGATGTTCGATGTCATGATGAAGAGGGCGTTTTTGCAATTGACTTTGCGCCCTTTGCTATCGGTGATTCTCCCTTCGTCGAAGATCTGTAGGAGGATGTTGTAGACGTCGTGGTGGGCTTTTTCGAGCTCGTCGAGGAGGATGATCGAATAGGGGCGACGGCGGATTGTTTCGGTGAGCTGGCCTCCTTCTTCGTAGCCGACGTAGCCGGGAGGTGCGCCGACGAGGCGTGAAACGCTGTGTTTTTCCATGTACTCCGACATGTCGAGTCGGATGATAGAATCTTCTCGGTCGAAAAGCTGCTCGGCTAGCGCTTTGACGAGCTCTGTTTTCCCGACGCCGGTGGGCCCTAGGAAGAGGAAGACGCCAACGGGGCGGTTGGGGTCGTTGAGTCCTGCGCGGGAGCGGCGGATCGCATCGGCGACCGCTTTAACGGCAATCGGTTGACCGACGACTCGCTCTTCGAGGTGTTTTTCGAGATGGAGGATTTTGTGCGTCTCTTTTTCGAGCATTTTTTCAAGGGGAATGCCGGTCCACTTGGAGACGATTTGCGCGATGAGCGGCTCATCGACCTCTTCTTTGAGCATCCGGTCTTTGGAGCTTTGGAGGCTCTTTTGAGCCTCTTCGAGATCTTTCTGCATCTTCGGAATTTGGTTGTAGCGAAGCTCGGCAACTTTGTTGTAGTCGGCTTTTCGCTCGGCTTCCTCTTCTTGAAAGCGGAGTTTTTCGAGCAGATCTTTTCTTTCTTTGAGCGAGGTGATCAGCTCTTTTTCTCGACTCCACTTGGCCCGCATTTGACCGAGCTCTTCTTGCAGTTGAGCAATTCTCTTCTCTGTTTCCTCCATTTCGGCTTTTGCCATCGAGCTTCCATCGCGTTTCAATGCCTCTCGTTTGATGTTGAGGGTTGAAAGTTCCCGCTCCTTCATGTCGATGGGGAGAGGTAGAGAGCCGATCTGCATTCGGATGAGGCTCGCCGCTTCATCGATGAGGTCGATCGCTTTATCGGGCAATCGTCGATCAGCGATGTAGCGCGACGAGAGGAACACTGCGGCATGGAGCGCCTCTTCGGTGATCCGAACGCCGTGGTAAATTTCGTAACGTTCTTTTAAGCCGCGCAAAATCGCAATCGCATCTTCCATGCTCGGTTCAGGTACCATCACCGGCTGAAATCTCCGCTCGAGGGCCGCATCCTTCTCGATGTATTTTTGGTACTCCGCAAGTGTCGTTGCGCCGATGCAGTGGAGCATGCCGCGTGCAAGCGCCGGTTTCAATAAATTCGCCGCATCCATTGACCCTTCAGTTGCTCCAGCGCCGACCAACGTATGCACTTCGTCGATGAAGAGGATGATATTGCCGTCACTCTTCTCCACTTCTTGCAAAATCCCTTTCAGCCGCTCTTCAAATTCGCCTCTATATTTCGTGCCGGCGATCAAGCTGCCTAAGTCGAGGGCCATGAGTTCTTTTTTCTTGAGCGAATCGGGCACATCTCCGTTGGCAATCCGCTGGGCTAATCCTTCGGCAATTGCCGTTTTTCCCACGCCCGGCTCACCAATCAACATCGGATTGTTCTTCGTCCGTCTAGAGAGCACTTGGATCGTCCGCCGAATTTCCTCATCTCGCCCAATCACTGGATCTAACTTTCCTTCCCTCGAAAGAGCGGTCAAGTTCTTGCAGAATTTTTCGAGCGCTTTCAGATTGCCTTCGGCGCTGGGCGAGTCCATGTGGCGATCGCCTCGCATTTTTTTGATCTCTGCCTCAATTTCTTTCGTCGATTTTTTCGAGATCTTTTTCCAGGAGGCAAAGGGCTCAATGGGCTTTTCCCAATAGGCTAGAAACAGGTGATCGCTGCTGATATAGGTGTCGTTCCAGTTCTTTGCTATCTTTTCGGCTTCCATGATCTTTTGCTGCAAGCTAACGGCAATTTGCGGCGGCCTAGCCGACCCAGTATAGGTCGGGAGTGTCTCGAGTGCTGCATCGGTTTGATTCAATAAAAGCGTCGGGTCGATCAACGCGGCATTGCACAACGACGCAAAGTATCCCTGTCCATCTAGCAAGAGAGCTCTCAGCAAGTGGTTTTCACTTACTTCTAGATGAGACTTCGATTGTGAGTACTGGAATGCTTCTTCGAGTGCTTGAGTGACTGCTTCTGTGAATTGTGGAGCCATAACTACCTCATCGCAGCAATTATGCGCCTCCTTCTAAGAATTGTAAAGTCAGAAGTCGACCGCCCTCTGCCTTTATTTCGAGGGGAGATGGTCGGCTTTGCGGGCATAGATCGAAGTGCCGGTCAGAGAGTTGGTGAGCTTGTAGGGGTATTCTTTGTCATTGCTCGGAGAGATGATGATCTCGACGGCATTGATCCAACTTTGGGTGAAAGGGGTATCTTGCGGACGAACATTCCACAAGCTCCCGTCGGAGAGGCGGATATAGCTGCCATTCAGGAGGCTTTCTGAGAGGGTGGGGCGGTTTTTATGGGGAGAGCGGGTGGCCAGGGGCGTTTGCCGCTTTTCGTAGTGGATGTCGATCCACTCTTGGAGCGCTGCTTTTTGCTTGTCAGAGAGTTTATAGACCCCGGTCTCCTTTTTTTCTTGGGAGGTCATCTCGTGGTCGAGGATTTCAGCGGCGAGGATAAAGAGGGCTAAAATAAGCATGTGAACCTATCCTGATAAAATTTTTCGTCGATTTTTTGGATTATTTTGGCCAATTTTCGATTTAAAAATGGGGGGCCATATCGACACTGGTATATTATCCCCTCATTTTTGAATCGAAAATTGGCTCAAAAAAACCACAAAATCGACTGAAACTTTTTACCAGGATAGGCTCCTCAAGGTTCCGGGCAAGATCGTTGCAAATGGGCCCGGAGTTCTTCCAAAGCGCGAGGGGAGTGATCGCGGCTTTTCACGATCGCCTCGGCGGCCTTGAGGTACTTCCAGGCAGCGTTGTAATTCATGCGCTGGGTATGTAGCGCAGCCAAATAATAACAGACGGTGGGATTCTTCGCATCGAGCGTCATGTATTGTTCTAAGAAGGGGATCGCTTCTTTTTCGCGGCCGAGTTGGAGGTAAGTGATCGCCAGATGGAAGATGCCGTTGCGGAAGCGGGGGTATTTAGCGACGATTCCTTCGAGTTCTTTTTGCTTTTCGAGGATCGATTTTCGAGTTTCATCAACCTCTTGGTAAATGGCTTGGATCCCTTGCGCCGAAACCCGGCCAGCGAGGTAATCATCGGTGGTTGAGTCGTTGGCGACCAGATGGTCGGGGAGGACATCGCGCACTTCGGCGAGGAGTTTTTTGCCTTTAGCCTCTTCGCCAGTGAAGAGATACTGGTAGCCGAGGAAGGTTTGGATGAGGGGATCATTCGGGAGGAACTTTCTCCCTTTTTCATAGAGCTCAATCGCCAGCTTCGAGTCTTCTTTGTGCCAGGCGACTGCCGCCTGGTTCATGAAGGCCAGCCCAATGACTTCCTTGATGTTTTTTTGCTGCAGCTTGCGAGTTTCCAAGCTCAGGTACATGTCGGAGGGGACGTCGATGCCGCGAGCTGTCGTCTCAATGTTCGTGATTTCGCCATCTGGAGCCACATAGCGGACGTAGATGTGGCCGGGCGGCGTGATCGCCTGCAGCTGCAAGTCAAGCCGCTGCGCCAACGATAGATATAAAATCGAAACGCCCAAGCAGACGCCGCGACGGCTATCGATCACCGACGGCAACAGCGTATACAGGTCGATGTCTTTTGCATAGAGCGAGTGGGGTGGGAAGCGGAACCTAAGCTCCGAGAAGATGTAATCGTTGATGGCGCGGATTTTCTCGAGCGGGGCCGCATCGGGCTTGAGACGAGCTAAAATCTGCAGGGCCATGAGGTCGATGCTCGCCTCGTAGCTTCGAATTTTCAGCCGCTCGCTCGCATTGGACCCCAGCTCAGCGATGAGAAGGCCTCGAGCTATATCGACCTGCTCGGGTGGCAATGCCAATAGTTCATCCCAGGTCCAAGTCGCATAGCCTTTTAGCTTGCGGTTGGGAAAATGGGCGGATAATTTCTCAATGACTTTGAGCTGCTCTTCTTCCAGGACAGGGCTCTCTGGCGAAGCGCGATTCACCAGTTCAATGATCGGTTTCGCGTCGACGGAGGGGAACATCACATTCGGATCGCACTCGACGCAGTTGCCCGACAAGAGCTCCCACGCATGCCTGAGCGATTCGCGTCCTTCCTGGCTATTCGGGTAGAGCTCGTAAAACGCAAAGTGCTGAGCCACAGAGGTGGGGTCCAGCGCTGAATAGAGCGAACTCAAGTTCGACCCGAACAGGCTTAGGGGCAAAAGAGCAGCAGTGAGGAGGTGTCGCATGGATGATCCTCTTTTTTCGCATGATAGGAGCTAAAACAATCCTAGGAAAGGGAAAAGTTTGGACCCTGCTGCCGTCTTCAGTTCCTAATGAAATTTCTTCTTTGAAGAAAATATTGTAATTGAGTTACAGTTTTAGGTCTATTGATAGAAGTTGAGGTAGGGGTGAAGACAGGTGGCGTTGATCTGCTGAAAAAAGTGAGAGAACATGTTTAGAAGGGAACGTACATTTTGGTATACACAACGTGATTCAAAATTTGGGAATTTGGCAAAGCCGGCGGCCAAGATTTCCATCAGGCCAAAGGCCGGCGCGAGAGGGGTTCCCTATTTGTAATAGGGGGCCCTGAGCGCGGATGGAAAGGTTGGAATGCCGGCGCAGCCAAA
>JAGWKU010000008.1 GCA_028873375.1 Verrucomicrobiota bacterium
CTCTCTCAGCGCTTCAATGGCGACTTTCTTCTTAAAAGCGGCTGTTCTTGGGGTTCGTGGCTTCTTGGTCATTTCTCATCTCCATACTCAACGGGTTAAGTAGCATGAAGCAAACTAACTAACCTGTCCAGTTTTTGGGGTCCACTTCAGTAGTCATTGAGGTTAAGTGCTTGGAGAGAGCAGCTTATGAATACGATCAGCCATCGCATAAAAGGCAGTTTATCGTCTCTCTTTTCAAATGTAAAGCCGCTTTACATTGAGCGAGAAACAGGATACGTAGGATCGGCGAAGCGCTGGCAGAATGTGTAGGATAGAATTTTTTATCCTGTCTATCCTGCCGCTTGCGATCCTGCGTATCCTGTTATTTTACCCTATCAAGCGAGCTTTTGTGACCTGGAACGGGTGCACTTGCTAAAGAAGTTTCTGGCTTTGTCGAAGGAATTTTCTTTGCAAATGGAGAACGCTTCGGTAGAGGCTTTGAAAGCGCCGGCGATTCTCTGATAGGCCTCTCCATGCTCTAGGATCACCACTTCCCTTAAATGGCCGACTGAGCTCATGAGAAGACCGGGAGTTGCTAAGCCTAATCCAATTTTTCCCATTAGAGCCATCTTAGGATAATTTTCAGATTCAGCCTGGATCGCTACATAACCAGAAGCTACGCTCCCGAAGAGGAAGTGTAGACATTCCCACTTGCAACTAGAAATATACTGTTCTTCTGTAGCGGGAACAAATCCTTCAAGATCGCCATCCGGATAGTATATCGGTACTTGTTTAGGGGCGTTGTGTTTATCTTCAATCGTTTTTTGTGCTTCCTCTTTGCCGCTCTCGTAGGCATTTGCAATGCAGGCACCGATATTTTGAATGAATTGAATAGGCATAGATCCTCCAAATTTTCGGGGAAAAGTTATCCTGGCGGATCCATTTTTTCAACAGAAATTACATTGAGAGGAGAGAAAAGACGGCATAGAAAATCATTGTGCAGGGAAAGGCGGCGAGGAAGAGGCGCCAGGCGGAGATGGAACCGCCGAAGTGTTTGGCGAGCATGACGTAGCCGGCGGGGTTGGGGGCGTTGGCGATGACGGTGAGGCCGCCGCCAGCGATGACGGCGGTGAAGAGGGCATATTTAAACGCGGGGGTGAGGTCGGGGATGAGGATGGAGAGGTAGGCGATGGCGGCGTTGTCATTGAAGGCAGTGAGACCGAGAGCGACACCGAGCACTTCTTTAGGCGAGAGATCTTGCAGGATTTGGAGGACCCACCAGCCCTGGAGACCGCCGAGGATGACGAGGCCAGCGAGAAAGAGACCGACGAGGAGGGGACGGACGAGCTGGAGCGAGTGTTGGTGATGCCGAGTTCCTTGGTGAAAGCCAAGGAAGAAGAGGAAGGTGGCAAAGAAGATCGCTGGATATTCCGACGTCATCACAATGAGGGCGAGGAAGAAAAGGTGGGCGAGGATGATCCAGACAGGAGGGGGGTGGTCCCCGTTGTGGTCGGGCGTGGGCTTTTTATGCAGGTTGAGTTCATAGAGTTCACGGCGAAAGTAGGCCCAATAAGCGAGGTTGACCAGAAGAATGCCGATGACAGCTTTCCAGCCGAACGTATAGAAGACATCCCAATTACTCCAGTGCCAGGCGTGAGAGAGGATCAAAACCGCAGGCGAAGCGAAATTGGTGAGGACACCGCCGACTGAAATGTTGGTGAAGAGGAGGCCGAGGGTGCCATAGGCGAGTTTGTTGCTCGGGTGGTGGTCATAGAACTGCTTAGAAAGGAGAAGAGCGGTGATCGCCATGGCTCCCGCTTCAGTGATGAAAGAGCCGAGGAGGGGACCAAAGGTGAGAAGGACGAACCACCAAGCGGAGAGCGAACCGCCGAGACCGCGTGCCAAAAAGCGGATTATTTTTTCTGCGAAATGAAGAATTGGACGAGTCGAAGAGATGCTCAAAATGACGACGACAAAGAGTGCTTCGGTGTAATCGCGCGTGTTGATGTATTCGAGGGCTGTACTCAAGCCATAATAGCCTGCGAGGGTCAAGAAGAGGGGAATGGCCCAAATCGCAAAGACTACTTCCACTTCCGACAGAAAGAGGAGCGTTTGGACAAAAAGGCTCCGTTCAGCAGAAGGGTATCGGTGAGCTTCTCTAGTCTCTACAATTCGAGCATAGGCATGGATCTTATCGACGAGCAACGTGTGAATGACCGCGCAGACCAAGAAGATCAGAGCGCATAAATGGAAGGACGTGTAATGGAGTCTTTCGAGGGCCAATACATCAGTTGGCTTTAAGCAATCGAGCTTCCCAGGGACCTTGTACACCTCAGCCAGCATAAGGCTTGATATACACGAAGTCTGTTTTAGGAGAAATGCAGAACTCTGTATTCCGAGTTCTGCATTAATTTTTTCTGATGATTTTGGCGCCCGTGACGGTGTCGAGAATTTGTGAACCGGGATAGAGGTAGATTTCTCCTTTGCCCGACTCAAAGGTGATGGGGCCATCGACAATGGTTTTATGCTTGAGTTCGATGATTTGCTTGCCTTTGAACGAGGTCTCTTTGCGCACTGTGATGGACTGAAGCTTTGTATTGGTGAAGACAGCTTTTTGCGCGCCGAGAATGAGGGCGCCTTTAAAAATCGCCCCTTCGGCTCTTAGATAACCGATGATCGTACTTGCTTGCTCAATGGTGGTATTGGCGAGATTCGCTTCGCCATAGACCTCTAAATAACCGATGCGCGCAGAGCGGGCCAGAAGGCTTCCATCGACGCGGAGGTGGCCCAGGACCTTGGTTCCATGGAGCTTGAGAAGACCTTGGCCGTTGATGTCGTCAAAGATTTGATCGTTCAGAGTGTGGGCGCCCGTGAATCGCCTCGATCCTTCGGTTGATTCCTCCACTTTCTTCGGCGGTGGCGATTTGAGCTGAAAGGGAGCCCCGACCAGAAAGAAAGCGAGGAGAAGGATCAAATTTTTTCTCCTTCGGCGGCAATCAATCTTGGCTTCTGTGGGCGTTGCATCTCAGAGAGCACTTGTTGGAGGCGCTGTTCAGGTGGGCGAGGCATCAGCTCGAAGCGAAAGAGGTCGCGGGTAATGGCTTGTCGCAAGTGTTCAGAGAATGCTTGGAAGAGCTTGAACGACTCGTGTTTGAATTCGAGGAGGGGATCTTTTTGCCCCACGGTCCGCATATGGACGTCGGCTCTCAAGTGGTCGATGGCAAGGAGGTGCTCTTGCCACAGTTGGTCGAGCTTGCGAATCATAAGGCTACGGACCACTTCTTGGAGCACGTTTTGAAGTTTTTCAGGCTCTTGGATATCTGGGCGAAGAGAACTGAGGAGCTGACGCTGAGCATGGAGCTTGGTTTGGAAGGCCGAGATGATTTTGTCAGAGGCCTTTTTTTCGAGTTCTAGCGCAGTCGAATAGTCGTCGAGGAAGAACCTCTCTTCAAAAGAGACGGGGAAGTGGTTCATCAACGCTTGGGCATATCCTTGCGGATTCCACTCTTTTGTTCGTTGGACGAGGTAAGGAGTTGCCATTTGAGTGGTCACCGTGTCAATCAATTCTTCGGCCATTTGGATGGGCTGTTCGCTGTTCAGCAGCTCGTTGCGGAACGAGTAGACTTCTTGCCGCTGTTTATTCATCACATCGTCGTATTCGAGCGTGTGTTTGCGAATCGAGTAATTCCGTTGTTCGACCCGTTTTTGCGCTGTTTCAATCGATTTGTTGAGCACTTTAGCAGAAATAGGCTCACCTTCAGGCGGGCGGAATCGTTGGAGAAGAGAGGTCATTCGGGGGGATGCGAAGAGACGCATAAGCGAGTCTTCGAACGAAATAAAGAATTTTGACGAACCGGGGTCTCCCAAACGACCGGAGCGGCCGCGCAATTGTCGGTCGATGCGGCGCGATTGGTGGCGTGTAGTACCGCGGACGGCAAGGCCGCCTCGTTCGACGACGCCCTCTTTGAGTTTGATGTCGGTGCCTCGTCCTGCCATGTTCGTGGCAATGGTGATGGCCCCTTTTTTCCCTGCATCGGCGATGATTTCGGCTTCTTTGGCGTGATTCTTCGCATTCAAGACGGTGTGTTCCATCTTGGCATTGCGCAAGATGCGGGAGAGTTTTTCCGATACTTCGACCGATTCGGTACCGATCAAAATGGGGGTCCCTTTTTCATGGAGCTCTCGAATCTCTTTGAGAAGAGCGTTGTATTTCTCCCGCTCGGTCATGTAGATCTCATCGTCGTGGTCGACGCGGCAGCAGGTGCGGTGAGTCGGAATTTCCAGTACATCGAGCTTGTAGATCTCTTTGAACTCGTTGGCTTCGGTCATTGCCGTGCCGGTCATCCCTGCAAGGCGGGTGTAGAGGCGGAAGTAATTTTGAAGCGTGATGGTCGCATAGGTTTGCGTTTCGCCCTGAATTTCGACATCTTCTTTTGCTTCGATCGCTTGGTGCAACCCATCTGAAAAACGGCGTCCTGGCTGCGGGCGGCCTGTGTTTTCGTCGATGATGACGATCTTGTTCTCAGCGACGATGTAGTCGACATCTTTTTCCATTAAAAGATGGGCGCGGAGCATTTGGCGCAAGTTATGGGAGCGCTCTTTTCTCTGTGCATCTTTCTCTCGGAGACGTGTCTTTGCTTCGATTTTTTGCACTTCGTTTAAGTCGGGATTGTTGTCGATGAGCGAATATTCGTGGCCGAGATCCAACATGACGAAGTCTTCGGAGCCTTGCCCCTCTTGGAATTCAATCCACGCTTGAATCCCTTTGTCGGTCAGTTCGTACTCGTTATTTCTCTCGTCGACGACCATGAAGAGCTCTGCGAGGCGTTGGAATTTTTCATCTTTGTTCCCTTCGCCGAAGTAATACGTTTCCCACTTGTCGAGCTCTGCTCGGAAATCGGGGTTTTCTTTAAGCCGTTTCAAAATTTTGTTACGAGGGGTCCCTTTGCCCACGAGCCACAATTGGCGGAAAGCTTCGTGTTTTTGCTCTTCTTCTGCTTTGGAGAGCTTTTTGGGTACCACCGTTTCATCTTCGAGCAGGCCGAGCGATTCGAGGGATCTGCGGGCATCGGTGGCTAACCGGTTGCACCAGTCTCTTTGCGATCGGACGAGGTGAGCAACGCCTTCTTTCAGCTCGTCGTACATTTGGCGGCTCTCAGGCACAGGTCCCGAAATGATGAGCGGCGTTCTCGCTTCGTCGATCAAAATCGAGTCGATTTCGTCGATCATCGCGAAATAGTGACCTCGCTGTACCTGCTCATTTCTCTTCATCGCCATCGAATTGTCGCGCAAATAGTCGAAACCAAACTCAGAGGCGGTGCCGTAGACGATGTCGCAGGCGTATACTTCTTTTCGCTTGAACGGCGGAATATCATTGGTTAGAGAAGCAACAGTAAGTCCTAATTTGCGGAAAATCGAACCCATCCACTCGCAGTCTCGCTTGGCCAAGTAGTCGTTCACCGTCACCAGATGGACAGGCTTGCCCGTCAGCGCGTGCAAGTACAACGGCATCGATGCAGTGAGCGTTTTTCCTTCGCCCGTTTGCATTTCGGCGATCGAGCCATTGAACATGGCGATCGCACCGACGATTTGCACGTCGTAGGGGATGAGGTCCCAGTTTTGATTGTAACCAGAGACATGAACTTCTGTGCCGCACAGCCGTCGGCAGACGTTTTTGACCGCGCCAAAGGCCTCAGGCAATAGAGATTCGACCGGCTCGCCATTGGCAATTCTTTCTTTGAATTCAATGGTCTTATGGCGCAATTCTTCTTCAGAGAGTTTTTGATAGCGCTCTTCCCACTCGTTTACCTGGGGGACGAGTTTCCAATATTTTTTTAACGTCCGGGTCTGCGCCGTGCCGAATATTTTCTTTAGAAGTCCAAACATTCAATATCTCTTCGGGTTCGACAAAATTTTAGTACCTTCCTCTATTTACTACAACTCAAAGGATTTTTGTGCTAAATTTAGGGGATATGATTCAGTACATCAACCGGAAAACGGGGGAGGTCTGCACTGAAAAAGTGTATGGAGAAGCCACTCTCGCCCTTCTTTATGGGGATGGTCTCGCTTCAAAAATTCTTTCGTATACTCTGTTGCCCCTCATTGTCCATTCACCGCTTGTTTCCCGTCTCTATGGCTACCTCCAAAAACGGCCCTCCAGCCGCTCGAAAATCGAGCCGTTCATCGAAACCTACGGAATTGACAAATCTGAATTTGAAACGACCCAGTTCAACTCCTTCAACGACTTTTTCATCCGAAAACTCAAGCCCACTTGCCGCCCCGTGATCGCCGATCCTCGCCGATCCGCCATGCCTGCCGATGGGCGCTATCTCGTGTTTCCCACCTTCGATCGCTTCTTTGTGAAAGGACAGGAATTTTCTCTTTTTTCCTTCTTGCAAAATTCCGTGCTCGCCCGCCGTTTTGCCGATGGCGCTATGCTGATCGCCCGCCTTTGCCCTGTCGACTACCACCGTTTCCACTTTCCCTGCGATGGTCTTCCGCATGTTCCTCGCCTCATTAACGGCTCTCTCTTCTCCGTCAATCCCATTGCCATCCGAAAGCGGGTCTCTATTTTCTCTGAAAATAAGCGAGTCATCACAGAAATCGATACAGATGCTTTCGGCACGCTTCTTTTCATTGAAATTGGCGCTGCTTCTGTCGGCACCATCCAGCAGACCTTTACGCCGAATAAAACAGTGCAGAAAGGGCAAGAAAAAGGCTACTTTGAATTTGGCGGCTCTTGCATCGTTCTTCTCTTCGAAAAGGGGAGGATCCAGTTCGACCCCGATCTCATCGAAAATACCCGCAAAGGCTACGAGACTCTGTGTCGCTTTGGCGAATCGATGGGACTTGGGACTTTTTAGAGCTATACACTTTGGGAATTTGGCAAAGCTGGCTGCCAACCTTGTGTATTAAGTCTATTTTTTTGTGGGCACTAGGGGCTTTAAGTACTTGATCAGCTCGGGTAGATCTTTCTCTACTGTATTCCAGACTTCTCCAAGATCAACATCAAAGTAACCATGAATCACCCGATCCCTCATTCCAGCAATCAATTTCCAAGGGATTTTTGGATGATTTTTTCTATATTCAGGAGAGAGGCGTTTTACAGCTTCTCCGATAATGATAATTTGATGCAAAATTCCGGATTGCACTAGAGGGTTATCGAGAAATTCTTTTTTAGTGACATTGGCACCAAACTTTCGCGCCGTCTCAGCAGCATTTAAAATATCGAGAACAAAGGCCTCATCATGCTGCATAGTAGACTTCTGCTGATTCTAGAATGTTTTGCTTGCGAATCCAATTGTGGCTATTTTCAACTGCTTTTTTATTGACGAGGTCTACAGGCCTATTGAAGATTTGAGATAGCTCTTCTTCCATTTTTGCATGGTCTAGCAGCCCCCAGGAAGAGTTAGAAGAGAATTTGACAAGAACATCTATATCACTCGTGAGGTGAAAATCATCTCTAAGAACAGACCCGAAAAAAGAAAATTCTATGATTTTCCATCGCTTACAAAACTCTTCAATCTGGGCTCTTGGAAATGAGATTTGCAATTTTTTCATCAGGTCTCCGGAAACCCGGTCCTTTAGGGCCGGGTAATTCACATCATAGTTAATTTTCATTGTAATCTATCTAGCGAGCTGCTTGTCAATAGACTTCTTTGTCTTGCATAAGAGGTTGAGGCTCTTCAAACTATGGAGGCAGCTCTCAAAACTCATTTGTCCGTTAAAACCGCCCTTTTGAGGCCATTTGCGTCCATTCTCCTCAGTCGGCCCGCTTGGGGCCGACTGAGGAGAATGGACGCAAATGGCCTCAAAATCATCGATTTTCCCGGGCAAAGCAGTTTTGAGAGCTGCCTCTATGTTTAATTTAGAGGGTGTCTTTCAAATGAAGCGTCCAAAACCATTGTTCAAGGCAATCGCGCGCCGCGTATTTTCGGACGTCGCTCAATGTGCAGTGAATCCAAAAGACTCGCTTGGCTCCTCGGCCCCATAGAAAAGAGGTTTCCGCTTCAATCTCATGTCTTTCGATAGAGCCGTTGAGAGGACAGGGGAGTTCTTTAGAAAATCCCTCTTTGTAGACGCGAGAAAGGTTGTTGTGCACTGCTGCCTCTACTTTCAATGCGAGAGAATCTAATGTGCTCTTTTGATGGAGCAACCTTTGCAATTTGAGGTCGAGTTCTGTCGGCCACACTTGAGATGCATCTGCCTCATCGAAAAAAGGCTTCCCTGCTTTCAAATACTCGAGCAATGTCTCTAGTTTGGTGTGGATGCGACAATGTCTTTTCTCTCCAAGAATTTCATCTTGGAAAAGAAACCCTTTCAAAGGATAAGGCCCTCCTCTTTGAAAGTAGGGATTGTGAGGATGGATTTTGGCCAGCAAAGCCAAACTCCCTGTCTTCCACTCTTGCACAATCGATCGTAAGATCGGACTTAAAGCACAGCTACGCATCATGCTAATCTTTATAGATTATTCATATTTTTAACGCAAAGCAAGCTGGCTACAAATCGGGCACTGTTCGGCTCGATGTCCGCGGGCAGGACAATATTTTCGGGCAAAGTAGATGATCTGCAAATGGAGCTTATTCCATTTTGATTGGGGGAAGAGTCGCTTGAGATCTCGCTCGGTTTGCACGACGTTTTTTCCCGAGCTCAAACCCCATCGCTCCGCGCACCGGTGAATGTGTGTATCGACCGGAAAAGCTGGTTTGCCAAACGCCTGCACCATCACGACCGATGCTGTCTTGTGTCCCACACCGGGCAACTTCTCCAACTCTTCCAACGTATTCGGCACATGGCCATGGTGATGTTCGATCAAATCTTGAGACAACTTCCAAATGGCCTTGGACTTTACGGTATAAAACCCACACGAATGAATGATCTCCGCAATTTTTTTCGTCCCTAGAGCCACCATTTTTTGCGGCGTATCAGCCAACGCAAAGAGTTTGGGAGTCACTTGATTGACTCGGGCGTCAGTGCATTGCGCTGAGAGCAATACAGCGATCAGCAGGGTATAGGGATCTTTGTGTTGTAGGGGAATTTCTGGATCGGGAAAGGTCTTTTCCAGAATTTTCGCAATGAGAGCGGCTCGTTCTTGTTTCTTCATCAGGTCTCTGGAAACCCGGTCCTTTAGGGCCGGGTAATTCACATCCAAATTTGGGAGGAGTTCGAAACTCCTTCCAAATCATTCCCCGTCCTTTAGGGCGGGGTTCATTTACCTAAGCAAAATTGAGAAAAGATCGAAGACAGTATATCTTCTGTCACATTTGTGCCAATGATCGTCCCCAATTCATTGAGAGCGGCGCGCATATCCGAGGCGACAAACTCAGCCGACACTCGTTTTTTCAACCCTTGCCGAACGTTTTGCACAGAAGCAATGGCGCTCTGCAAGGCATTGCGGTGTCTTATTTTCGTGATCGCTACCTCTTCCTTGCTCGGCGGCCCTTTCTTCCAAATCACTCCATCAATGGCTGCTCGCAACGCTTCCAATCCCTTCTTTTCTCTCGCTGAAATGCACACTTGCGGCTCCCAGGAAACCGTCTCGCTCGGATTTGCTAAATCGATCTTATTCCATACCAAAATTGTCTTTTCTCTTGGCACTCGTGCCAGCAATTCCCGGTCATTCGCATCGAGTGGTCGACTCGCATCGAGGAGCAGCAAAATCAAATCGGCTTCCTGCATTGCGGCGTGGGAGCGGCGAATTCCTTCTCGCTCGACCACTTCGCTCGTCTCTCGAATGCCCGCCGTATCCATCAAACGAAAATGGAGTCCGCTGAGCCGCATCTCTTCTTCCAATACATCGCGCGTCGTCCCTGCAATATCCGTCACAATGGCCCGCTCTTTTCCAAGCAGCGCATTCATGAGAGATGATTTGCCCACATTGGGAGAGCCGAGCAAACACAACGTCAGCCCCTCATGAAGCAATTTCCCTTCGTGAAACGTATCGGCCAATCTCTGTAATCTCGCCTCTACATCTCCCAATCGCTCGATCAGTTCGTCAAATGCTGCGAACTCCAACCCTTCTTCGGGGAAATCGACCCATGCCTCTAAAATCGCTGCCACATCGGTCAATTCCTTCTGGAAGCCCGACACTTTCTTCGACAGCGCTCCAGCCAGTTGCCCTTCTGCGCTCTGCAGCGCCAATTCGCTCTTCGCAGCGATCAACTGCTGCACCGCTTCTGCCTGAGCCAAGTCCAACTTCCCATTCAAGAAAGCCTGCAGCGAGAACTCACCCGGCTGCGCCGGCCTTGCCCCCGCCTTAATCACCCGCTCCAGCACCCGCCTCGTCACCAGGCTTCCCCCGTGACAACTAATTTCTACCGTATCCTCACCCGTATAAGACCTTGGCCCCCGCATTACCAACAGCAGCACCGAATCAATGATCTCGCCCCCCGAACTCAAAATATTTCCATAATGAGCCGTATGCGTCCGCACCTCTCTAATCGGCTTGCTGAAGATCGCTTCCGCTACCTCAAAAGCCTTTGAGCCAGAAATACGTAAGACAGCGATCGCCCCTTCCCCAGCTGGGGTAGCGACGGCTGCAATGGTATCTCCTTTTTGGTAAGGGCGGTGGACAAATTGCATAGGGGAATTATTTTACTCTCCCCTTCGCCAAATGTAAAGCCGCTTTACATGGCGAGGTCTTTCAATGAACCCCGCCCTAAAGGACGGGGAATGATTTGGGAGGAGTTTCGAACTCCTCCCAAATTTGGATGTGAATTACCCGGCCCTAAAGGACCGGGTTTTCAGAGACCTGATAAATAATGATTTTTCACAACTGACTGATTTGATCCTCAACTCGTTTTTGGAGTTGATATTCGGGATGATTTGGACCCCATGCTGGCTCTGGAGGTAGTTGAGGATCTTGATTTCCTGCTTGGATTTGATGAAGAAGAGACATTTCTTTTCTTAGCGTGATCGCTGTAAGTTGGATTTTGTAATCGAGCAAAATGCTACTTCCAACAGGATCCCGTTCCGCAGCATCCCAGTTGATATCTAAACCCCCATACCAAGACAGACAACTGCGCAGAGGGGTTCCATTTACAAATTTGAATTCTCTCACATTTAAATTTTTGTCCCCGTCCTTAATTCCTCCTCTTAGGGCAATTTGAAACCGCCTGAAGACAGAACGAACAATCGGAATCGTCTTTCTCAAGGCTACGATCGAGATTCCTCCCTCCTTGTTTTCATGCAAATAAATTCCCGAGTCTCTTTCCATCCCGCTTTTACAATAATCAGAAGAAAAAAGAGGGAGATCGTTTAAATTTTCTGGGAGTTCAGCGATCTCTCGCATGATGGGAGGAATGTGTCGGTAGATGTTATCGGCCATTCCAGTTTGAAAATGTACATGATTCACATGACCCTCTGAATAAAAAGAAGGTCATTTTAGAGAAAGATCAAATTTTTTGTAATGCCGCAGTGATGAGACGGCCTAAATCTGTCTCATCTTTTTTCTCTTCGAGAACGGCTGCGATGGCTTTTTGCGCATCGATGGGGCCGTAGCCGAGGTTGATGAGGGCGTTGAGGGCGTCGGAAAGAAGGATATCGCCGGCACCAAAAGTGACTGCGGCTCCTTTCTCTTTTTTCGCGTAGGTTTTGAATTTGTCGCGCATTTCGATGACGAGCCGCTCAGCGGTTTTTTTGCCGATGCCGGGAATTTTACTGAGGAGGCGAGTGTCAGAGGCGGCAATGGCCCGCTGGAAGGAGCTGATATCGATGTGGCCGATGATAGCAATGCCCGTTTTGGGGCCGATCCCTGAGATGGTCAGGAGCGTTTCGAAGAGGTCGCGCTCTTCTTGCGTCGCAAAGGCGTAAAGCGCTTCGGAATCTTCCCGGACGATGTGAGAGAGATAGAGCTCGACGGGGCTTTTGGGAGCGGGGAGTCTGGTGTAAGTGTTTAGGGGGATGGAGAGGCGGTAGCCGATTCCGGCGGCTTCCACGATCGCTTTGATCGGCGTTTTTTCAATGAGCGTCCCTTTGATGAATTCAAACATTGAGTCGTCCTTCTGTTATGAGCATGGCAAATAGCGAGCGCGAGGGCGTCGGCGGCGTCTTCGGGCTCGGGGAGTTTCGGCAAGCGAAGCAGCGCTGCGATCATCCGCTGCACTTGCGATTTGCTCGCTCCACCTGTTCCTACGACGGCCAGCTTCGCCTTGATCGGCGTGTACTCGGTCACTTCAATATTCTTCCTCGCAGCGGCGAGCAGCACCATGCCTTTCGCCATCCCGAGTTTGAGCGTGCTTTGCACATTTTTCAAGACAAATTGTGACTCGACGGCCACCGCTGTAGGAGAAAATTTTTCGATGAGCGCCTCGATGCTTTCAAAAATAATTCGGTAACGCTGGTTCAAGTGGAGCGTCGGCGGCGGACGGATGCAACCAAAATCGAGCAATTCCATGCCGGTGGCGTGCAAGCGGATGAGGCCGTAGCCAGTGATGCGGGTGCCAGGGTCGATGCCGAGGATGATCATGCGTTGCTAAATGTCCTTATTTGCTATAATGACTTGGCAAAGGATTTTTTATGAAGTTCATTGTTCGAATGCCAAATTGGATTGGCGATTTAGTGATGGCGACGCCGGTCTTGATCGATTTGCGAAACGCTTTTCCCAATGCATCGATCACGGCCATGTGTCGGCGGCCGATTTGTGATCTGCTGGAGAAAGAAGAGGCGATCGACGAACTCTTCTGTTTTGAAAAGATGAGCGGATTTATTCGAAGAGAAGATCGGGACATCATCGGCAAGTTGCGGACGGGACAGTACGACGTCGGCATTTTGCTGACGAATTCGTTTTCCTCGGCGTGGTGGTTTTGGCAGGGGAATGTAAAACGGCGCATTGGATTTAAAGGCCATTTTCGGAGCCTTCTCTTGACCGATCGGTTGGATAAGCCGGCCAAGGGAATGGAACACGAAGTATCGACTTACAAGCGGTTGCTCAGATCGTTGGAGATTGACCGTTCCAACACAGCGCCTCGACTCGTGGTGACCAAAGAAGAAGTGAAGATCGCTCGAGAACTATTGCACCAGCAAGGTTACCACGAAAAGAAAAAACTCGTCGGAATCAATCCAGGAGCCTCGTATGGCTCTGCGAAGTGTTGGTTGCCCGAGCGGTTCCAAACGCTCGCGCAGAAGTTAGTGGAAGAGGGGGCTCAGGTCGTGTTCTTTGGCGACTCTTCGCTAGAGAGCCTCGTGAAACAAATTTGCCACGGACTTCCAAAACAGGTGATCAATTTAGCGGGGATGACGAACGTGCGCGAGCTACTGGCGTTGATTCAAGAGTGTGATGTGCTGGTGACCAATGACAGCGGCCCGATGCACATGGCGGCTGCATTGAAGACGCCGCTCGTCGCATTGTTTGGTTCGACCGATGATGAGGCAACAGGGCCCTATGGCGATGAAGAGGCCGTGATCAACAAACGGGTGAGCTGCTCGCCTTGTTTCAAACGAACCTGTCCAATCGATTTTCGATGCATGAAGGAAATTTCCGTCGAAGAAGTGCTTCAAAAAGTGCGAGGAAAACTCGGTGTTTAGGACGTTTGCTCGGGTCTTTTTGCCCAACCCTCTCGATCGGAAGCTAAAAAAAGCGGCCAAGCAGGGCTGCGAAGAAGTTGTCCTCTGCTGGAATCGGGGATTGGGAGACATTCCGCTTGGGTTGTACGCCATCGTCCATCGCATCCGCACTTTTTTGCCGAACGTCAAAATCGTGTTTTTCACCCGGCCCGGATTGGTCGATGGATTTTCTCTCTTGCCAGGGGTTGAGTGCGTAGCGATAAAAGGGTGGGAACGAGGGAAAAAGATCGATCACAAGCAGGTAATCAACCAGTTATCTCCAAATGTAAAGCGGCTTTACATTGAAGAACCTTCGCCGACCGATTGGTGTCGCTGGCAGCTCGGGACGCTCGTGCCCCGCTTGAAGTGGAATTCTGAGCATGATTCTCTCTGGAAGAAATTCTATCTCCCCGAGGGGTTCACCTACATTGGAGTACAAGTGACTGTCGAGACGAGCCACGGCCCGTGGCGCAGTTGGCCTCTCGAGGGATGGAAGGAACTCTTCGATCGAATCGCTCACGTGGGCCATGTGCGGGTCCTTCTCTTGGGACAAGAGACCGAGCCCTCTTTTTCTCATCCGATGATCATCGATTTGCGAGGGAAAACGACGCTGCTAGAGCTCCTCTCCATCATCAAAAATCGGTGCTCATCGCTCGTGTTGCCCGATTCAGGAATCCTTTCGACGGTCTATTATCTCGATGTCTCTTTTCCTCTCCGCATCGTCAGTTTGTGGGCCGATGTGCAAGGCGTGTTGAAGCAAAGTGTGGCCTCGCCCAACCCACAGCTCGTCCATTGTCCTCTGAGGGCTGAGAGAAAGAATTTATCGAGCGTTTCCCCGAGCCAAGTGTTTGACGCCCTGTTTCCAAAACGAGTTTGCACCCCATTGCGCCAGTGCACTCGAGTCGAAGAGATTCCTGCAGGAGAGCCCATTCGCAATGCGGCCTGTGTGATTTTAGCAGGTGGGCAAGGATCTCGCCTCGGTTTGCAGGGGCCCAAAGGGCTCTTTTCTCTCCTCGGAAAAAGTCTGTTTCAATACCACCTCGAGAAAGTGCCGCCCGAAATGCCTGTCGTTGTCATGGTATCGCCGCTCAATCGAGACGAGACGATCGCCTACTTTGAACAGCACCGAAATTTCGATCGCGACGTCTCTTTTGTGTGCCAAGAAGTTTTGCCGCTTCTCGATGAAAAATATCGGGAAGTGGGCGCTGGTCCCGACGGCAATGGCGGCATTTACTCGCTCCTCGTCGAATGGCTCGATCGATGGCAGGCTGTCGACACATTGCTCATCATCCCCGTAGAAAATCCTCTCGCTGATCCAGCGGACCGAACCTTTCTCTCGTTTCATCGCTTTCGAGGCGCCGATGTCACTTTGAAATGCGTCGAGCGAAAAAGAGGGGAGTCGATGGGGATGATCGTCGAAGAGCAGGGGCGCTTGGCCATTGCTGAATACATCGAAGGAGTCGAAGAGAGCGAGCCGAGCTTTTCCTACACTGGGCAGCTCGCTGTTTCTTGCCGCTTCGTTCGGAAAGCAGCAGCCCTTTCCTTGCCCTATCGCTGGGTGCGCAAGAGGACGTCCACAGGAATATTTGCTTGGAAACGAGAAAAATTTTTGTTCGATGCATTTCCCGCTGCGGACCAAATCGAAGCCTTGTGTTATCCTCGTCTCTCGTGTTATGCACCGATCAAGGGGCTCGAAAGCATTCCCTTCGTCGAAAAAGTTTTAGGGGAGAGATCATGAAGCGAATTGGCTATTTAGGAGCAGGTACCTGGGGCGTTGCCTTGGCGACTATTCTCGCACAAAACGGCCATCGCGTAACCGTATGGGCTCGCGATCAAAAATTGGCCGACCAGCTACAGCAAACACGGCGTCACCCCAAGCTCAACAACTTTACCGTGCCCGAGAGTCTCGTCTTCACCAGTGACATGAAACAGGCTATTCACGGCGCAGACGTTCTGATCGAGAGCGTCACTTCCGCCGGTATTCGCCCTGTTTTCAAGCAGGTTTTCAATTTGGAGAAGGCCCATTGTCCCATCATTCTCACTTCAAAAGGGATTGAGCAGGGGACAGGACTTCTCTTGCCCGAAGTCGTTTCCGATCTTCTCGGCGTCTCCGAAAGCCCTCTCGTCGGCTGCCTCAGCGGGCCTAGCCATGCTGAAGAGATCATCAACAATGTTCCCACCTCGGTCGTGTGCTCTGCTTATGAGTCGTCGCTCATGAAGCTGATCCACGAGCTCTTTACCACGCCTACCTTTCGCATCTATCCCAACAGCGATATCCGCGGCGTGAGCTTTGGCGGGGCGATGAAAAACATCATCGCGATTGCCTGCGGAATGGCCGATGGCCTCGGCGGCGGTGACAATACCAAAGCAGCCCTCATGACCCGCGGCCTTCACGAAATGCGCAAACTCTCGGTTGTCAAACAGTGCCGCCCCGAAACCCTCAACGGTCTTTCTGGCATGGGCGATCTCTGCGTCACCTGCCTCTCTGTCCACAGCCGCAACTACCGTTTTGGCCGCCTAATGGCCGAAGGACTTTCACCAGAAGGAGCCCGCCAAAAAATCGGCATGGCCGTCGAAGGTATTTACACCTGCGTCTCTGCCCGAGAACTCGCTCGCAAGAACGGCATCCCCGTGCCCATCACTGAGGCGACCTACTCGATCATCTACGAAAACCTCGATCCTCGCGAAGCGGTCAAAGCCCTCCTCACCCGCGCCATTAAAGAAGAACACCTATGATTTCGGTAGTTACCGCGCAAGAGATGGCTCGTATTGAGAAGTGGGCGCTTGCACGTGGAGCGAAGGAAGAGGCGTTTATGCGTGAGGCGGGGCGAAAAATCGCCGCTTTCGTAAAGCGAGCGCGCCAAGTCACCCTTCTCGTCGGCAAAGGAAATAACGGAGGAGACGCGTACGCCGCAGGACTCGCTCTTCTGAAAAAAGGGATCTCCGTTTCTGCTTGGGCTCTCTATCCTTCCGAAGAGTGCAGCCCGCTCAACCAAAAACTAGGAAAAGAATTCATTCGCGCAGGGGGCCGTCTCGACGATTCTTTGGAAGTCGATCTTTTCCTCGATGGATTTCTCGGCGTCGGATTTCGCGGCCCTCTCGAAAAATCGATTGCCACTGCCATTGAGCGGGCCAATCGCTCCGGCAAACCGATCCTCGCCATCGACATTCCATCGGGGCTCAATGGCACTACAGGCGAAGGAAAAGGGGCTATCGTAGCGACAGAGACAGTGACGCTCGGCCTTCCTAAAATCGGCCTTTTTTTACGCGATGGATGGAACTGCACCGGCAAATTTCACCTCGAAAATTTCGGACTTTCAAAAGAGGCGCTCGAACAGGCCAAACCAGTCGCTTGGATCCCCGATGTTAAATCATTAAAACTTCCCTCTATGCCCCGCACGCGTCACAAATATGAGAGGGGCTTTGTCGTTGGATTTGGAGGCTCCGAAGAACTTCCCGGCGCCGTCAAATTATCAGGGCTTTCCGCTTTGCATACAGGCGCGGGCATTGTCAAAATTTTCAGCCTCGATGAGATTGGCCTCACCGCTGATGAATTGATCTGTCAGCGCTGGGCAGCCCGTCCGTGGAAAGAGGCGCTCGAGAAAGCGCAAGCCGTATTTGTTGGTCCTGGCCTGGGCCGCCATAAAAAAGTGAAAGCGTGGCTCACCAAGCATTTGCATCAGATCAAACAGCCGTGTGTTCTCGATGCCGATGCGCTCTACTTCTTGCCTCAGATCACTCGCTGGCCAAGGCATGCTATTCTCACACCTCACCGCGGCGAGATGAGTCGCCTTCTGAAAAAACCAGCAACTCAAGAAGAAGCTTACTTAAAGCAGTGTCAAACGTTCGTCGAAAAGCGAAAGGTCGTTTTGGTGTTGAAAGGGGCCCCCACATTCATTTTGCGAAAAGGGGAGTTGCCAGTGATCATTCCACGAGGAGACCCGGGGATGGCGACCGCTGGTTCAGGAGACGTTCTCACCGGCATTCTCGCCGCTCTCCTTGCCCAAGGAAAAGAAATAGAGGAAGCCGCCCTCTTGGGAGTCACTCTCCACGCGATCGCGGGAGAAGTTGCTGCTAAAGCAAAGACTTCGTATGGTTATTCAGCATCTGATCTGATCGATTTTCTTCCCCGCGCGCTCCGTTCCTTTTTATGAACCACTCGACGAAGTGGGGGATTCCCTCTTCTAGCGTCACGGAAGGTTGAAAATTCAAGAGCCGTTGGCTTTTTTCAATGTCAGCAAATGTCTCGACCACCTCGCCTGGTTGCATCGGCAAAAATTCTAAGTCCGCTTTTTTTTCCAGCGAGTTCTCTAGAACTTGCACGAAATAGAGAAGATCAACAGGACGGTGATTGCCGAGATTGAACACTTCGCACGCAGCGCCTAAATCGATTGCAGCTAACGTTCCTTTCACAATATCGTCGATGTAGGTGAAATCGCGCCGCATCTTCCCTTGATTGAAGAGCTGGATCGGCTTGCCTTCCCAAATTCGTTGAGCAAACGAGTAGTAGGCCATATCGGGTCGTCCCCACGGCCCATACACAGTGAAATAACGCAACGCCGTGACCGGCAATCCAAAGAGGTGATGGTAGGCGTGGGCCATCATCTCATTCGCTTTTTTCGTCGCGCCGTAGAGATTGGTCGGTTCATCGGTTCGATCCTCGACGCTAAAAGGAATTTTTTTATTCAGCCCATACACCGACGAGGAAGAGGCGTAAGTGAGTTTGATCTCTGGAAACGAGCGGCATGCTTCGAGTACGGAGAGAAAACCTTGCAAATTGGCGTCGACGTAATCATTGGGGTGGGTCAGCGAATGGCGCACTCCCGCTTGTGCCGCCAGATGAGCAACATGCGTGATCCCCTGTTGTTGGATCAGCTGTTTTAAAAGCGGTGTATTGCAAATGTCTCCCTCTACTACCTCGATCCCCTCTTTGAGAAGAAGTTTTTGTCGTGTACGCTTAAGCTCTGGCGAGTAATAATTGTTAAAAAGATCGAGCCCCACGACGAAATCTCCGCGACGGCGCGCTGCGATGGCCAGATGGAAACCGATGAATCCTGCTGCTCCGGTGATGAAAATCCGCTTCATGGATAAAGACATATTTTGGTATACAATCAACTATTCTAAAGTTCAGGATTCTTAAATTGCATGGCTTTTTTTCGGGTAGCTGTTATCTCCCTCTTCGTTCTTCTTTTAAGCTCCTGTAGTGAAACTTACATGGGGAAAGAGATTTACGGCTCGGATGAATTCGTCCGCGACTCCTACCGAATTGCAGAAGGTAAATTTGCCATTTTAGAGATGCAGGGAGTTTGTTATGACGAGCTCGATCCTGCCCTCCTTGACGAATACCAAGATGTGATCGGCGAAGACGACATACTCCAAATCGCCGTCTTCCATCCCAAAAGAGAAGACATCACCAGAGCTGTTCAAAGCATCGGAGCGGCTGTCGGCTTTAAAGTGGCTGATGGAAAGATTCGCCTTCCTGACCTATTTCCTATCCATGTCGCTGGCCTCACCCTCGAGCAGGCCCGTCAAAAAATCCAAGAAGAATACAATGGGCAAATTCTAGATACCGAAGTGTTCATCGGCTATCGAGAGCGGATTGTTCGGAAAGTAGAACTCGCTGGCCTCGTTGGTCTTTCCAGCATCCCTGTCGATGGGAAAATGCGTCTCTTCGATGTCCTTTCCAAAGCGAAAATCCCTCCTGAAGCCAATCTCTTTAAAAGTTATATTTTGCGCGACGGCAAGGCCCTCTCTGTCGATCTCGTCAAACTGATCAAACATGGCGATATGAGTCAAAATATCGTCATGCGCGGTGGTGACAAGATTTACATTGCAGAGACCAATGCGGCAAGCCTCATGGTGATGGGGGAAGTGGGCTGTGAGCGAGTGATCTCTCTCCCGATCGGGTGCACAACGCTTCGCCAAGCGTTGGCTGAGTCTGGCGGCATCCCCTTTACTGGTGACCGTTCCTACATCCAAGTCATTCGCGGAAGTATCTCAAAGCCAAAGATTTATACCCTTAATTGGGAGCTTGTGATCCATCTTCCCAATCAAAGTCTTCTTCTCATGCCCGGCGATATCGTCTATGTCGCTGCTAAACCGATCACCAACTGGAATCGCTTTATTTCTCAAATTCCTCCCTTCCTCGGCGGCATTGAAGCGGTTCGCGGCGGATGTGCAAACTGGGGACTCTTCGCCCCATGAGAAGCGAACCCCTAATCCACGATCCAGAAGAGCGCCTCTTTACCTGGGATGACATCGCCAAAGCCTTCTTCCGCTCTCGAAAAACCCTTGCTAAAGTCTCCTTGGTCACAGCATTGATTGTTTTTTCTCAGCTACTCCTTACGCCTCCTTACTTTGCTATCGAAGCGACCTTTAAGGAGGGCGCAGAAAAAACCGGAGAAGGGGCCGGCTTGAAGGAGCTATTGAGTGGATTTGGAGGAGGAATTTCTCAGCCACAGGCCATTGCTCTCATGAAATCTTCCCAAGTTCTCCGTCCTTTAGCCGAGCGATTTGGTTTACAAGCTTCTGTTCAAAGACAAGGTCGACTTGCTAAAATTCTTTCTTGTATTCGCAATAATTTAAAAGCGGAGCGAGGGGCTCCTCTTCCGGAAGTCGATGATTTTTCGTTTGAACATGTTCGATATGGAGGAGAAAAAGAGTGCTCTTTTCGCCTTCAGTTCTTGGACCGAGAACATTTTGACGTTTTCGATGTTGCAGGGAATTTTTTGACTACTGGGGAAGTAGGAACCCCAGTGAAAATAGGAGAGGTAGCATTTACTTGTTCCCAAGTTCCTCAGCGGTTGTTTTTCAAAAAACCCTACGTTCTTTCGATAGCTCCTTGGCTGGGAGCTGCTCAAGAAGTCAAAAGAAATTTCAAAATTGTGAGCACGAAAACCAATCATTCCATTTACGACCTCACTTTTTCTTGGCCTAGTCGCTTCCAAGGGACTCAAATCTTAAATGGACTCATGGAAGAATATCAGAAATATCTAAAACGGGAATACAATCAGCTAGTTTCAGAACAAATGAATTATTTGGAGCAAGAGCAAGCAAAAATTTATGCTAGATTAGAAGGTGTTTTTGAAGATCACGCTTCTTATTTAAAAGAAGGGTTAAAAGAAAAAGGATTTGTGGGACTCAAAGAGGAGATTGCTGGCTATTTAGGTCCTCATGATCGAATGCGTTCTCGATCATTGGAAATCGATCTAGAGATCGCCGCTCTTGAGAAAAAAAATCTCTCCTTTACAGGGATTGCAAGTGGTTCTTTTGTTTCCTCTTTAACGCATACCTTTAATGAAATTCAATCTCTGGAACAACAGAGAGATTTCCTCGAGTTGGCTGTTCAGAAACATTCTACTGAACCAGGGATGGAAAAATATTTTACAGAGCTCTCTTCTATTCGTTCCCAAAAACAAGAAACAGAGCAGCTCCTCCAATCGCTACAGGCTGGAAACACTGCTTTTTCCTCCTCATTTGCGTGGGCAAAAGAATTTCCAACGGCACAGCAAACTGATTTATCCGACTATCTTTCCAACCATCTTCGGCTCCTCTCCGTCAGAGAGAAAATTTTGCAAGAGCGAGTGACCCATCCAGGAACAACCTCAGTTGAATTGGATGGAATTGATCTCAAAATATCGCAACAACTCTTTAAGGAATATGTCCACAAGCTCGATTTAACTGAAGCGTTGTTGCGCCAGTATTCTCAATTGAGAGAACAGCTATCCCAACAAGGGTTTGAGGTAGGTTCTTTAGCCGTTGTTTTGAAGGATCCTATCAGCCAAAAAATCATCGAGAGCGTCAACTCTCTTTCTCTGAAGCTAAAAGATGAAAAACATCGCAGTTCCAAAGAAGGGGAGCGGTGGAAAGAGGAAATCGTTTTCTATCACAAAGTACTAGAAGACCATTTAACCCAGTTGTGGAAAGCAGAAGATTTGAATGCCCACTTGATTCGGGAGAGAATCGCCGCTTTGCAAAGCGCTGGCTTGGACTCCATTCATCAACAACTGTCTGTTCTGGAGGAAAGGCTCGATGAATCGATCGAAGATCATAAAAAAAATCTGGCAGAGGAAAAAAAGCTCCTCGAATTGAAAATGATAGAATTGAGAAATCTTGCCCTTGAATTTCCCGACAGGTGGAAACTGGAGAATTGGCTCAACTTAAAAACGGGCATGGCGACGAAGGTAATGACGGGATTGACAGAGCTCGTCGAATCGAAGACCATCGGCCAACATTTGCATCATGTCGAATCGAAACCACTCGATCCTGCCATCGTCCCGCTATTGGCTAAAAAGCCCCATCTCTATCTCAAAGCAGCGATGGGTGGAATATTTGCCGCAGTAGCTCTTTTCTTGTTTCTCATCGCCCGCGCGATTTTAAAAGGGTTTCCCACCTTTTCAAATAAATTGGTCTCGATGCGTTACCCTTACTCTGGCGTCATTAGCGCCATCTGCGATGGACCCGAAGTCGAACTGTTGAGCGGTCCTGATCTGGAGACACTCCGGCGACTCGCCCTCTTTTTAGAAAGCGGTTCTTCAGAGAAAACGGTAGGCCTCGTCGGTGGGAAAGGACCCGATTATTCGTATGCGCTTGCTCAAAACTTGGCGCGCATGGGAAAGCAAGTGCTCTTGGTCCGTTGCGATTTCAATGCCAAATTCCAGGACAGCGATCGCCCTGGACTGCTGCAGTGGTTACAAGAGAAAGTAGAAGAAATTCCTCTGCGACGCGCCAACGGATTCGATTTCATCTCTGCTGGTGGTTTTTCTCCTTTTGGAATGGAATCGCTCCAGTCGCACCGATTTAAAACGCTCGTCGATCAAGCCAAGACTTCCTATGATTTCGTCCTGATGTGGCTGCCAGCTCCCCTCGATCTCGCAGAAGCAAAAGCCCTCCTTTCCCATTCGGAAAAAGCCATTGTCACTGTCGCAGGAGAACAACCCGAGCAGTTGACACCCTTCATGGATTGGACGTACGATAAAAACCGATTAACTTTTATTGCCTTTGAATGAACCCCGTCCTAAAGGACGGGGAATGATTTGGGAGGAGTTTCGAACTCCTCCCAAATTTGGATGTGAATTACCCGGCCCTAAAGGACCGGGTTTCCGGAGACCTGATGAAAACAACAAAACGGAAGCGAATTTTAGTGGCAGGAGGCGCCGGCTTTTTGGGCTCGCACCTCTCCGATCGCCTTTTGCAAGAAGGCTATGAGGTTCTCTGCGTCGATAATTTCCAAACTGGAACGCGCGATAATATCCTTCATCTCCTCGATCATCCCTCTTTTGAGCTCCTACGCCACGACGTTTGCCTTCCTCTTCACGTGGAAGTCGATGAGATTTATAATTTCGCCTGCCCTGCTTCGCCGATCCATTACCAAGCAGATCCGATTCAAACGACCAAAACTAGTGTGCTCGGCGCGCTCAACTTGCTAGGTCTTGCCAAGCGGCTGAAGTGTAAAATCTTTCAAGCCTCTACGAGCGAAGTTTATGGCGATCCCCACGTCCATCCTCAACGCGAAGAATACTGGGGCAACGTCAATCCTGTTGGCTATCGCTCTTGTTACGATGAGGGAAAGCGCTGCGCAGAAACCCTTTTCTTCGACTATCACCGGGTTCATCACATTCCAATCAAAGTGGCCCGCATCTTCAATACCTACGGCCCTCGTATGCATCCCAACGATGGCCGCGTCGTCTCCAATTTCATCGTCCAAGCGCTCAATAATCAGCCCCTGACTCTTTACGGCAACGGCTCTCAAACCCGCTCATTTTGCTACGTTGATGACCTCATCGAAGTGATTCTTCGCTTTATGAACACCCCGCCTAACATCACAGGACCCATCAACATCGGCAACCCCACCGAATATAGCGTCCTCGACCTCGCTCGCGAAGTCCTTCGCCTCACCGGCTCCTCTTCGCCCATCATCTTCCAGCCCCTTCCTTCCGATGATCCCAAACAGCGTCGCCCCGACATCTCCAAAGCTCGCCTCCTCTTCCACTGGGAACCCAAAGTTCCACTCGAGCAAGGCCTCCAATCAACCATCGCCTACTTCTCTAAGTCAGAAGTCGAAAGCCGGCAATGCTGATAATTTTTTTGATGCTTCTGCTTGAGTTCGTGCCATTTGTTGATGAGCTGAGCTGCGAGAGGAGCGCATTCCCTGCCGCTATCCCCATAGCGGAGATAGACGATGACAACGAGTTCCGGATCTTCCCACTTCTCGGAAGGGAATGCGATGGAGCCAAACCAAATGTGCTTGCACATCTGGGCGGCACTCGAAGGATTGATGAAGGGATTGAAGAGAATTTCAGCAGTGCCCGTTTTTGCCAATAGCCGATGCCGTAGGGCTAAGTAGGAAGGAATCAAGGCGGGATTTGCCTGCAACTTCCGAATGATGCCGGGCCGAGAGTTGCCTTGGGCACTCCAGACGACTCGATCCATTCCTTCGAGCAGCGGCGATCGAATGGAGTTGGGCAATTCAAGAGTTCGAATGAGCTGAGGCTCTTGAATGTTGGAATGAGATTTTTCGAGAGGCCGAAGAGCGGCCGTAAAGAGGGGAAAGGAAAGCCCCAGATAGCGGAACTCTTCTTGCATCGCCGTTGCTTCAAAAGCATTCAGCGGCTCGTGATCGGGCATGGGGCCGGTAATTTTTTTTGCCAAAATGGGTTTTAACAGTTTCCCTCCATTGGCAATCGCAGCGACCATCCTCGCCGACTGCAGCGGCGTTGTCAAAAGAGTATGCTGCCCAATCGCTGCAGAATAAAGCCCTGTTCGATTTTCGCTTAAATCAGTTGGTAAGAATCCTCGCGCCTCACCGAGCAGATCAATGCCCGTCCGCTCTCCAAATCCAAACAAGTGAGCTGCGATATTGAGATCTTCCGGATCTCGCAAAACATCCCCAGCTAAAATCGAGAAATAAGAGTTACTCGATCGTTCCAATGCTCCGATGAGATCGATTTTTCCCACGTTGAAGGAGCTCGTTTTGGGTAGGCGTCCGCCTTTGTATATCCGAGGATAGGGGACTCCCGAGAGACTTGTCGCCACGGTTTGAGTACGACCGTTTTGCTTCACTTCATCGATCAAAGTGAGGGGATTGGATCCTCCTGTCTGCGCCAGAGCCGCATAGGCTGTCACGAGCTTGAAGAGCGATCCTTGAGGACCGCTTGTTTGAAAAGCATACGAACGACTCTGGCCAAACCCTCCGACCGGGTAAAAAGCCATGGCCAATTCTCTTTCGGTCTGTTCTCCTTTTTTCTTCCTGAGCCCTCGATACCCACCGAGGAGAGGACGCTGCAGCTCGGGAAAGCTTCGGAACGAGTGAAGAATACTCTTCACCTCTTCTTCGGGCAAAGATTTGCAAAGTTGCTTGAGCTCGTTGTCGGGAAGCGCTGCGGCTAACGCAGAGAGTCTCTGCTCTCTCCATACCTCTTCAAACAGTTCCCGTTCTTTTTGATCTAAATAATCGAGATAAGGGCGAGGAGAAAGACTCTCTTGCTTTTCTCGTTTTCGTATCTCGGCCAAAAAGGATTTTTGATGTACCTCTCGCCACGATTTGAATTCGTGCTGAGAAAACGCGGCACGTGCTTTTTCTTTCAGCTCTGCCTCCAATCGGCAGAGAGTTTGATTGAATGTCCGATATTGACTCAACTTAACAGGACCCAAAATCTTGAGTGCTCCATCGCTCATCGCAGGAGCGTGGACGACCAAACGACAAAGATCGACCGCGAGCAATCGATCGCCATTGGAAAGTAGGGGAGTGAGCAATGGATCGAGCCGTTTCCACGCTGCTGCGGCTTCAGGGCTTTTTGCTTGCCATAGACCGCTGTAAATTTCTTCCAAGAGAAGAGAGGGATCTCGCACGCTTGAAAAATGCAACAGAGCCTCGAAATCTTCTTGTACTTGAACCGCTATTTTCACATCGTCGACCCGTTGGAAAAACGTTTTCCACACACCCTCGAAAGGGACAATCATCTCGAGGAAGCGCTCCCATGTGAGAGGAACCCTCTCTTCGGAAAATCCCTTGGCGGGAGTGAAATGTTCGCGAGACAATTCTTCTTTCCCATCCCAAATGGAGCCGATGAATCGGTCGCTTTCAAGCCACCGATGGATATTTCGCTGCTTGGCGCTTTGGATTACCGGATTTGAGGAGGGAATGAAATCGTTCGAGTCAAATCGCGGCGTGCTTGCGAGAGCAATGACTTCGCCTGTCTTTGGATCGAGAGCGACAATGGCCCCTCCTCGAATCCACGGCTGCTTGAGAGTTTTTTTCTCTTTGGTGGTCGGGTCTGTGGCCAAAGTGCGACTTTCTCGCCATGCTTCATCTTGGGCGAGAAGCCCCTCGGCAAATTCTTGAAGTTCGATGGAGAGCGAAAGGGTGATCTGCTGACCAGGAATCGCCTCCTTGCCTCTCGGCAGTCCGCGCAAAGAACGCCCCTTTTGATCTATTTCAAAAATTTTCTTTCCGTAAAACCCTCGCAGGAGCTGCTCAAATTGCCCCTCTATGCCGGATTTGCCGACAAGATCTTGGATCGCGTAGGCCTTTTCTCGCAGTTCTTGGAGCCGGCGGACGGCAGCTTCAAAGGAAGAATAGCCGGCCGGTAAGGCGACTCCCTGCCCCTGTTCCCATTCTTCAACCATTTTTTCGAGCATGCTCAACTCTTCGGCGATTGCCCAATATTCTTTAGAAGAGATCGATCCCATCGAGCCGATCAGGCTTGCCCCCGCTTTTCCTCTCGGGTAAAAGCGCTCTGAGGCAATTTCCGCATGGATCCCAAGCCAGTCCTTTTCCAGAAGGGCGAGCCGGTAATGCTCCTCTTCGGTCAGGTGGGTTTTAAGGAGGAAAGGGACGTGGGGAAAAAGAGAGGCCTTTGAATAGATCAAATCCTCGACCCGCCCCGGGTCTAAATGGAGGATCGCGCCGAGCTCTTGGGAGAGCTTGGCGATGTATTCTCTTCTAGGATAGGTCTTGATTTTCTTGTCCGACTTCCAGGAGATGGCTGGAATCTGGGAAATCTGGTTGTAGTAAATGGCTGCGTTATAACATATCCTGTTGACAGCCAATGGGATAGAAAATCGATCGCACAGAGTCCCTCGATCCGCTTTTTCGACGATGACCCTTCTTTTCGGCCGCTCTGCGAGGTTCTGCTTCTCCTCTCGCTGAATCACCTGGAGGTGCCAAACTCGAAAGGCGATGATCAGAAAAGCGGCCAAAATGACTTGGAGGACCCGATTCGATTTTAAGGTTTCATTTTTCATCAGGTCTCCTGAAACCCGGTCCTTTAGGGCCGGGTAATTCACATCCAAATTTGGGAGGAGTTCGAAACTCCTCCCAAATCATTCCTCGTCCTTTAGGGCGGGGTTCATCTCTCAGCAGTTATACTCGATTGAAGAATTTCCTTCCTAAAGGAAGGAAGTTCTCCCTCGGACAAGGTGCCGGAACAGCACGAAAAGGCCGAGCTGCACTTCGAGCAGCTGTTCAAGAATTTTGTGCGGGACCGATTTTCCTTGGAAAATAATGAGGGTCTCCATTAAAATTACTATTTCGTTTTTTTAAATGTTGTGCCCGGACACACGCGCCTGTAGTTCAATGGTAGAACAGTAGCCTTCCAAGCTACGAGTGTCAGTTCGATTCTGTCCAGGCGCTACTTAAATATGAGGATGTAAATTTGGCTACCGCACAAGAAGAAAAAGCAGCAGGAGTAACCATCAAGGAGTTACTCGAATCAGGCGCCCACTTCGGGCACCAAACTCAGCGTTGGAATCCCAAGATGAGACGTTTCATCTTTGAAGAGAGAAACGGTATCTACATCATCGACCTCGCAAAAACCCTACAACAAATCCGCCTAGCGACTCAAGTCATTCGCGACAACGTCAAGAAGAGAAAATCGATTCTCTTCGTCGGTACGAAAAAGCAAGCGAAATTGGTCGTGAGAGAATCGGCTGAAGAGTGCGGCGAATTTTACGTCTGTGAACGATGGCTCGGAGGAACGCTCACCAATCTCTCCACGATTCGTCAATCGGTCAAAACGCTCGAGAGAATTGAAAAGAGAATTGCCGCAGGTGGCGAAGGTCTCACCAAAAAAGAGATCTCCCAATTGACGAAAGAGCAAATCAAGCTCGATCGAAACCTCTCTGGTATCCGCTCTATGCGCAAATTACCTGGTCTTCTCGTCGTCGTCGACCCCAGCCGTGAACACATTGCGGTTGCAGAAGCCAATAAACTCGGTATTCCTGTGATGGCTCTCGTCGACACCAATTGCGATCCAGATCCAATTGATTATGTCATTGCTTGCAACGACGACGCTTTGAAGAGCATCAAGATTGTCCTTCAATCGTTGACACAAGCGATCATCGATCAGAAAAATGACATGAATCTCCCTAAGTCGAAAGGAGATAAAGACGATGCGACTCCTCCTCAAGATGATGAAGAGGAAGAAGAAACCGAAGACGAATCAGACGAAGGATAGAGATGAGAGACATTACAGCAGACATGATTAGAGAGCTTCGAGAGCGCACCGGCGTAGCAATGGGCAAGTGCAAAGAAGCCCTGGTTCTCGCCCAAGGCGACATGGAAAAGGCTGTCGATGTCCTTCGCAAAGCGGGAATGGCCGCTGGCGTGAAAAAGGAAGGCCGTGAGACCAAAGAAGGTTTGATTCTCACGGGTGAAGACAAGAATACACTTGTCATCGCCGAAGCCAACGCGGAAACCGATTTTGTCGCGCAAAACGACCGCTTCAAGCATTTCTTACACGATGTCGTGAAGCAAGCGCTGGAGACGAAGCCCAAGTCATTGGTCGATTTTCTCCAACAACACTATTACAAAGACAAATCGATCACCATCGATCAATACCGCAATCTCCTGATCCAAGCCCTCGGAGAAAATATCCAACTCCGCCGTCTGGAAGTGCTCCACAAGCACCCAGATAGCTCCTATGGTATTTATTCTCACATGGGCGGTAAGCTCGTCGTCATCGTCGAACTCCAAGGCGCCTCTGATCAAGAGGGGATTGCCAAGGAAATTGCGATGCACACCGCAGCAGAAAGCCCAGAGTACCTCAAACCCGATGAAATCCCCCCACACGTGCGAGCACGCGAAGAGGAAATTGCCCGCTCACAAGTCCAAGGAAAACCAGAGAACATCGTCGAGAAGATTGTCGCTGGTAAAATCAAGGCCTTTGAAGAGCAAGTTTGTTTGATCCACCAAAAGTATATCAAAGACACTTCGGTGACGGTCCAGCAATTCCTTGAGCTTTGCGCGAAAAAAATTGGGAAACCGCTTTCGATTCGCTGCTTCTGGCGTTGGAAAATCGGGCAATCCTAACCTGGAGGGACGATGAGTTCCGTGGAAAATCAAGTGAAAGCAGCGATGCAAGCTACTTTCGATCATTTGAAACAAGAATTAAAAGCTCTCCGCTCAGGACGAGCTAATCCCGCTGTTCTCGACAAAGTAATGGTCGAAGCATACGGAGCTCGTGCCCCGATCAAATCGCTCGGCACGATCACCGTTCCCGAAGCTCGTCAAATCGTCGTTACTCCTTTTGATCCCAGTACTGCAAACGCCATTGCGAAAGGCATTGAAGCAGCCAATCTCGGAATCCATCCCATGGTGGATGGAAGAGTGATCCGAATCAACATTCCACCGATGGATGAATCGATTCGCAAACAAATTGCAAAGCAGTGCAAAGAGCTTGGTGAAAAAGCGAAAATTTCCATGCGCGAAGTACGCCGCAAATACAACGAGTTAGTGCGCAAGCAAAAAACTGACGGTGAAATTCCAGAAGACATCATGAAGAAGTTGGAAAAAACGATCCAAGAACTCACAGATCGTTACTGCAAAGACATCGATACAACATGCGCAGAGAAGGAAAAAGAGATCCTTACAGTTTAACTCTTTATTGCACAAAATAAGGAAGATACACTAAAATAGACACCGTTTTAAATGGCCCCATCGTCTAGCCCGGTCTAGGACATCAGATTTTCATTCTGCGAACAGGGGTTCGAATCCCCTTGGGGTCATTATCGAGACTTTAGCTCAGTGGTAGAGCATCTCACTTTTAATGAGAGGGTCGCTGGTTCGAAACCAGCAAGTCTCAAAACACAAAAGGCTTTTATCCGAAAGGATAAAAGCCTTTTGTGTTTGGAGAGTTGAGAAAGCCACCTGCGTGGCTTTCGTCTGGTTTCGAGTGAAGCGCGATGCAGCGCGAGAACCGCGGGCCCGCAGCATGGGCTGCGAAGCAATCCATGCGTGAGGGCAACCCAGGCGTGCGCTGCGCCACGCCTGCGGGGAAGGGGGCTGCGTAGCCTTTTCCCCCGCCTTTGGACTAACGGACAAAAGATTGTCGCCACAGTGTCGCGACAATTGAGTTAGATTCATCAGGTCTCCGGAAACCCGGTCCTTTAGGGCCGGGTAATTCACATCCAAATTTGGGAGGAGTTCGAAACTCCTCCCAAATCATTCCCCGTCCTTTAGGGCGGGGTTCATGTGAATTTTTGAGCGTTCAGCGCTCGCCTCAGTCGGAAAGTATCAATGGAAAAAATCCTTCGAGTTAAATACTGTATGGGAAAGTCCAGGTAAGCATTTATGTCTATTCAGTTTCGTTTTGGCAATTCAGATTATAGAGTGGACATAGTTGAGGGGATAAAATCGGATATTAGAGTTTCCATTGGTGGGGTTGTTTATTCTGTGTTGGCCGAACAAGAACAGTTACAGAT
>JAGWKU010000093.1 GCA_028873375.1 Verrucomicrobiota bacterium
TGGCGATGAATATAGCTGCGGTTGCAGATCCTCAGAGAGGACTTGCTGCAGTGAGACGAGCTGCAACTTTCGGTGCGGGGTATTTACAGGGAATTCTGGCAATTATTTTCTGCGAAAAGATGTCAAAAAATTTTAGTTAAATCACCCTGAAGTGGAATCCAGAGGGGAGAAAGAGATTGTATTCATAATAAGATAGAAAGATCTCTTGTATTCTTGGAAAAAAAGCCCCTGCTTTCGCAGGGGCTGAGCACATTTAGAACCGTTTCTGATAAGTTCTGACGAGTTCGTCCCAAGCGGGGATTTTCTTCCCTTCTTTGGCGAGGACGGCTCGGTCTGCTTCGTACTTTTGAACGAAGTGGTTCATCGCATCCATATTGACCACCTGGACATTGCCATTCTGAAGGATGGCAGCGACATGTTCACTTGTCCCTAGCTCATTGCTCCAATAGAGATAGAGCGTGTTGGCATAGGTGAAGTAGGTGGGCATTTGCTGGGTGAAGTACTTGGATTTGTTCACTTCATCCGTAGGATTGATGTTAAAGAACTGTTCCACATCATTTTTGAATTGAATGGTCTTTTGTCGAAACTCATCATCTGCAGAGCAGAGGAGAAGCATGATGTCATAGCCCGCATCCTTGACTTTGGACAGAAACTTTGCAGTATCGTCCGTCGTTAAGTCGGCTCCATGCGCAATGCTTTTCTTTTGAGTAAAAGCCTCTTCGAGAAGGGTGAGAGTGATGTACTTCGATCCTCCTTTCCACTTGTCGTAGGCGTTTTTAATCTCGCTGGGAGAATTGACGATCCTCTTGAGCTCCGCTTGGTAAGTATTCGTCAGGAGCTTGAGGGCTCGTTGATCGGGATCAATATAGACCGTTTTAGTGGTAAGCCCGTTGTCCTGCATGAACCTCTCCATGATAGAGGTCTTTGCAGAGCCCGGAGCTCCTGCACTCGCTAAATAGAGGGGCTTGGGCAAGGAATCGCGCACTTCGCTAAACCACGACTTGCGAACGTTCTCCAGGTCTTTTTGCAAGGCAGCCTTTTCGCTGTCGTTGTACATCTTTAAATTCTCTTCAATGGCTTTTTGCGAATAGAAGAGATGATTGCCTGAAGCTGCATTGGCTGCTGTAGCAAACGACGAAACTAGCGTAGCGGTTCCAAATACAATGCTAAAAATAGATGTTTTCATGATTACACTCCTTGCAATTAGAAGGTTTTAAAGAAAAGTTTTTAAATTACTAATGTCTAGGTTTTGATATTGGACAATTTGATGATTTAATGTCTACTTTTACAAAGAAAATGCAGAAGTTAAAATTTAGAGCGTGTAGTTCTGCATTCTGAGTTCTGCATTTTTCTTTAGGAGGGAGCTGCGAAGCTCTGGATCATTTGGTTCATCGATTGAATCCAGGTGATCGATTCTTTGCTCATGACGCGGAGGACGAGCGTCCACGCGGCGGTCATGAGGGCGATGCCGACCCATGACTTGAGCGAGATGCCGAGGAACACGATTTGCACTTGGGGTGCGAGGCGGTTAGCGATGCCGAGGAAGAGGTCGGTGAGGAGAATGCCAATGAGGGCAGGGGCCGCTAGCTGAACGGAGAGGTCGAACATCGTTTCAGCGAGGTGGAACATCTGCTTCCAAAAGGGTGTATTCATCTGGAAGAGGGTGGGACTGAAGATCTGGTCGACCGGGATGATTCGGTAGGAGTTGGCGAGGCCATCGAAGAAGAGAAAGGGGCCATTCAGAGAGAAGAAAATGGCAATGAGGAGATAGTTGTAGAGAATGCCGATAGGGCCTGTTTGGCTCTGGGTGGTGGGATCGTTTACTTGGAGGGCGGAGGAGCCGCGCGAGTGGTCTATGAGAGAGCCTGACATTTGGGCGAGAAAAAAGGGAGCTGAGGCAACGAATCCGAGGACAAAGCCGATCGTGAGTTCTTTGAGGATGTAGCCGATGAAGGCGAGCCCGTAGGAGATTTCCTGCGTAACAGTGAGGAGATTTTGAGGGAGAAAGATGGCGACGAGGGCCACGCTAAACATCATCCGGGTTGTCATCGGGATGTTTTTCGCGCCGAGGAAGGGGGCGATCGTCATGATCGGAAGGATGCGAGCCAACGTGAGAAAAAAGACCGAGAGAACGGTGATGGGCGAGAGGTTCGGAAGGGTGAGGAGGAGGTTGGCGTAAGTATCAATCGAATTGAGAGAGTTTACATGTTCCACTTGGGGATGCCGCTAAAAATCGTGTTCGTGAATTGAAGCACCTCTTGGCTAAGCCAGCCCCCTAAGGCGATGATGGTGAAGATCGTCGCAAAGAGTTTTACGGTGAAAGAGAGAGTCTGCTCTTGGATCTGCGTTGCGGCTTGGAAAATAGCGACGAGAAGGCCGAGGACCATACTGATGAGGATCGGAGGTCCTGAAAGGATGAGGATCAATATCAGCGCCTGGTATGAAAGCTGGTAAATTTCATTGCTAAACATTCATCACCTATACGTCATCGCTAGGCCCTGGATGAGGACAGTCCACCCATCGACCATGACGAGGAGGAGGAGCTTGATCGGTAGAGCAATCGTGAGGGGAGAGAGCATCATCATCCCCATGGCGAGAAGGATGTTCGAGACCACCAGGTCGATGACAAAGAAGGGGAGATAGATGAGCACTCCAATTTCAAAGGCGCTCTTGAGCTGGCTTGTGATGAAAGAGGGGATCAAGACGATGAAATCATTTTGCTGCAGCGATGTTTTGTAGGGCTCAGGGAAAATCCGATAGGCGAGCAGATAGAACTGCTTCGCATGCTTAGGAGTTGTGTTTTTTTCTAGGAATTCACGGAGCGGTTCCTTGGCTTTATCGATTACATTGACGACAAAGGCGGCCGCTTCTCCCGAGAGCATTTCTTTGGGCGGATTTGTGGTGATCACCGACTCAGAAGCGGTATACATCCGAAGGCCTGTCGGGAACATGACGTAAATGGTGATGAGGAGGGCGATCCCATTGAGGACTTGGTTGGGCGGCGTTTGTTGAACTCCAAGGGCGTTGCGGAGGAGCGAGAGAACACAGACGATTTTCATGAAGGAAGTGAGGAGCATGATCGCAAAGGGCAAGAGCGAAAGGGCGGCGAGGACGGCGAGCTTGGTCGTGAGCGACGGATTTGTCATGCCTTCTTCGGTAAGGCCGATGCCTTGAAAGCCATTGGTCGCCGCTGGTTGGGCGAGGAGGGGGAGGCCGACGCACAGAAGAAGAAGGAAGAGCCATTTTGTTGAGCCAATTGCAAAACTCTTCGGTGCACAAAATCGCCCTTTTAGGCCCTCTTGAGATCTTGCCAGCTCGCCTGCCCTACTGGGCAGGCCACCGCTGTCGCGATTCGGCCAGGCATTGCCTGGCCTCTCAACAGGGTCTAAAATCATCGATTTTTCGCTACCGTGGAGTTTTACAATTGGCTCATTCATATTATTTCTTCATGAAAGATTGGAAGGCCGATTCAAGGGCTCGCCACTGGTTTTCCAGTTGGGCGTTGATGATCCCTGCTTCGGTTTCGATGATGCAGCCACCGGCTTCGATGTCGTTGCGCTCTTGAATCGAGAGGCTTTCTAAGTGTTCAAAGATGTGTTTGATCTTTGACTTGCTCTTTTCTATTTCATGCAGATCGGAGTGATTGACATAGATGATCACTTTCCGGTGTTGCGTCACCGGCTTAAGAGAGGTGAGGACGATATCGACGATCCGATCGGGATGGAGTTTTAGTTCTTCTCCCATGATTTTACGCGCGGCAGAAATCGCAAGTGGGAGGATTTTTTTTTGGATGTCTTCGCGCAGGTGCTTGAGTTCTTCATTGAGCGTGAAGAGGTGCTTGTTGAGCGAGGTGAGTCCTTCTTGGAACCCATCTTGATACGCTTGCTCTTTTGTCTTTTCGGCGTCGATCGCGAGTTGCTTCTTAAATTCTTCCCCCTCATGCTTTACCTGGTTGAGGATTTCACTTGCTTCGTGGAGGGTTGAAAATTCTTTGGCGGGAATCACTTTTTGACCTGGCGCCCGGCGCACTTCTTGGCCAGAGAGAAGAGTGAAATACTTCATAGTTGTTCCTCGATCTGCTTCAACACCATTTCAGTCATCGCCGGCGTTGTCTCTTGCGCACAGAGTTTAAAGAGCGAACCGCCGCGGCCAATGTCCAATCGATGGCAAATCATCCAAATCAGGTCGGGGTCTTGGCCCGACAAGACGAGTCCCAGGCGAGTGAGTCCACGGCGGTGGAGCAACACTCGAAGCGACTCTTCTTCACCGTCCCAGCGGTCGAGCCCTAGGCGTGGGATGGAGTGAGCTTCTTTGGGGGGCGGAAGTTGTTTCAAGGCTTTTCTCTGTTCCTCTGATAGAAAACTGTAGATTTTCTTCAGGATTTTTGTCTCTACAATTTGGCGCATTTCCGCCGCTAAATCATAGAGTGAGAGGCGGTCGATGAGCTGCATCAGCTTTTTTTTGCTCAAGGAGAGGAGTCGATTCAAAGGCGAGGGGGGTAAAAAGTCGATCGGTAGAAGTCGGTGTCCTGCTAAGCTGTGGAGCAGTTGCCCTCGGAGATAATCTCTCGCGCAGGAACTCACTTTTTCCAAGGTCCCTCCCAACGATAGAGTCTGACCGAGCTGTTCAGCGACTCCGGGGCTCAACGCGGCTAAAAACAGCCTCTGTTCCCGCTCTGAATAGCTTTTCAACGTGGGGATAAACCACGACCAGTGAACTCCTTCGAGGATCTCTTCCTGCGAAAAATCGGCCGCTGAAGCCGGCGCTGAAATTTCGGGCAACCGCGCGAGATGCTCTCTCTCTTCTGGGGGCAAAAAGCGCTCGAGCGCTTTCCTCTTTTTCGGAGGGCAGCGATTCAAGAATGCCTTTAGAACAATCTCGCTTCGCTTCATGTAGTTGGAGGTGTTTCAGCCTGTTTTTTGAGAAGCTGAGGGTAGAATTTGTAGATCATCCAACCGAGCGCTCCTGCAAACAGGAGATTGAGGAGGATAAGCGTGAAAAAGATGAACCAGAACTTACCTAGCGAGCTCTTGGTCATAACGATCGACCAGATCTTCACATAGGTGTCGTTCATTCCTTTCGGGCCGATCATTTCTCCATCCATTCCCAATTGGATATCCGACAATCGTGCCCGGTCCGAAATGACCGAAACATCTTCGAAATTAAGGCCGGTGATGCTGCTCGAGACAAGCCTTCGAATCTTTGTCTCCAGGTGGCTGTTGGGATCTTCCAAAATGCCCTGGTGCTTGATATACACTGAGGCGGTCGTCTTGGGCACCACAGCTCCTGGCGTTGCGGTCGCCTCTTGCATCGGGAACGAAATTTGGACATCGGCGTCGAGTACGCCATCAATCTTTCTGATCGTGTTCTTCAATTCTTCAGCCAATCCAGCCTGGTACCGAATCGACTCTTCTCGATCGGTCGACATCAGACCTGATTTTGCAAACAAATCGAGGAGCGTCGTCCCTTGAATCCGCGGCAAACCCACTCGGTTCAACATGGCCATCGCGTCCGTTGCTCTTGAGCTGTCGACGTTGATGTTGTACATATTCGACGGACCGCCGCCGCCCACTTGCGTCGATGCTGCGTGAACCTTTTGAGCCGCAATGCCTTTCGACGCTAAATAGACGATGATTTCATTGGCTTCCCGTTCATCGATATTGCTCACAATCGAATGATTCGTTGAGCACGCTGCTAATAATCCGAGGATCAACAATAAGAAATACTTACGCATATCACATGTCCCTATCTCCTCTTATACCACCTCGCTAGTCTCTCGCGCAATCTCATTTTTTTGAGACAATCTACTCTATGAGTCGGTGGAGAGTCACTTCGATCATATCCTGATTCTGGTAAATGTGCTGTATTTGGACTCTTTGTTGGCGGTAACGTTCGGTTGTTTGGTCGGTTGGCGATATGGCAAAGACGGGAAGAGAAAAGTTAGTTGGTGTAGCTGAAGGGTTGTATTTTTCAGAAAATGTGGGAAGTGCTTTCTCGCAATCGAAATAGGCCACATTTTCCTGGCCATATCCAAATAACAAGCCAGATAAATAGTGGTCTTTAAATACTTTCTCCCAAAAAAGGGAATTAGGATTTTTAAACTCATGAATCACTGCATCGGTATTAAAAAAGAGGCCTGTTCGTTTTTGAAAGGAAAGACGATGTTTGCTGAGCAACTCTTTAGTTCGCTTTATATTCAAGATGGCATAGATGGTGTGAGAAGGATCGAAAAAGCAAGGACGTTCAGTGAGGATAAAGCGTTTGGAGGGGAGTTGATCCGCATAGCGCTTCCAAGTCTTCCAGTGATCTACTAGAGTAGGATCCCAAGAGATCGCTGTTTTTTTTTCCTCTTCTGTCAGTTCCATTAAGTCATTTGGACTGCCGGTAAATAAGAGCAATTCACTCATGGGCTTATC
>JAGWKU010000094.1 GCA_028873375.1 Verrucomicrobiota bacterium
ACAAAGAAGATCGATTGGATCCAGTTGCGGTAGACAGCGACCCAATGGCTATTGTGGGGCCCTAGTTTTTCGAGAAGCCAGTCGGCCGACGCATGGGGCGACAAGGCATCGAGATTTGGGTAAAGGACAAAGCCGTAGAGGAAGATGAAGGCCATGAAAAAGAGGATGATGCTGTAAAAGAGTGTGGAGCGACGGACGATGTTGCTCAGCTTGGAGTAAAGAAGTGTGGCCCCTAAAGCTGCGGGGAGGACGACCCATCCTTTCAGCACTGGAATAACCTCGGCGCCAGAGCCCTTGCCTGTGACGACAAAGGCATCCTTCATGGTCGTGAGAACGCCATAGGTGAAAGAGATAAAGAATTTCATGAAAAGAAGGGGGAGGATCTTTTTAAGCTCGAACTTTTGAATTGGCCAGAGGCGTTCTCGCCAGCGGGCCAGTGAGGACTTTGCCTCAGACGCCACAAATCAACCTGTGTTAGATAAAATCCTAGAACTTATACCACAATCGGGTTATAAAATCTATCGATGAAGCATGTCAAGTGGGTTCTCCTTCTCATTCTCGTTGTCTGGGGAGTTTCAAAAATTGACTACCAGAATGGAAAAGGGGAGGGGTGCGCCTTTTGCAAACCCCACATTCTCAACGAACAAAGCCTTTATATTGGCCCTCTCGCTTCGGTTCTTGTGACCCACAAACCGGTCGTTCCGGGCCACTTTCTCGTCATCCCCAACCGCCACGTGGCGACTTTTGAGGACCTCACTTCCGATGAACTCGCTGAGATGGGGGAATTGATAAAAAAAATTTACCACACCCAACCTGGCGAATACCTCCTTCTCCAGAAGAATGGAGCTTCAGCGGGTCAAACAGTCCCACACGTCCATATCCATTATCTCCCTCGAAGGCCCGGGATGGGCCATGTCCATTTTTGTGCCCGCCTACTCCTACAATCTCAACTCAAGCCGCTGTCGGAAAAGGAACTGGAAAAGGTGGTGGAGGAAGGGCGTGCTCTTTTATTGTCGAGTGATTCGGCGCGCTAGGGCTTTGTTGAGAAGAAGAGGGGAGATACATGCAATCCGGCGACCCCGCATAGAGTGCCGGCCAACATGCAAGCGAACCAAGCCAAGACCAAAAGGGCGACCTTAACGACTTTCTTGACCTTCTCATTCTTAAAACAGGCAAAGTAAGAAAAAGGCTCGTTTCTTGAGAGCCTCTCCACGCGGGCAGTCATTAAATTTGCAAGCCCGGTTTTTGGTTCACCAATTTAATGACTTTTTTCCACTCTTTCCAATGAGCTTTCCACTCGCGGCGCGCCGTGCGAAGCTGGTCGCGGAGAGCATGAGCTTCTTGGCGAGGGATTTTTTTGTAGCGATCGTAGAGTGTTTGGAGGGCAGTGAGTCGCTCGAGAAGTGCTTCTCCCGCATCGGAAACCTTTTTCTCCAGGCCCAGATCATGGATGGAAGAGCGGACTTTTTCGAGAAGTCGCTTTTTGTGATCGACGACGAGTTGTCGGGCGATGCGGAAATCGCTGACGCGCTTGAGGTCTTTGGCGAGACCCACTTTACTCAGAATCCAAATGAGCCATTTGGTCGGGTCGAAGTGGTACCAGCGAATGCCATTGCGGTAGTCATGAGCAAAGGTGTGGTGGTAATTGTGGTATCCTTCGCCGTATGTGAGGAGGCAGAGAATGTAATTATCGACGGCCGAGTGCTCTTCGCTGTAATGGCGATCGCCCCAGGTGTGAGCGAGCGAGTTGATGAACCAGGTTGTATGGTGGAGAAGGAAAAGGCGAACCCACCAGGCGAACAGGAACGCACCCCAATAATCGTTGAAGAGCCAGCCCACCGTTAAGAAGACGATGAGGTTGGAGACAATCATGCAAAGACCGTAGTAGCGATGCTGGAAAACAAGCATTTTATTGCGCATTAAATCAGCGACGAGTTTGGGATCGATTGGCTTTGGAGCGCGGAGCATCCAGAGGAAATGGGCAAAAAAGAAGCCCTTCTTGATCGAATAGGGATCTCGATCGGTATCGACATAGGCGTGGTGGAGGCGGTGATCATGGCACCATTGTAGTGCACTACCCTGCGTGGCGACGCTCGAGAAAAACAGGAGAACTGCCTCGACGATCGGGTGGGCCTTGTAAGTCAAGTGAGAGTAGAGGCGATGGTAGCCCGCCGTGATGGCAAGCCCCGAGGCAAACACGAGGGCAATCGTCGTGCCGAGCATAGCTCCCGACAACGTGTGATGCATGAAGTAGATCGGCAAAGCGATGGCTAAGAAGACATGGTAGCCGATTAAGAAAATGGTCGTGGGCCATTGGATGTTTTCAGATCTCATGAGACTTCCTTTTTAGAGAGGCGCCAAAGAGGGAACAGTAGCGCGTTGATCAAAACAAATAGAATAGCCGAGAGGATGGGGAGAGTAAAAAAACCAAAGAGCGTTGTTTTCACAGCGCAGCTCGGCTCTGCAAAGAGCCATGAAGTGTGGAGAAATCTCTGCAGCCAGACGTGGTAAAAAGCGATGAACATCCCGATCCAGGTGAGTGGCATGATATAGCCCGCAATCCCGATGAATCCCAGCCAAGCGGCTCTTCCGGCAATAATGGTCAGCGGATAGAGACAAATGCGCTGGTACCAGCAGAGAGAACAGGGCTTCATATAAAGGACGTCGCTCGCGTAGAGACTGCCGAGCATCCCGACCATCGCTAGAACCCAGACGGCGTAAAGGCCATATTTGCGAAGCAGGCGGATCATGGGGTATTGCTCACTTCTTGGGTCGGTTTTGCCTGCGGGCAGAGGAATAAAATTCCGGCTGCCAAGGCAAAAAGGAAAACAGCTAAAGTAGTCAAAATAAGAAAGCGAGGGGGCTTAGGGATATTCATATGATAAACATCTCATGAAGACGATTAAAAATCTACTTTAGAAATAAGGCGATGGAATTGACGCAATAACGGAGGTTCTTTGGAGGAGGACCGTCATTGAAAACGTGTCCGAGATGCGAATCGCACCGACGGCAAGCGATTTCATACCGTTTGAAGGGGAGTCGGTAGTCCTCTCTATAGTAAACATTTTTCTTGTCGATGGGTTGGCTAAAGCAGGGCCAGCCGCTCCCTGCATCGTATTTGTCCTTAGCGTCAAAGAGGGGTAGCTTGCACGCCGCGCAGCAATAAACGCCGGGCGTTTTGGTGTAGACATAGGCTCCTATAAAGCCTCGCTCTCGCTGTCTGCCCCGCATCACGTCGTACCGATTGCGGCCTAGGATCTCTTCCCATTCGGCGTCTGTGTGTTCGACCTTGCTCCCGTCCCACTCCATGGGCGGTCCACTCGCAAACAGAGCTAGAGCGATCAAGTACTTCTTCACAGCGCCTCTTGATCCTGGTATAGTCAGAAAATCGGTTAAAAAGGGAGTTTTTTGTGGAAGAGAAGATTGAGGCGAGAGTGTCTCCAGCAAAAGTGTGGGAAGCATGGGAACGGGCTCATGCTCAACATGGCCAGTCAGGCATCGTCAATGGTCAGAAAGGGGTTTCCGGTGCAAGCCAGAGTAAACTTCGCTATGAAGTAGTCGATGTCATTCCCGGTCAGCAGTTTTCGGTGATCTGGAAAACTCTCTTCGTCCGCCTTGTCTTTAGCCACACGGTTAAGCCTACTCCCCGCGGTTCTGAAATCCGTTATTCAGTCCAAATCAAAGGGCCATTCTCCTGGCCGGTTCGGTGGCTTCTCGGCAATAAGATCCGTCGAAATATCGGCTCTGTCCTCCGAGCTATCGTCAAGCAGCTCGAAGCGGCGTAAGCCTTTCGCGTCTTAAAAGAAGCTTTGCAATTAAAACCCACTCTCCTAAAATTCTTTCCTTCATTTTAGGAGGTTTCGATGTCGCTTCCCTTGTCAGCAGTTATTTATTTGGTCACCTGTCACACGGGTCCCGCCGATCATTTTCTCGCTTTTTCTGAAGTATTGAAAGAAGAGTATGAAGTTCACATTCTGGCTGGGGGAGCTGGTCTGAAGAAACTGCAAGAGAGAAAAGTCGAAAAGATTGAATCTTTTTCTTTAGAGAACAAAGAAAAAGCGGCAGCCATCGAGGTAGCAAAGAAGTGCGCTAAGGCGGCTGTTGTGATCACCGACGTGGGCGATAGTTTTCAATACCACCTGCATGAGGCGCTAAAAACCCATGCGCCTAAAGCCTTTCGCTTCTCTTACTATGACAACCCAGAGCTCTTTGTGCCGGGAGAATATTTTGAGCATGCGACGAAAGTGATGGGAATTGCAGAGGGAGTCTTATTTGCCAACGCGCATCACGCAGAAGAACATCTTCCCAATTTGAAGAGGGGGATAGGATATTATCCACTTCACCAAGCAGAAAGGATCGCTCTCCGGAGGCAATCGGAGCAAAAAGCTCTCCGCACAGACTTGTTTAAAAAGCTTGGCCTCGAGGAAAAAGGGCAAACGATTTTGATGTATGCCGGAGGAAATAGTAGCGTTTATTTTGATCGAGCATTCCCCGCATTTCTCTGTTTTTTAACAGAGCTGGCTGAAGTTGAAGATCTCTCTCCTTTTGTCTTCGTTTTGCAACAGCACCCTGCGGCCAAGGGGCCCAATCGAGATGGGAGGCTCATCGAACAAATGAAAGAAGGGCCTAACGTGTATCTCTCGCCATTTAACTCAGAGGATGCGCAAGTGGTTGCCGATACGATGATTTACTACCAGACAAGCATGGCGCCACAGTTTGTCTTAGCGGGAATTCCGACGATCCAAGCGAGCCATGAAGTGTATGAGGATCTCTTGGTGACAAACTACCTCTGTCCTGTCGCGACTCATTCAAGGGCTCTTTGGCAGATTTTATCCAATCCACAGACAAAAAAAATCGACGAACAAAGGGTTTGTGAAGCTCTTGGAGTGAAAAAGGATTGGCCTGCTCGATTAAAGGGGGCGATCGAAGAGGTGTTAAAAGAGGAGCGTATAAAATAAACGGACTGTCGGAGCGGAACGGAGCGAATAGCCGGGGAGGAAGCCGCATGCCTTATAGCCAAATTCAGTTTGCAAGCCAGAGCGGCCGGGGCTTTGGTACGAGACGAGGAATGAACCAGCTGCTGAATAGAGGATCTTTTGCTGCTGCGAATAGGAGTAGAGAGGGTTGTCGGGATTGGGCAGCGTATCGAAGTCGATTTCGGTGATTGGCGTGCTTGCGGGCGAGAGGAGGAGTTTGGGTTGTCTCCACGCATCGAAGCGGGCGCCGAAGAACCATTTCCCCACTGTCCAAATGGAAGGGGCGAAAAAGCCGAGACCGACATACGTGTTGTCGGAGTGATTGCCCGCTTTGAGGTAGAAGTAATAGGGCGTTTTGTCTTTGCATAAATAGAATTCAGCAAAATATTCAGGCCCAAAGGGAGTGAGTCCTAGTCGCGCATTGGGGAGAAACTTCATTCCATTCCAAAGAGGGATCATCGGGATCCCCGTCTCTTGGGCAGTAAACACATAGTAAAACCACGCATACATCGAATAATAGGTAAATGGATCGGCGAGATTGATCCAGGCGAGCGAGCGGAGCCTTCCGCCACTGAGAAAGTGGGCCGTGTATGTCTGATTGAGCGAATTGATATAGCCCTGAATGTCGTGGCCGCTCAGGTCTCCCTGCGCTTTGAGTGTGCCGATGTAAAGATTGAGGTCGTGTTGGCTCAAGAGATACAAAACCGTTTGGCGAGGGTCGATGTAGTTTGCCGTGAGCCAATTGATCTTGGTCAAAAAGGCCAAGATCGCTGTCGATTCGACGCCGGCCATCGCAATCGACGTCTCCTCCGTCGTCGTCAAATTGTCAGAAACTGAATACGAAGTGGCCGCGCCGCCGGGGCCATAGGGAATTGGCACATCGAACGAGTAGCCGTCGACTTTTGCCCTTCCTCGATTGATGTCTCGAATTCGGTAGCCGTGGCCAAACACCTCATGTTGAGCAACGACCGCCAAGTAATTCACCGCCATCCAGCCACAGGTCATTTCGCTCAGTCGCCAAAGAGTCGTGTAGATGCTTCTCGCATAAGAGACCGGGTTTTTCCGAATCAGAAGCCCTTCAAGCCGCTCAATGCACCGGTGCGTAAACAGCACATCGGGTCCTCCCGAATAGGGAGAAAAGTGAATGTCCCATCCGAGCGGATAAGGCGATTCATGGAATTGGACAGGCAGATCTGCTTGAGCGTAGACAGTGGGAGTATCGATCCCGCCTAACGCGACATCTGCAACTTCTATTTCGACCGCATGCCCCATCAAAGCAAAGAGAGTAGCTGCGGCTGTTACTTTCAAAAACATGGGTAAAATTATCCTTGAGGAGGACGCTAGAAGTCAAGACAGGATGTGAGAAGTGCAGAAGTCAGAGTGCAGAATGCAGAACTAAAAAGCAGTCGGGTGACCGCCTTTTAGTTC
>JAGWKU010000095.1 GCA_028873375.1 Verrucomicrobiota bacterium
ATTTAGAGTATTGATATCGACCACTACTTCAAATTCTCAATATACACAACGTGATTCAAAATTTGGGTTTTGGCTGCGCCGGCATTCCAACCTTTCCATCCGCGCTTAGGGCCCCCTATTACAAATAGGGAGCCCGTCGCGCGCCGGCCTTCGGCCTGATGGAAATCTTGGGCGCCGGCTTTGCCAAATTCCCAAATTTTGAATCACGTTGTGTATAATGAAGAATTGGAAACTATGCGAAACAAGAAAAACACCTCAAAAACTCCCTCCTCTCGAGTAAAGTTCTCGATGCCATGGAGGGTCACTCATGTGAAGCCACTGGCTGATTACCGCTTAGACGTTACTTTTGTAGATGGTACCCAAGGTGAAGTAGATATATCTAAACTCATTCTCAGCTCAGAAGCAGGGGTGTTCGAAGTATTGCGAGATATCAACCTCTTTAACCAAGTCTATATAGAACACGGCGCCGTCACCTGGCCTGGAGAAATTGACTTAGCTCCCGATGCAATGTACAAAGAAATCAAAAAACACGGAAAGTGGGTCATCGAAAAGTAGATTCACAAAAGAAGAGGCTTCAACGACTGTCGCTTTTGTCTTTACTTCTCCGTTGCTAAAAAAAAAGAATCCCTTTACGATCGCCCCTCCATTTAAACGGAAGTTCCAATGACGAGTTCAACTGGTAATATTCCAACCGCTTTCGATTATGGAATACCGCCTGAGATCAATCTTCAAAATGCTGGCACGCAAACGAACGAAATGATTCAGCTCCATTCTTGTTCGGTGCCTCTTTCGAACTTGCTTGTCGCTCAAGTGAACTGGTTTTTTCAAGAACAGCAATTCACCCTCTCTTTTTATTACCCCTCAGCGGAAGTTCACATACAATATACGCCCGAGTGTAATACGAGTTTGAGCGATTGGAAACAAAGGGTGCAGCCCATTTTGCAGCAAAAAGGCTTTATCCAGGTCAAAACGAAAGAAGTCAGCATGGTTGAAGAAACCCCTTTCCAGCCTGCAATGATCAATGCAAACAGCCTTTCAAAAGTAGACATTCTTTTTCGAGAATACCACGGTATCAACAGATGGTTTCACGCTCCCAAATCAGAAAGGTTAGGAATTGCTCTAGAGTTTGGCTTGAAAAAGTATAACTTCCATTACCCCACAAACAATTCACAGATCGACGAAGATTTCAAACGTCTGGATGAAGCTTTGAGAAATAGGAACCCTTTATGAAAGGAATTGCCGCAGTTGATGTTAAGCCATCTCTGATCGAATTGAGCCACGGGTCGGTGGATGCAAACGAGTTGTTAGTGGTTGAGCGAAGTGCGTGGGTAAACAAGCGAGTCGCTGTTTTTTATTATCCGGAGAAGAGACAATCTATCCATTATGGACCTGATCGGATGAAATTACGTTCAGAGGAACCTCGCATTCGAGAGTGGGTGGATAAAATAGGACCCTTTTTGGAAAAAAGGGGATTTCTCTCTTTAACCTATGCCTTCGTCAATACCCATGAACTTCGAGGCGTTCAATCGGCTTCTCAAAAAAAGGGGTGGGGAAGCAGAAAGCAAGTCATTGTTCTTCAATACCCGAAAAAGAAAATTACCCTTCACTACGGAACATACTCCCGTCTCAGAGACGATGATTTCGAACTCCTTCAAACGGCGGTCCATGGGCGAAAAAAAATCTGAATCGTGGAAAATGTTCAATGAGATCTCGAGCACCTATGACCGAGTGAATCGGATCCTATCTCTCGGACAAGATGTGCGATGGCGAAAAAAAGTCGCGATGCACTTGCCGCTCCAGCCTCATTTACAAGTGCTCGACCTAGCCACCGGAACCGGAGATCAGCTAGGCGCCATCACCCGCGCCGGTCTGTCGATTCGAAAAATGGTGGGTCTCGACCTATCGAAAGAGATGTTGGCCATTGCCCATAAAAAATGGCCCCAGATCGAATTCTTGCACGGCGATGCAATGCACATCCCGTTTGAGCCATCGAGCTTCGACGCCATCACCTTTTCATTCGGCATCCGCAATGTTGAAACTCCCTTGCAGTCCCTCAAAGAGATGCACCGAGTATTGAAGTCCGACGGTCGAGCACTCATCTTAGAATTCTCGACGCCGTCTCACTGGATTCGCCCCTTTTTCCTCTTTTACCTGCGCAAGATTCTCCCCCGCCTCGGCGCCTTGCTATCAGGCCACAAGGAAGCCTATCGCTACTTGAATCGAACGATCGAATCGTTTCCAAGCGGCGACGCCTTTTTAGCGCTGATGAAAGAGGCTGGCTTTACAAAGACATATCGCGTCCCGATGAACTTCGGTGGAGTAACGCTATACGTCGGAGAAAAATGAGCATCTATTGGCGAGGGAAAGATAGAACCCCGCCTCCGCCCCATGCGCAGTTTTTTCTCTTCCCGTTTGCTGGAACACCCGTCGCTCTCATGCATCGCCGAATGGCGCTCCCATCACCCACTCAACCCATCCGCGTCATAAAGCGCAGCGACACTCCCTCCAAAGAAGAGTGGCAACGACTCGTCGAGCAAGCGATGCAAGACATCGAGCGAGGTGCGCTTGAAAAAGTAGTCCTCGCTCGCGAGACCACCCTTGTTCTGGAAAGTGCGCCAGAACCCGCCGCTGTCGCCGCTGCACTCAAAAGCACGGGAGCTGCGGTGTTTTGCATCGAGCGAGAAGGCGAAGCCTTTGTGGGAGCCACGCCCGAACGACTCTTCCACAGAAAAGGACGACAGCTCCACACGGAGGCGATGGCTGGCACACGGCCCCTCGGAGATTCTTTTTCGGAAAAAGAGGAGCGAGAATTTCAATTCGTCCCCACCTACATCGAAGCGCAATTGCAACCTCTCTGCCATACATTTGCCTTTGCTCCTGTCAACCTGCATCAGACGAGTCATGTGCAACATCTGGTGAGCCGCGGCGCAGGCACATTGAAAGAAACTGTCTCCGATTCCGATCTCTTGACTGCTCTTCATCCGACGCCTGCGCTTTGCGGTACGCCCAAAGAAGCGGCGTTTCGGTGGCTTGAGAAACATGAACCGTTTGCCCGTTGCTGGTATGGCGGCGTCATCGGCTGGACCTCCGGAGAAGAATCAGACTGGATGGTTGCCATCCGTTCGTGTAAAATCGAAGGGAACATCGCTCGCCTCTACGCCGGTACAGGACTCGTTGCCGGCTCGAACGCCAATGCCGAGTGGGATGAGCTCGAAGCGAAAATCGCACTTTATTCTCACGTTTTTCTATAAAAATAGGCCAGAAATTGCTTTCCAATGTGAGACAGTTTCTGATAGGCTTTTTGTTTTTCGAGATACAAATGAAAATTTTCCATAAAATCATTCAATCCACTTTTCTTGTCACAACTTCCCCTGCACTCATGGCTCATTCAGTAGCTGAATTTCCTACAACTGTAGTGCAACAAGCATACCATAAGCCGATCCACATTCCTGATTTGCGCACCCTTTCCTATGACGAAGTTGTCGATCTTCTTGCATGGATCGAATCTGATTCCTTTGGCGAGAGTCACTCAATCGATGAATTAGATCAAATCAACCAGTTCATTTCGTTTCTTGCTATGGAAGGTGTAACGGATGACGAAAAAATCGATATGGCCCAAGCTACCGCCTCTCTCTTTCGAAAAAACGACCTTCAATATGCCTCATTGATGAACCCCGACTTTGGATATACGATCCAACCAGCGATCTACTTCGAAGACTTTCCCGATATCGTCTTATGCAAAAGTTGGGTCAAGAAGCAGTGGAATCATACGAGAGCTTTCGTTAAAAAGCACAAGAAGGCAATCATTATTGGCACAATTATCGTTGTGACTGTAGCTGTTGTGGTTGTATCGGCCGTCGTTATCTCCTCTGCTGCCGCAGGAACCGCTGCAGCGAGTGGATTAGCCTCCGTAGGAAGTGTAGCTGGGTCATCCGATTCAAATCAAACACCCTCCAATGAATCCATCGCTTCTTCGTGGCAAGAACAAGCATCTTCCTTCAAAGAAACGATTGCAAAAGAGCAATTTTCTGCCGTCTCTGAATTGAGCGGGATTTCGATAGAAGAAAACGGAAGAATTATCGGTTCTCTTTTTGCTCATAAAACGATCGACACCTTCACAGCTAGCGCTGCAGGGAATCCCTCCATTGCAAATGAACTGAAAGACCTTGGATTCAATTCACAATCTCCCCCTCCAAAATGGCAAACAACCTATCCAGGAAATTCTCCCTTTGTCCCGCACTATTCAACTGATTCCGCTTTCTCTACGGACTATACAGTTTCTTATGCAGGAAATTTTGGCGACTTAAACGCCATGTCCTATCAGGCGCGAGGAAATTTGGCATTGAACGCCGAATGCTACCCTCAAGCACTGCAAGATTTTGGAAAGGCGATCTCACTCGATCCAAATAATCCCACCTTGTACCTCGAAAGAGGAATCGCTAACTTTGAACTAGGCAATTATGAGAGTTCCATCACTGATTACTCTCAATACATCGAAAAAAAGGGCGAACCTCTCTCAATCACAGACTTCAGTGTTGGCTTTGCCAAAGGAGTACCCAAAGGCGTCTACGAATCAGGAAAAGGGGCTCTTTTATTTCTCTCCGACTTCATAACACACCCGGTTCAGACCTCTAAACAGGTAGTCGATTCCCTCAGTCAATTGGCCACTCTCGTCAAAAATGATGAATTTGGCGTTGTTGCTGAAGCTCTCTCTCCAGAACTACACCAGCTCGTCACTCACTGGGATACCCTTCCCTCTGAAAGCCGGGGAGAGCTGGCAGGGTACGCCGTAGGCAAGCTTGGCACCGACCTCATGGCTCCAGGAGCAGTCGCCAAAATCGCCAGCAAAAGTGTAAACAGCGCCAAAGAATTGGTAGCGATTTGCAAAAACCTTCAAATCGCCCAAGAAACTCTCCTCCTCGAGACAGCTTCTGGCATTGGCATCCCAGCAAAGATTTCTGAAATCGTCGAAATGGGCAAAAAAACAGCCACTCTGGGAGAGGAGCTCGGATTCACAACACAAGAGATCGCTCAACTACAAAAAGCTGGGAAATTAGACACCACCGTCGCCAAGGCTTGTGAGCATCTTTCCCCGTCAATGAAGGAATCGTTTCAGTTTTTCAAAAAGGCTCAAGATTTTTTAGAACACTACAAAGGATTTATACCCGAGGCACAGGCAAGAGAGCTTATCCACCAGACGGGAGTGAGAACTTTTCCCCGGCCTCTAGGTATTCCAGAAAATTTTAAGGTCCAAATTTCTAGTAAAGGCGCTGGCATGGAATATGTGCATCCAACAAATCCCCATATTCGAGTGAGAATTATGCCAGGAAAACCGCATAGTCCTCTTCCTCATCAACAAAAGCCCTATGTAGTTCAGACAAAAGAAGGAAAAGCCCTCGACAGGTTGGGGAACAAAACAGAAGCTCATTCTCCTGAAGCGCATATTCCTTATGAAGAATTTGTGTATAGAGGATAAGATGCTAACTGAAGAAAGCAGAAAAGACATTCTTAATACGTACTTGAACCTCATCTATATTATCTCCGATAAAGAATATCAAAGAAAAGTATGGATTCAAGGAGAACTTTCAGGAAGTGACTTTGATGAAATCTGCTGCCTTTTTTTCGATGATATCGGTGATCCACTTTTGGAACATTATAAAGATTTTGGAATTTCAGATGATCAATATCAACTTTTAAAAAAATTTCGAGATCAATTTTATATCTTTTCTAGAAAGAACGACTGGCCACCAGAATTTATCGATACACCTGCATGGGACGAGGTCACTCTAATGGCAAAAGAAGTACTTCAAGCGTTCAACTATCGAAAATAAAGATTTACCTCCTCAGGGAGTGTTTTTATGTGGTCCCTGATCGATCAACTCGTGCAGCAAGGCGTCACCGATTTATTCCTTATGAAGAATTTGTTTATAGAGGGTGCGATGTTAACTGAGGAAAATAAAAAAGACATTTTAGATAGTTTTTTAAAAACTATTAAATCAATTTCCGATATCACATACCAAAAAAGAGCCTGGATTCGTGGAGAACCTCCTGGCACTGATTTTGATGAAACCGTTAATAACTACTCTTTAGATGCAGATGGGATATTGGAAAAATATAAAGAGTTTCAAATTATACACAACGTGATTCAAAATTTGGTTTTTGGCTGCGCCGGCATTCCAACCTTTCCATCCGCGCTCAGGGCCCCCTATTACAAATAGGGGGCCCCTCTCGCGCCGGCCTTTGGCCTGATGGAAATCTTGGCCGCCGGCTTTGCCAAATTCCCAAATTTTGAATCACGTTGTGTATA
>JAGWKU010000009.1 GCA_028873375.1 Verrucomicrobiota bacterium
TGTGATTCAACAATTTTTTCTGGCGGCCATAGAGAGGGGGAAACACCTGATCCCATCCCGAACTCAGCAGTTAAGACCCTCGTCGCCGATGGTACTCACCACAAGAGGTGGGGAGAGTAGGTAGCCGCCAGTTTTTTCTTCGCCCTAGTCAAACGACTAGGGCTTTTTTATTTATGACGCAAATAGCAAATCCTATTTCTTCTTTAAGCCAGTCTCCTCTTTTTTTTGATGTTCGAGGTCGATTAAAAGCGTTTGGAAAAACGTATGAAATTCGTCCATTTTTAAGAGAAGATCGAGAGGCAATCGCATCGTTTTATCAGGCTTTTTCAGATCCGTTTTTTAAAGACCCGCTTTTGAAAAAAAAGTGCACCCAAGAAGAGGCTCTTCGAAGAACAGATGACTTGATTCAGCGACATCTACAGGAAAATCCGTGGTCTGGTTATCTCATCAGTTCGTTGGATATAAAAGAGATCAAAGGTCTTTGGCTTCTAGAAAGCGTAGAACCTGGTGTATTATTGATTTCTGCTCTCATCCGAGAAGATAAGATGGAGAAGAAAGAAATGCGAGAAGGGATCAAGACCCAAGCATGGAAATGGACGGTCAAAGCTTTATTGCCTTTGGTCGATGATATGAATGTGAAGGTCATAGGAAAACCTCTCGAAGAATCTTGTCTGCGCATCGTTATTCATGAACATTATCCTGCGGTAAAGCAGGGGAAGTTTGAAGACGAAGGATTCATTTGTAAAAGTAAAGATGGTCTTTTGCGGCACTATGAATATCCCGTGAAGCAACTCTTTCAGCGGCAATTAGAGACTATTCATGAATGTCTAGTCGAATAATCGGTTATCGTGCTAAGGTTTCAACTTCTTTTTAAAGGAGGATGTTATGACAAGCATGACAACAGAAGTTTCTAATACAACCACAGAAAACATTGCTTCGCTTCCCAATTTTTTTGAAGGGGAATTGAAAGTAGGAGACAACGTCTATACGATACGTCCGCTTCTTCCGAGCGAGCGTAAGGAGTATATCCAATTCACAACTATCTTCTCAGCTCCCTATTTGCGAGATGGGAAGCCTTACCAAATGGAGCAAGCAACTCAGCGGGCAGATCTTTTGATTAGGCGCCACTTGAAAGGCGATCCGTGGTCTGCTTACTTGATTCGCGAAAAAGGAAAAGAGGGCATTAAAGGCCTCTGGTCCTTTGGATATGATGATGAGAAGGGGGTGATTCTTCTTTCTGCTGCGATGAGTGACAGTGGAAAGCGAATTGGAAGAGCCGCTTGGAATTGGACTCTCGCAAAACTCATTCCCGAAATGGACAGACGGGGAGTTACTGCTGGAGAAGTCTCTCTTAGAGAAGCAACTCTCCGCGTGATTGCTCATCCAGAAAGCTCTCTTGCAAAGAGCGGGCATTTGGAAGAAGCGGGTTTCAAACGGAAGGAGGAGCTTGTCAATCCTGACTACGTAGGAGGAGGCCCTCGTGGCGAATACAACCTTCCACTGACGATAATTTTGGGATCAAAAACGTAATTCGAGAGAGCCGTCGATCGCGTTTTCATTAAAGAAACGCGATTCGAGGGAGATAGTCCCTTTCGTTCCCGCAATGAGGGTCGCGCCGATGGCGAGACCCCAGCGGGTTTTGGGGATGAAGGAGCGGATGGAGGCATCCATCGGATCTTCATAGCCAGGGACATTGACGAGGAAGGTAGAGGGACGGGGCGAGATTTTGGCTCCAATGTAAGAGCATTGGACGTAGGGGCAGATGAATGTCGTTCGGTAGGCAAAGCCAAGAGAACCCTGAACGTCTTGGTATTGCAGGTAGACGTTATTCGTGACGATGTCGAGCGCTTTTCCATCAGAGACAAAATAGAGCGGCTTCTGATCGCTCTCAAAATATTTAACATCACATCCAATTGTAAGACCTCTCCACGCAAAGAGAAGAATCTTTGCTCCAAATCCCCATGCGAGTTCGCGGCGGGTGTAGATTTCTTCGTCCATCTGTAACTTGGCGCTACCGATGATGCCGTAAAAATCGACCCATCGATGGAGGTTGAGAGTAAAGAGAGCTGCATCGGTGGCTAGAGAGAGGACGGGCGGTTTTTCATCGAGAGCGCCAAAGAACTCGGCTTGGTAATGCTGCGCATAGATGTAATCATCGAGAAAAGCAGCCCGAAAGGACCACGTCGGGCTTTCATTCAAAAAAATTCCATCAGGCAGCAAAGCGGGTTGTGCTGGGTTGCCCACAAGAAAAGCGGATAGCTGCGCAGTCAATCCTAAGAAGCAAAAGAGGCGAGTCATTGGGTATCGTATAGCAATTTAAAGAGGTTAGGACAAGCGTGATTTTTGTTGCATTGTAAATTACCAAATAAATTCTTGGAATGGGCTGCCCAAGAAAAAAACCAAGAAAAAGAAATAGGCTTCGTCTATCATCTTTCCCACAATGGAACCGACGCTCGAACTTCAAATCGAAAAATTTTCTTTGAAAGGGTATGGCTTGGTACGCCTTCAGCGGATTGCACCGTTGCCCCCGCTCGAAGTTGAGGTGGCTCATACGCTACCTGGCGATCGGGTCCAGGTCGAAATGCGGAAGAAGGTGAGAGGCACCCGAAAAGGGCGTCTTCTCGAGGTATTAGAGGCCTCGCCGGCCCGCGTTGAGCCAGCTTGCAAGCATGCTCGGGTCTGTGGGGGATGTTGCTGGCAGCAGATGAGCTATGAGGCGCAGCTCCGAGAAAAAGAGGAGCGAGTTCGCAAGACGTTTGGCCCCGCAGTGGCTGTCTCTCCAATCGTGCCGGCCGAATCGATCTTCCGGTATCGGAACAAGATGGAGTTTTCTTTCTCTGAAAATCGGGGTGGGATGCGCTATTTGGGGCTGATGATCGCCCAAGCGGAGCCCTATGTGTTCAACGTCGAAGAATGTCACTTGTGCAGCACCTGGTTTTCCGATGTGTTGAATCGAGTGCGAACCTGGTGGGAGGGCTCAGGTTTGAAGGCCTATGATCCGCCTCGCGATGAGGGGACCCTCCGCTATCTCACTTTGCGAGAAGCGTTCCGGACGGGTCAAAAGATGGCTGTGTTGAACGTTTCGGGCAATCCGACTTTTGCGCCGTCCCGAGAGCAGCTCGATGGCTTTGTCGCAGCGGTGCGAAGCGTCCTACCTCCTGAGGAGCCGATCAGCTTGTTCCTCCGGATTCATCAGACAAAAAAAGGGCGCCCGACCCATTTCTACGAGATGCATCTCGGAGGGCCCGATCACATCGTCGAAGAACTTCATTTGCAAGGGGGCAAGCTCTCGTTCAAGATCAGCCCGAGTTCATTTTTCCAGCCCAATACTGCGCAGGCTGAAAAGCTCTACAATTTGGCGCTGGAAACGATCCGGTCTCTGCAGCCGTCGGTCGTCTACGATCTTTACTGCGGAACGGGGACGCTCGGCATGGCTGCTTCTCGCTTTGCCCGCCAGGTAGTGGGCATTGAGATCAGTCCAGAGGCGTTGCTCGACGCAGAACAAAATTTGAAAGGAAATGGCCTTCAAAATTGCACTTTCCATCAGGGCGATGTAGGACAGGTATTGACCCGTTTGTTAGCTCAGCCCTCTTTCCAGCGGCCCGATGTGGTCATCGTCGATCCTCCCCGCGCTGGGCTCGATCCATTGGCCCTTCGCCACCTCCAAACTCTCTCGCCGAAGGCAATCCTCTACATCTCCTGCAATCCGCTCACACAGGCCGAAAACATCCGTGAACTGACCCAGGCGGGCTATCAACTTCTTTCGCTTCAACCGCTCGATCAATTCCCCCACACCTACCACATAGAAAATATTGCACTTCTTGCACGAAAGAGGTAAATCGGGCATGCTAGAGGGCAATTTTAACAAGGTTTATTGGATATGAAAAAGTTGATTTCTCTCTTTCCCGCCGCTCTCTTTGCACAAGACGCCGCTCCAAGCGGACAAGGTGGCTTGATGCAAATGGTCATCATGATTGGTATTGCGATTGTCTTCTTCTACTTCATTCTATGGAGACCAGAACAACGGCGCCGCAAAGCTGCCGAGCAGCTACGAAACAGCCTCAAAAAAGGGGATAAAGTGACTGCGATGGCGATTCTCGGCACGATCGATCGAATGACCGATAACACCGTGGTTTTGAAAATGGTGGATGGTTCTAAAATCGAAATGCTCAAGGCTGCGATCACCGATGTCCAGTCTTCGACAACGGCCGAGACGGCAGAGTCTTAATCATCGTGGGCAACAAACTGAAGCGAACTTAGGTCTGTCTCTAGCCTACTTTCTCTTTGTTGCTCCATTTCTTTTTGTTTTTCTTTGTAAATTTGGTGAATGCTGTAAATTAAGGTACCACCTAGCCAGGCTCCCGTTACGGCAAGGTGGGTATATACTAGGGCCATGCCCGCTGTTGCACCAGCGCATGACCATACGGGGGCAACTACAAAACAGAGAATTAGGCCTGCAAACATGCCCAACAAAAACAGATTTTTAGCAACTTTACTCACTTTTTCCTTTGTTTCCTCTTCCATCAGGACGGGCCTTGTTGGAGGATTTGAAATGATGTTATCCTGGTTTTCAATTCTATTAGCAGTATTAATCATAGATAGCCTTTTGTTAATTACTATTAATTATAATTATAATTAAAATTTTAAATCAAGAGTTTATTAACGGGATGGAAGAGCGATTTCATCGAAAGTTAAGCCTTTGATATTCAGTGCTTTAATGGAGGAGTTTTGAGGGGTGATCTCGATGAGATAGAGGTGATTCTCGGAGGCCCGCTTCTCTAGGTACCAGAGATCATTGGGGGTGCGGGCGGGGACGCCCCAGCAGCCGTCGCCAAAGTAACGGGTTCCTGAGGGGTTTTTTTGATTGGCTTTCAGGGGGTAGGTTCGTTTGAAGGTATGGCTGTGGTGTTCAAAGGCAGCAAGGATGGAATAGCGGTCGAAGAGGGGGCACCAGTTTTCGCGCACCTTTTTGGCTGTTTTGCTTTGGTAGGGATAGAAGGAAGGGTAGGCCCCTTCATGGTAAGCGGGAAAGATGAAGGGGACGGTAGAGCGTTTTTGGAGGGTATTGTCAAGCCAGATGGTTTGAGGTCCTTCGATGGCAGTGAGGTAGCCTGTATCGAGGAAGATGATGGTTAAATAGGAGCCAAAATCGAGAGCTCGATAAAGGGTTCGGTTGGAGAAGGCAAAGAGGGTAAAGAAGAGGTCGGCGCTATCCTCGTCGACATCGTGGTTCCCGGCGACGATGAGCATGGGGATGAGGCGGCGATCGGGGGTGATCATCGCATTCGACCAGGCGCTGAGGAAGGAGGACCAGCGGCGGGAAGAGGTGGAACGGAGGCGAAAAGGGTTGCGGATAGCATAGGCGAGGTCGCCGCCGAGAACGGCAAAAAGAGGCTCTTGTTTCACCGCCACTTGGCTCATTTGCTCGAAGAGAAGGGGAGAAATGAACATGTCTCCACCGATGACAAAGCGGAGAGGCTTGTCGAGCGTTTTAGGGGCGGTTTGAAAAGCGTAAGTGTCGGGTCCGATGCGGAAATGATAGAGGGTGTTGGGATCGAGATTTTGGATATGGAGAGTGTGGATCCAGAGGTATTCATTGGGAAAGCGCTGATGGGTGCCAGTGAGGGTGATCCACTCGCCGTCGGAGGTTTCGAATTGGATGTCATCGCTTTCTTCTTCGAGGTCGGTGTGCCACTGGATGGTGATGGTGCTGGTGGGGTCGCTGTACCAACTCAAGTAGAGTGCCTGCGGCTGACCTAGACAATGGGCCGCGAGGGAGAGAAAGAAAAGAAATTTCTTCATCAGGTCTCCGGAAACCCGGTCCTCTGCGGAATCTTAAAAAAGCGCGGGGGTTCGCGCTTTTTTAAGCGAAGCAGGCCGGGTAATTCACATCCAAATTTGGGAGGAGTTCGAAACTCCTCCCAAATCATTCCCCGTCCTTTAGGGCGGGGTTCATTCGCCTACGCTATCAAAGAAGCGAGTTTTTCTAAAACGGTTGTTTGGCGAGCTAGCACTTGCTCGGCTTCTTTGGGCTCAAGCTCTCGTTGGGTGAGGAGCGAGAGATCGAAGAGATGGCGCGCGAGTTCAGAGGCGACGTCAGGCTGCTTGTGTTGCAGGCGGGAAATCGCTTGGACCAATTTGCTATTGGTGTTGACGACGAAGGTCTTTTTCGAGAGGAGATGGGGCATTGGCTTGCCTTGCGTCATCGCCATGTAATCGCGGATGCGTCGTTCCTCTTCTTTGAGAACGAGGAGGCCGGGGAGTTGATCGGAGGCGAGGCTTTTGGCTTCGACTTCAATCTCGGGGCGGTTGAGCGAGTGGCGAATGAAGTCGGCGATGCGCGACGCTTCGGTTTTCCCTTCGGAATCGAGAAGGGTCTTTTCTCGCGAAGAGTCGAGAAGGGTTTCGTCGATGGCGCCATCGACTCGTTGGAATTTGCACGAGAGTTTGTCTTCAAGGAAGGAAAGGATCGCCGTGTCGATGTAGGCGTTGGCGAAGAGGATTTCCACTTTCTTGTCGCGGTAGAGCTGCACGATGGAGCCAGCTCGATCTTCGACAGCGTAGAGCACTTTGCCACCTGGATTTCGCTCGAGATATTCTCCAGCGGTGGTCCAGTTTCCTTCGCTGTTTTTCCAGAGGAGGAAGTCTTTCACTCGGTCGTAGAATTTTTCGTCTTGGAGGGTGCCGAGCTTAATGAGCATTTCGACGTCGGCCCAAGAAGCGAGGAATTTTTCTCGATCGGTTTTATAAAGTGTAGCGAGGCGGTCGCAGATTTTCTTGGAGATATGAGCGCTGAGTTGTCGCACATTCTTATCGACCTGTAGATAGGAGCGAGAGACGTTGAGTGGGATGTCAGGGCTGTCGATTGCACCGCGGAGCACCATCAAATAGTCGGGCAAGACGTCGCGGCAATTGTCGGAGACAAAGACCCGATTGCAGAAGAGCTTGATCGTGCTTTCATTCGTGTCAAAACGGCGATGGATCTTGGGGAAGTAGAGAATTCCTTGCAGATGGAACGGGTAGTCGACATTGAGATGAATCCAAAAGATCGGATCGGGGTCCATTGGAAAAAGAAAGCGGTAGAACTCGAGATATTCTCTCTCGGTGCAATCGGCCGCGCTCTTGAGCCAAAGAGGGGATTGGTTGCCGAGCGGCTTTCCATTCACTTCGATAGGGAAGGGCATGAAGCGGCAGAAGCGGTTGAGTAATTCGAGCAGCTTGTATTCTTCGAGATATTCGAGGCTTTCGTCGTCGAGATGGAGGGTGATTTCAGTGCCGCGCTCTTTTCTTTGGCCTATGTCCATCGAATAGGTCGAGGTGCCATCGCAGCTCCAGAAAACGGGAGTCGCGCCGGGGGTGAACGAAAGGGTATCGATATCGACTTGTTTAGCGACCATGTAGGCGGAGTAGAACCCTAAGCCAAAATGGCCGATGATTGGATCTTTATCGGTTTGCGATTTATATTTTTGGACGAACTCTTCAGCACCCGAGAAGGCGATTTGGGCAATGTACTTTTCTACCTCTGCATCGGTCATCCCAATGCCAGTATCCGCAATCACCAGCGTCTTTTTCTCCTTGTCGATTTGGATGGAGACTTTGAAATCGCTATCTTGCGCCGAGACTTGGCTTTGATCGCGCAAAATTTTCACTTTATTCAGCGCGTCGCACGCGTTGGAGACCAATTCTCGGATAAAGATGTCTTTGTCCGAGTAGAGCCACTTCTTGATGATGGGAAGGATGTTTTCCGAATGGATAGAAAGGGTGTTCTGTTTCATCCCCAAAATGATATCCAATCAAAGGTCAAATGTAAAGCTGCTTTACATTTAAGAGAGACGTAAGGAAAATATTTTAACGATGAAGATCCAAGCTTCTCAGGTGAATCCGACGGTTGGCGATATAGAGGGCAATGCGCGTAAAGTAGTGCAGGCGCTCGAGCGCGCGAGAAAGGGGGGAATCGATGTGGTTCTTTTCCCTGAGTTGGTGCTCTGCGGATATCCTCCAGAAGATTTGCTCCTCGATCACAGCTTCATCGATGCGCTAGAGAAGAAGTTAAGGGAAATTGCACCAGCGACCAAAGGGCTGTTTGCGGCGATTGGGTTGCCTCGAAGAAACCCTCGGAAGAAAGAGAAGGGCCTTTGCAATAGTGCTGCGATTTTCATCGATGGTCAACTGGTTGGTTTTAAAGACAAGACGTTACTACCGACGTACGACGTCTTTGATGAGAGAAGGTTTTTCGAGCCGGGTGAGCAAGAGTCTGTCTTTGAATATCTCGGTTGGAAGATCGGAGTGACCATTTGCGAAGACGCATGGCAGCATGTAGGCGATGTCGGTTACACCGATTATCGAAGAGATCCGATCCAAGACTTCGCCGAAAAAGAGATCGATTTGCTTCTCAATCTATCGGCTTCGCCCTATTATTTTAAGCGGCAAGATGCTCGGTTATCGGTCTTTGAAGCGTGTGCGAAGACGCTGCGGTGTCCTGTAGTGGTGTGCAATCAGGTGGGGGGCAACGATCAAGTGGTGTTCGATGGACACAGCCTCTTTGTCAATGAGAAGGGGGAATTAATCCAGCTTGCGAAAGGGTTTGTCGAGGATGATTTGATCGTCGACTCGTCGACGCATGCTTGTCCGTGTGGGTTGCCTGAAAATGGGACGAGGGATCTTTATTCAGCTCTAGTGCTCGGTGTGCGAGATTACTTTCAAAAGCAGGGGCTTTCTCAGGCGATTTTAGGGTTGTCGGGAGGGGTCGATTCGACGCTCGTTGCTTGCATTGCCAAAGACGCATTGGGCGCAGACAAGATAAAAGCTTATAGCTTGCCGTCTCGCTTTTCTTCTCCGAATAGCTACACCGATGCAGAGCAGCTGGCTCGGAATTTGGGCATTTCTCTTGAGAAAATCTCGATCGACGAAACGTTTCAACACATGCTCGATTGGATCACTCCTCTCTTTCAACCGACCGACCTCACGGAGCAAAATTTGCAGCCGCGCATTCGAGGTACTCTCTTGATGTCTATTTCCAATCAGTCAGGAGCGATTTTGTTGAACACGGGAAATAAGAGCGAGCTTGCGATGGGCTACATGACTTTGTATGGCGACATGTGTGGCGGCCTTGGCGTTTTGCTCGATGTAACGAAAACGCAGGTGTATGCATTGGCTCGATTCCTCAATCGGCAAGGGGAGGTAATTCCCGAAGCCATTTTGCAGCGAGTCCCATCGGCCGAACTCAAAGAAAATCAAACCGATCAAGACACATTGCCGCCCTACGACGTGCTCGATCCGATCCTTGAGGATTACATTGAAGAAGGGCTTTCTCCTCAGGAAATCGCGATTAAGCATGGTCATCTGCTCCCTTTTGTCAAAGACGTCATTCACAAGATTCATCTCGCTGAGTACAAGCGGCGACAAGCGGCGATTGGGATTCGAGTGACGCAAAAGTGTTTCAGCAAGGGAAGAAACGTTCCTATTGTTCAGCGTTGGCGCTGATCAGATCCAGGCGAAGGGGAGCACTTGCGAGAGGGCCTGCGCTTTGTGGTGGAGGAGTAGGAGGCGATCGACGCCAACAGAGACTCCACAGCAGTCGGGGAATTGAGGGCCAAGGGCTGAGAGAAAGGCCTCGTCGAGGTGGTAGGCCGGTTTTCCTTCATTCATTCGAATTTGATTTTCTTCTGTGAAGCGGCGACGCAGTTCTGATTCGTCGGCGAGTTCATGATAGCCATTCGAGAGCTCGACACCTTGGTGGTAAGCTTCAAAACGCTCAGCGACGAGCTCATTATTTTTCTCAATGACACAGGCGAGGGCTGCTTCATGAGGTGGATAGTCGCGGAGGATGGTGATCTCGTTTTGGCCGAGGTGAGGTTCGATGGCGTGGGTGAGGAGGAAGTGGACGAGAGCGGAACGGGGCCAGTGGGCTGCGTCAGGAGAGGCGGAGTAGCGGCTGGCAGCGTCGAGCAGAGGATCTTTTGCGTAGTCGACGCCGACGTATTGCTCAAAGGCTTGTCGGTAGGAGAGGTGGCGGATCGGGAGGGGGCCGAGGAAAAGGGAAATGAAGTCGCAGGTCTCTTGGATCATTTGGTCGAAGGAGAGGCCGATCCGATACCACTCAGCCATGGTGAATTCGGGGTTGTGGAGGCGGCCTATTTCGCCTTGTCGAAAGACGTGGCCGAGATAGTAGATGTCGCCCGAGCCGGCGGAGAGGAGACGTTTCATCGCATATTCGGGGGAAGTGTGGAGGAAACCGGTTTCTCGAGGGGTGACTTGAGCGGGGATCACATCGATGTTTGAGTCAATCGCAGCATGGGGGGAAAGGGCGGAGCAATCGACTTCGAGGATGTTTCTTTGAGCAAAGAATTGCCGGGCCTTGGCAAGCATAGCGGCCCGGTCTTTCAGAATGGAGAGATTAATCATTCGCGCGAGAAGCGTATTCTCCCGTTCGGGTGTCGACTTTGATCCGTTGGCCCTCTTCGATGAAGATGGGAACTTGGATCTTGGCGCCTGTTTCGGTTGTTGCGGGTTTGAGGACCCGGCCGGAGGTATCGCCTCGAACACCGGGCGAGGTCTCGGTGACCGTCATCTCCATGAACGTGGGAGGATTGACTTCAATCACAGCACCTTTGTAAAAAATCACTTGATAAGGAATTTCTTCCATAAGCCACTGGTCGATTTTTCCGATGAGATCGTGGTTGATGGTGACTTGGTCGAAGGTCTTTTCGTCCATGAACACGGCGTCTTGGCCGTCTTTGTACAAAAAGCGCATTTGAGCTTCTTCGATGTCGGCGAGGTCGAATTTTTCCCCCGACTTGTAGGTCCTTTCTACAACGCGACCGTTGATCATATTTTTCATTTTAATCCGGTTAAAGGCTTGTCCTTTGCCTGGCTTAACGAACTCGTTGCTCACAATCAAGTAGGGCTCTCGGTCGACTTCGACCTTCATGCCGACGCGGATTTCATTGGTGCTTGCTGACATAATTCTCTCAAATAATTTAAAAAGGTCTATTATGGGAGCTATCGAGATAAAAGGCAACCTGTTATAGTGCAAAATATGGATGAAAAGAACCCTCAAGAAGCCCTGATCGCTCGGCATACGCTTGAGAGATATTCAGGCTGTGAAGTGGGAGAATTTCAATCGAATTTAATTTTAACTAACTTCCCTCGCTACGTCGATTATTTTGCCCAGAGCCGGGGTGTTCCGGTTCAGGAAGGGTCGATGTTTAAAGTGGCTCATAATCCCAAAGAAGAGGTGACGATTCTCGATTTCAAGATCGGATCTCCGGCCGCAGCGCTTGTCGTCGACGTCTGCTCTTTTTTGCCCATCCGAGCCAGCGTCTTGCTGGGGATGTGCGGGGGGCTTCGACGCCGTTACCAAGTGGGTGAATACTTGGTCCCTGTTGCCTCGATTCGAGGAGAGGGAACGTCCGATTTTTATTTTCCGATCGAAGTGCCGGCGTTGTCGAACTTCTTGATGCAAAAGGCAGTAACCGAAGTGTTAGAGAGACAGCAGTCGACTTACCACATCGGCATTACCTACACGACGAACATGCGGTTTTGGGAATTCAATGAGGAATTCAAGACACGACTCAAGATGACCAAAGCGCAGGGGATCGAAATGGAGTGTGCGACTCTCTTTGCAGCCAGTTACAAGCGCAAATTCACGCTTGGCGCTTTGTTGTTAATTTCAGATCTTCCCCTCAATCAAGATGGGATCAAGACGAAGGGAAGCTCTCAAATGGTATTTGAGAAGTATACCGCCGATCACGTCGAAAAAGGGGTTCAAATCCTACAGGTAGCCCGCGAAATGCAGTCCAAGAAGGTCAAAGGGGCCTATCATCGAAATCTAAATCAGAGTTCTCCGGAAACAGTGGAGAATCCATAGGAGAAGGGAGGTCCTCTGGGATTTGTTGAGGAGGAGATTCAACAGTTGCTTTCAGTTCGATAAGATGGATGTATAATTGATTCAATGCCTTGAAGAAGGGTTGAGGAAGAAGGCGCCCGCTGAGAAGTGAGGGGGTTTTTTCTTTAAACCTTTCTTCTTGTTGCAGAGATACATCGGGGAGCGAGAAGGGTACATCTTTTTCTTTCTCTTCCAGAGAGAGGATAAATCGATTTCCGGGAAAGTGAGAACGAAAGAGAGTAAAGAAGAAATGAGCGACTTCGTTGGCTTCTTTCCCAAGTAAAAGCCGAATGATGTCATATAAAACAAGCGGCTCGATAGCGAAGGCCTTTCCTTCTGATGTCTGACGGTTTTGGATTTCACTAAACATCCGTTCGAGTAAAACAGTCGCATGCTCGATTCCTTCATCCATTTTTTCTTGAGAGATGCAATGCTCAATCAGGTTGTGCAGGACAAGTGGATGAGTAGGTTCTTGCTGAAGAGCCATGCGATAAAAAATCCCTGCATCGATGAAATTTCTTTCTCTATCACATTGCACGCCGAATTGGCACAACAATAGAGCATCAGGCTCCATTTCTTTTTTCACAATCGAGAACTCTGGAGAGAGATCCTCTTTTTCTTTTGGCAATAGAGATTGAAAATAAGCCCATTCGCTTTGCGCCTGCCGTAGAAGCTTTTTTTCATTCTTTTTCTCTAAGCAACCCAGTTCTTCCAAAGCTTTTTTAGTGAGGTCTATCGCGGAAGATATTTCATCTATCTGAGATTGAATCGGTTTCGCAACAATGCGTGGGATTTTTACTACGATTCGTTCTGAATCGGAGGAACTCAGAGAGCATTTTCGTTTCCTTGCCATATTCAGAGAGTGAGGAGGGGGAAGTGAAAAAGAGGGGGGCGTTTTTGGCTCTAACAGAGGCTGCGGCGGGGTTTTGAGGAGAGCGGTTAAGTTTTTCTGGTGTTGAACGATTTCTTTGAGTGTCTTTTCAATGGCAAGAAGGATGCAATTTTTCGGGGTGTCTTGGGCTGCTTTCCAAAGGGAATGATTTTGTAGGGCTGAAAATTGGATCGGAGTCATACGAATGATTTTGTTTTAAGATATGTTAAATTAACATTTTGATTTTGTCAATGTAAAATCAGTGGTCACGGTGGGGTTGAGATAGATTTCAAGCCTGTTGAGTGCTTTGGCAAGACGTTGCGGCATAAGAGAGGGAGCGGTTTCGAGGAGAGGTAGATGATGGCCATTTTTCGAGTGGACCGGGAAGACTACGTCCAAAGAGGATTCTGTGGGTTGCTTGATTGCTTCCTTGATATTTTGGATGGTCAGTTGAAGAGAAAGGATGGGGCGATAAGTGGGGAATTGTTGTAAAGCGCGATCGAAGAAATGGATAACGTGGTTATAAAATTTGTACTCGATGAGAATTCGGATGAGCAAGAAAAAAACGCTCGGTTCAAAAACAGCTTGTTTGGTCTCTTCTGTCTGGCGGGTGTCGATTTCGTCCAGCATTCGTTCGATCAAAGGAGCAATCAGTTCAGTGGCTCGGTGGACGTTGTTATGTTTAAAATGAAACCAACAAGCATTTCGAAGGACCGACGGGTTTTGAGGAGCTTGTTCAATAGCTTCTTCGAATAAAGAAGCGGAGGTGTCTGGATTTATTTCTTTAAAAATTGTAGCGAGGTGATGAGGGTTACGATAATCGATGTGAGGCGATTTACGCAGTTCTTGAAGGAACTGCAGCGCTTTTTCTGGTCCTTCTTCGGTGAGCCGCTCTAATAATTGAAAATGAGCCCAATCGATAGTCGGAAGGGGCTTGGGGAACACAGAGGCAGCTATAGCAGCCATGTAGTTGGCGATGAGAGCTGTGTGAGTAGAGATTATTTCTAAGTCTTGGGAAATTTGAGTGATTTCTTTGCTCGATGGTATTGCTTTGCTAGCAGTTTTTTTTCTCTTTGAAGAAATTTGAACCACCTCTTTTTTACTCAGGGGTGGTTCTTTTCTTTTTCTTGAGGGAAAGAGTTCCGTCTTTAATTGATCAACTTGGCGTTGGATTTCTTTCAAGCTCTCTTGGCCTTGGGCAATCAATAACTGGAGGGGGACAGAAGAAAGGGAATAAAGGCCGATCATATTAAACCTCTGTTTTTTCACACGGGAAGTTTTTCTGAAGCTGCTCGAGGACGTGAGCTTCTAATTCAGCAGGAGTCTGCACTTTTTTAGGCAGGAGAATGGTCTTTTTCACCGTTTGTTTGCCCTGTTGTTGTTCGGCGAGGAAGGAGAGATGGTTGAATTTGAGGAGGAGGAAATGGTTAGCCGAGGCAAAGGCGCGGATCCGGGTGATGTGATAGAGCCAGAGAACGGGCGTGGGCGGCTTGCCAAAACGGTCTTTCATTTCTGCGAGCAGCTCGTTTGCTTCTCCATAAGTAGAGGCTTCGCCCAAGCGGTAGTAAAGCTCCATCCGGAGAGAGACTTCGGGGATGTAGGAATCGGGAATACGGGCGTCGTAAGAGAATTCGAGCTTAGCCTCTTCGAAAGAGATCGCCTTTTGCTTTTTGAGTGCCTCAATGGCCCGTTTGAGCAGTTTGCAATAGAGATGAAAGCCGATGACGGAGACTTGGCCCGATTGTTGGAGGCCGAGGATATCGCCCGCGCCGCGGATTTCGAGGTCGCGCATGGCAATCTTCATTCCTCCTCCGTAGCCGCCTGCTTCAACGAGCGCATTGAGCCGCTTGCGAGTGGGCTCAGGTAGGTTGCTCTTGCGGGGGATTAAAAAGTAGGCGTAAGCGGCTCGGTTCCAGCGGCCGACGCGTCCTCGGAGCTGATAGAGGTCGGCGACGCCATAGGTATCGGCTCGATCGACGAGGATTGTATTGGCATTCGGGATATCGATTCCGTTTTCGACGATGGTCGTCGCAAAGAGAAGATCGATGTTTCCCTGTTTAAATTGGTGGAAAATCGCGTCGATGTCGTCAGCATCCATTTGCCCGTGCACAATGCCGATTCTCGCCGAGGGGACGAGCTTTTGGATCGCATCGGCTCGTTCGTGGATCGTTTCGACTCGGTTGTGGATGAAGAAGGCTTGGCCGCCTCGAGAAAATTCGCGCAGCAGCGCATTTGTTATGATCTCCGGCTCTGTCTCGGCAATGATCGTTTTGACGGGGAGGCGGTCTTGAGGTGGCGTGTTGATCGTCGACATGTCACGCGCCGTGATGATCGACATGTAGAGGGTTCGGGGAATGGGCGTTGCTGAAAGAGTGATACAGTCGACACCTGTCTTCAGTTTTTTCAAGTGCTCTTTCGCTCGCACGCCAAAGCGCTGTTCTTCGTCGATGATGAGAAGTCCTAGATCGCGGAAGCGAACATCTTCGGAGAGGAGGCGATGAGTACCGATCAAAACATCGATTTCGCCGTCGGCCATTTTTTTGAGGGTTTCTCGGATTTGCTTGGTTGTTCGAAAACGGGAGACCGCATCGACTTTGATGGGAAAGTCCTTCATGCGAGCTGAAAATGTCTCGAAGTGCTGCATCGCAAGTACGGTCGTCGGCACTAAGACCGCGACCTGTTTTTTCCCATCGACGGCTGCTTTAAAAGCGGCTCGCATCGCTACTTCAGTCTTTCCGTAGCCCACATCGCCACAGATGAGCCGGTCCATCGCTTTGCCCGACATCATGTCGTCTTTGATCGCCTGGATCGCTAGGAGCTGATCGTGGGTCTCTTCATACGGAAAATCACTCTCGAATTGTTGCATCACATCAGAGTCGGGTGGGTAACGAAATCCTCCATTTGCCATCCTCTTAGCATACAAATCAAGGAGATCTTTGGCGTAGCCGACGATTTGTCCCATCGCATGTTGTCGAGCCGTCTGCCACCGTTTACCGCCGAGTTGGCTGAGCGATGGAGGTTCTTCCTTCGCGCCGATGTAGCGAGAGACGAGATAAGCCTGCGAAAGGGGGACGAAGAGCTTACTCTGATCAGCGTATTGGATCGCTAAAAATTCGGTTTCGACTCCCAGATGATTGACTTGTTTTTCCATCCCTAAGTAGCGGCCGATCCCACTGTGGAAATGGACCACCATATCGCCCGGAGCTAACTCGTGGAATTCAGCGGCTGGCGTGTGATAAGTGCTGCGCCATTTTTGTCGTCGAATGTGGGGGCGGTGGCTGATCTCCGAGGAGGGGATGACGGCGAGGGGAATATCGGCGACGACGAATCCGTCAGTCAAATACCCCGACGTCAATGTGGCCTGAGGAAACTTTTGTTTCGCCTCTTCCATGTTGCCCACGAAGAGAACCTGAACATCTTTTTCGGGTCTAAAGTGTTCGAAGAAATTTCCACCCTCGGGAATTTCAAAGTAATCAGCAACGGGGCGAAACGAGTGGAAAAACCGCTGTGCCTCAAAAGGGTGGGACAGGGCCTCAAATTGCACTCCTTGCAACCACTTGCTCCGCTCTTTCGACTTTACGTGAGCCATTTCTTCTAGCTTGTGCGGTGAGCAGAAGAGGTGTTGTCCTCCTTCGAAACGCTTGAGCAATTCCTCGAGCTTGAAGAAGAAAAGCGACTTGGCTCCTGGCATATTCTTGAGCGCAACGTAGCTATCTTCAATGGCGAGTAAATCGTCCCAAAAGAGGAGCGGCGCCTCGCCTAAGTAATCGGCGATCGACACAAGTCGCTTGGCTTGCTGCAGGAGAGCCAGTTCGTTGGCTGGCGATAAAAAGAGGGAATCGACTTTGGCGATCGACTTTTGCCCGACGGGATCAAAGGTGCGGATTTGCTCGATTTCATCGCCGAAGAAATCGATGCGGTACGGATCGCTGGAGGCGACCGGAAATAGATCAATGATGCCACCTCGAATGGCAAATTCGCCCTTATCGGCTACCACTGCAACCCTTCGATAACCCAAATGGGTCAATCGCTGCGCGATTTCGTTAAATGGCACATGGCTTCCCCGTTTCCAGGTGGCTAACAGAGGCTCGAGCTGCTCTCTGGAGGGTATTTTCTGTAAGAAAGAGGTCAGAGGACACAAGACAATCGATGGACCTTTCCGCTGCATCAACGTGTGAAGGGCTTCCATCCGCTTACCGATGATGTCTGGACTCGGCGGAATCTCTTCGCCCGGCAGCGTTTCCCAGGAGGGGAATTCAACAGCCAATCCTGGCACCAACTCCGCCAAGTTTTCAAACAACCGATCTTCGCGCATCCCGCCTGTCAGCAAAAGGACAGGGCGGTTCGTCGACATGGCTGTCCAAGCGGCAACCACTGCCTTGGCTACGTCCCACAATTCTTCGAGTAAAATGGAGTGGCCTTGCCGCAGCGCCTCTTGGAGGGCCAAGAGAGCTGGAGAAGCACGCAGTCGTTCAATCATTGGGAGTTAGTATGGGCAGAAATTGAGAAAAATACAATCTCTTTACAAAATGCAGAAGTCGGAATGCAGAGTGCAGAACTAGCAGTCGGGTGAAGCCTCCGCTGCTCCAAGTTAGAAAAGCCTTTCTATTTTGGGGCAGCGGGGGCTTCACCTGACTGCTAGTTCTGCACTCTGCATTTACTGCTTTAGCAGCTCGCGGACTTTGTCGAAAGCGAGGGGGAGTCCTGCCGGGTTTTTGCCGCCGGCTTGGGCTAGGGTTTGCTTGCCGCCGCCACCGCCCTGGATGAAGGGGGCTGCTTCTTTGATGAGATGAGAGGCGAGGATATTCTTTTGGACGAGATCGGAGCTGACGGCGATGACGAGTTGGCACCGTTCGCCGGTTTTAATACCGAGGACGACGACGCCCGAGTGGAGCCGCTGGATCAGTTCATCGGCAAAGGAATTGAGATCTTCGGTGTCGACGAGCACTTCTTGCGCAATGAAGCTGAGCGAACCGACGTGTTCTTTGAGAGAGAGGCACTGTTCGACAAGCACTTTGAGTTTTTCTTTGCGGTGCGCTTTGAGTTCGGCGGAAAGGCTTTTGTTTTCTTCTAGGAGTTGCTGAAGCCTCTCGACGGTGGCGGAGGGGGTCGATTTGAGGAGGGTAGCAAGGGAGACCAGGGTATCTTCTTCTTGCTGGACCAGCTCCTCGGCATATTTGCCGGTGACCGCTTCGATGCGACGCACGCCAGCTGCGATGCTCGATTCTTTGGCGATTTTAAAGAGGCCGATGGTACCTAAGCGAGAAACGTGAGTGCCGCCACAGAGTTCTTTCGAGAAGTCGATGTCGATGACACGAACTCGGTCGCCATATTTTTCGCCGAAGAACTGCTTGATGTCGGAGCGCTTTTGCGCTTCGTCATAGGAAATTTCATATGCTTGGACGGGGGCATCTTCGCGCACCTTCTCGTTGACGAGGTTTTCAATTTGGCGCAGTTCCTGCGGAGAGAGGGGCTTGTGGTGGTTGAAGTCAAAACGGAGGCGCCGATCTTCGACGAGGGACCCCGCCTGTTTGATGTGAGGGCCGAGCACTTGTTGGAGGGCCCAGTGAAGGAGGTGGGTCGCCGTGTGGTTGTTTTGGATCTCTTTGCGCCTCTGCTCGTCGATGGTCGCTTGTACGAGATCATTCTTGTGCAGGGCGCCTGTGCCCATTTTCCCGAGGTGAGCGATCACGCCGGGGAAAGGGGCAGTGGTGTCGTAAACTTGGAAGGAGTGGCCGCTTTTTCCGATCGTCCCTGTATCGCCGACTTGGCCCCCCATTTCGGGGTAGAAGGGGGTTTTTTCGAGGAGGAGGAGGCCCTCTTGCCCCTCTTTGATCTCATCGACGAATTGCTCGCCCACGACGAGGCCGATCAGATGGGCTTGGCTCGTAGAGGTATTGTACCCCTCAAACTGGCACGGTTTGTGGGTGCGAGTAAAGTCGCTGAAGAAGTTGGCGCCGAATTGCTGCGTTGCTGTTTTGTGGGCCTTGCGCGATTTTTCTTTGGCCTCTTCTTCGAGCTTTTCAAAGCGGGGGAGATCGACGCTGAGCGCTTCATCTTTGGCGATCAATAAAATTTCTTCGAGAGGGAAGCCATACGTATCTTTCAATTTGAAGGCATCTTCGCCTGAGATTTGGCGCGACGTTTTTTGCGAGCGGTCGATCACTTGGCCGAGCAGTTGTCCACCGCGCAGCAGCGTCCGGAGAAAGGATTCTTCTTCGAGCGTGACAATTTCGGCGATGCGGTTTTGCGACGCTTTGAGTTCGGGGAAATCTTCTCCCATGCTGTTGACCAGGCGGGGGAGGACGTCGGCAAGAAAGGGCTTTTGTAACCCGAGCATCCGGCCATAACGGACGGCTCTTCGCAAAATTTTGCGGAGGACGTAGCCTCGATCGGTATTGCTCGGCTGCACGCCATCGGCAATGGCAAACGAGAGGCTTCGGATGTGGTCGGCAATGACGTGAAATGCAGGGGCTATGCCCATATTTTTCTCGTCGTAGGCTTTGCCGCTGATCTCTTCGACTTGCGCGATCAAACCGCGCAGAACATCTGTTTGATACACTGTCTCTACGTCAAGAGTAAGCGATGCAATTCGTTCTAAGCCGCAGCCGGTGTCGATCGATTTTTTCGGCAATGGTTCCATGTGGTCAGACGTGTCGCGTGAGTACTGCATGAAGACCAGATTCCAAAATTCCAAGTACCGCTCTCCCGACAAATCCTCTTTCGGATTGCGGGCGGGGCCATAGCCTTCACCCCGGTCATAGAGCAACTCTGAGCAGGGGCCGCAAGGTCCTGTGTCTCCCATCGCCCAGAAGTTTTCTTTTTCTCCAAAGCGTACAATGCGCTCGGCCGGCAAATGCTTTTCCCACAGCGCAAACGCTTCGTCGTCGTCTTTGTAAACGGAAGCCCAAATTCGCTTTGGATCAAAGCCAAATACATGGTTGACAATGTCCCACGCATAGGCGATCGCCTCTTTTTTAAAGTAGTCGCCGAACGAGAAGTTGCCAAGCATCTCAAAAAATGTCAGGTGTCTCGACGTGTGACCGACGTTGTCCAAGTCATTGTGCTTGCCACCGACCCGGATGCACTTTTGCGTCGTCGCTGCCCGCATATAGTCGCGCTTCGATCTTCCCAAGAAAATATCTTTGAACTGGTTCATCCCTGCATTCGTAAATAACAGCGTCGGATCATCGTGGGGAACCACAGGAGATGAGGGGACAATGGTATGCCCCTGCGACTTAAAGTACTTGAGGAAAGAACGACGGATGTCTTGAGATTGCATAGCTACTGTAAGTCAGTTTAAATCACTTAGATGCAGTTGTCAATTTGCTTTCCTACGGCTTCTCAAAATCGAGCTGCTCAACTCTCAAGTCTTGAGGAAGGCTTTGGTAGAAAGTTTTCACCGTCTCAAATTCTTTTTCAGTCTGTACGGATATGTCTTTTTCTCGTTTTGTGAGGTCTGCTACCTGATTTCCATAGGTTTGGAACAAATGAGCTAGCCCGCGCATTTCAAGGCAGAAACTTTCTTTTTCTTGAACGATGAGTTTCGAAACCACTGGCTTAGATTCCTTTAACAATTGATGCAGCTTGTAAGTTGTGTAAATAGGCAATCCGAGGCCTACAACTGTCCCCAGAAGAGCTGTTTTGATTAGGGAACTTCTTTGTAAAGGGGAGTGATGGCAGCTCCATGTGCTGAGACCTGCGTAAGCGCCAAAATAGAGGGCAGCGTAGACAAAGAATAAAGGTGCTGCCAATTTGACCGCTGCGACTGTCATCAAAATGGCTATGCCGAGGAAAGAGACAAGCACCAGGGTCTTTACCATGGCCCGGGAACAATCTTTCAGGAGTTGAGACATTTTTAGTTCTTGCTCAACGTCTTTGAGTCTCTGGATCGAAAATTTCAAATCAGAATGAGCTTCCTCTGAAACGTACTTATGAAGCTCTCCACATGTTTTCAGCAGAGGTTGGGCTGCAACGTTCACTCTCTCTTGCAAGAGGTTCAACTCGTTTTCTGCAGCGGGAGAGAACCGGGGTATTTGATATACGTTATAAACAGGTTTTACATGGGTCATTTATATCCTCTTTTTTAGCGAAGAAAGTTTACGCTATCGGCTCGTTAAATTCCAGAGAGAAAGACTCTAAAATTTTTACTTGCAGCTCGCTAAACTCCTTGCAGAAATTGGAGGAAACCGAAAAAATAGTCCTTTTTACAGGATGAGGAAATGGACGAAGATCAGCAGAAGATGCTGGGCAAGATCGCAATGACGATTCGCCAGCTCTCAATGGATGCAGTGCAAAAGGCCAATTCGGGTCACCCGGGGATGCCGATGGGATGTGCGGAGTTAGGGGCCTATTTGTATGGAGTCCTACTGCGCCACAACCCGAAAAACTCTCACTGGGTCAATCGCGACCGGGTCGTCTTGTCGGCGGGCCATGGCTCAATGTGGCTCTACTCTTGCCTCCACTTGTCGGGATTCAAGCTGTCCCTGGACGATATCAAGCAATTTCGGCAACTAAACTCAATCACGCCCGGCCACCCCGAATATGGCCTGACCGATGGGGTCGAAGCGACGACAGGTCCTCTGGGACAGGGGGTTGGCAACGCGGTCGGCATGGCGCTCGGTTTTAAGATTCTGGCGACCAAGTTCAATGAACCCAACTACCCACTGTTCAGCAATAAAATTTACTGCATCGCCGGCGATGGGTGCATCATGGAGGGAGTTTCTTCGGAAGCCTCCTCTCTAGCGGGTCATTTGCGGCTCAATAACCTGGTGCTTATCTATGATTCGAACAAAGTGTGCCTTGACGGTCCGCTCCCCGAGTGCTGCTCTGAAGATACGGCAGCTCGCTATCGGGGGTATGGATGGGATGTCATCGACCTCGATGGCTACGATCTCGCTAGGATGGAGAAAGTCTTCCAAGGCTTGGTGAAGAAACAGGAAAAGCCGACGTTGATCGTCCTCCACACCGTGATCGGCAAGGGATCGCCTCATAAGGCGGGAACTTCAAAGGCACACGGCTCGCCGCTGGGCGCAGACGAAGTCGCCATGACGAAAGAGGCATTGGGGCTGCCGAAAGAGGAATTTTACATTCCACAGGCTGTGACCCAGTACTTTCAAGATCGCTTGAAGGGGGATGCTGCGCTTGAAGGCGAATGGAACCAGATGCACAAGAAATGGGCCGGAGAGTATCCCGAGCTCGCTGCCGAATTTGAGAAAATGAAGAGCCAGTTTTTGCCGGCTGATCTCGAAAAGACGCTTGCAAGTGTCGAGATCAAAGCGCCCATTGCAGGGCGATCTGCTTCGCAAACGGTGCTCCAAACGCTTGGCAAAGTGCTGCCACAACTCTACGGCGGCTCGGCCGACCTCTCGATCTCCGATCTCACGATGATGAAGGATTTTCCGATCTTGGCGCCAGACAACTTCGCTGGACGCAATATCAAATTTGGAGTGCGTGAATTTGGAATGGGCACGATCACAAGCGGTCTTTCGCTCACGGGACTCATCACGCCCTATTGTGGCACGTTTTTCACGTTTTCCGACTACATGCGCAATTCGATCCGCCTGGCGGCGCTTTCGCATTACCATGTGGTCTACCAATTTACGCACGACTCTATCTTCCTGGGTGAAGATGGTCCAACGCACCAGTCGATCGAGCATCTCGCTTCATTGCGCGCAATGCCGAATCTCCACGTCATCCGCCCGGCCGATACCAACGAAGTGAAAATGGCCTGGCTTGCAGCGCTTCGCTATCGCGGTCCTACGGCGATCGTCCTTTCGCGCCAACACCTGCCCGATCTCTCTCACACGAAAGTGAGCTACGCGCAGGGGATGGGACGTGGCGCCTATATCGTCGTCAATCCAAAGGGCAAACCCGATGTCACTCTTTTCTCGACCGGCTCCGAGCTTCACCTTGCTGTTGATGCAGCGCAGCAGCTCGAAAAGATCGGCAAGAAAGTACGCGTCGTCTCGATGCCCTGCTGGGAACTCTTTGAAAAGCAGCCCAATGACTACAAAGACAGCGTCCTCGGCGGCGATCTCGGCCTTCGTGTCGCGATCGAAGCGGGCTCTGAACTCGGTTGGCACAAGTACATTGGCTCCGATGGCCTCGCCATCTGCATGGAGAGCTTTGGTCACTCGGCTCCTGCGGAGGCCCTCGCTACCGAATTTGGCTTTACCCCTGATGCCATTGTCGAACGAATCATCGCCGCACTGAAATGATTTAATAGGGTTATTATTTCTCATCCATGTATAGCACTGGAAACTTTATCCGAAATAGTCACAAAGACTTAAAAGAAATCAAGCCATGAAAAAAGGAAAAGTATTCTTTCATCCGATCAACGGTTCTGGAGCTCTGACTATTTCTTGGAGTTCAGAACCTAAAGGAGACGCCGTAGAGGCAAAAAAGGGGTCTGGAGTGGGCTTTTTTTCTAAGAAAGGAGATTTGCTGTGTGTGATTTTTGATGAGGTACAATCTGATAACGACCATCAAATCCTTGAATTCGATCGCGGTCATGTTGAAATCAGTGTAAAAAATGGCCGAGTAACTCACACTATAACTCAAAAAAAGACGGCGACGAGCTTACGAAAAAGACGTTCAAAACGAAAACGCACAAAACATGCTTCTCGAAGCTCTTGAGGGGATGAATCGAGGTCGGCCGCCCGTCTGGTTGATGCGGCAGGCGGGGCGCTATTTGCCCGAATATCAGGCGCTGCGAAAAAAGCACACTCTTCGCGAAATGTTCTTCACTCCAGAGTTGGCGGCAAAGGTGACGCTGATGCCTCTGGAACGCTTTGGCGTCGATGCGGCTATTCTTTTTTCCGATATCACAGCGATTGCTCCTGCGATGGGATTGCAGTTGGAATTTCAAGAAGGACCGGTGGTAAAGCCATGGGTGACGGCAGAGAATTGGCGGTTTCTGCCAGAGAGGCTTGAGGCGCTAGAGCCGATCGCCGAAGCAGTTCGGTTGGTGAAGGGGAAAACGAAGGTGCCGTTGATCGGTTTTTGTGGCGGGCCGTTTACGGTGAGCACCTACTTGGTCGAAGACGGGCAGTGGATGGAGCGGGACCCTGATGGATTTGGAGAGTGGATTGATCGATTGACCGAGGTCTCGATTGCGTCGTTGCAGCGGCAGATTGAAGCGGGGGCTGATGCAGTGCAAATCTTCGATTCCTGGGCCAATTTGCTGAGTGAGGAGCAGTTCGAGCGGTATTCACTTCGGCCACTCAAGAAAATCATCGAGGCAATCAAGCGGCCTGTGATTGTCTTTATGCGGGGAGCCGCGATGAGGGCAGAAGAGTTGGCGAAGCTGGGACCTGCGGCGGTCAGCGTCGATTGGGAACGGCCGATGTCAGTGCTGCGGAAGACGGTGAAGATCGGGCTTCAGGGTAATTTAAATCCCGATGTGTTGTTTTTTCCTGTGAAAGAGGTGCGGGCGACGACGCGCGCTCTTTTAGAGGAGATGAAAGGTGATCCAGCTTTCATTGTTAATTTGGGACATGGCGTCAAGCCAGGCACCCCGCTCGAGGCTGTCGAAGCTCTCGTGAGCGAAGTCAAATCCGATTTACTTTAAGAAAATTTTCCTTTAAACTGCCTCCCTCTTAGTTTTTCAAGGAGCGTTTATGACAGCTGTAGCAGATGCCCGGCCGGCGCCGGGAGTGTGGCATACATTTAAAGAGAAATCGCGATTCGTTTGGCAACAGGGAAGAATTGCTCTGCAAGCAGTCACCGTGTTGTTTTTTCGTGCACTGGGTCTGATTTTCCCCAATTTTTCCATTCGACTAGAGGCTGCTTGGGGCCATGTGACCACTGTGTGGGCAAGACTCCGAGGTGCTATTCGGGTGAACCGGTTAGAGAGAGAGTGTGGACAACTCCGCGAGGAGAAGCAGAAGCTTGAGGAACGGGTTCAAGCAGTGATTGTTGACCAACGGGTGATTTCCTCGGCGAATGATGATTTGAAGAGACAGCAAGAGCTATTGGAAGCGACCCGAGATCAGGCGAGAGGGGAGCGAGATAGAGTTCTGAGAGAGAATGTTCATCTAAAAGGGCGTGTGGAAGAGCTTGAAGCGCTTTATAAAGAAGCGTCGTCGAAGAGCGAAAAGCTGGAAAACGAGAGCCAAAAGGCTTTGGCTGAAGTGGTCTCTCTCCATTGGCAACTACAGCAAGCGCGAGGAGATGAAGAAACGGCTCTGCAGAGAAAGAAAGCGGTCGAAGAGTGCAGAGAGATCCAGAGGACATTGCGCAACTTAGTGGCGAAGGAAGGAGAAGATCCTGAATTGGCTTATGAGAAAAGGCTGGAAACCCGCCTGCAAGGGATCCAACAGGAACTTCAGGAGCATGCTGAACACCTCGAGGCAGATAGCAAAGAGATGGAAGAAGCGGCTGCAGCGGTGTTGGTCAAAAGAGATGCGGATCTCGCCAAGCAAACGAGCGAACTGGTCAAAGATTTTTCAGAAGCAATTCTTTTGTATCGAAAACTCATGCAGGTTGGAGGAAATCATGTCCGTGTCTGATGCACTCAAAGGCCAAGAAAGAGTCTCTATGGACTTGGTTCAAGAAATGATGGCTCGAATGAGTAAATTGGAGACTGAGGCGTCCGAGGCAAAGAGCTCCTATGAAAAAGATAAGAAGGGGTTTGCTAATGAATTGTATGAGCAAAAGAAAAAAACAGAGAAACTGGCAAAGAGTCTTTCCAAAGAAGTAGCGGCGCGAAAAAAGGCAGAGGAGTTGGCGCAGAGTCTTGCACAGCGAGTCGAGAAACTTTCAAAAGAGAAGAGCGACAAAGAGGCGGATTTAGAGGCTTTAAAATCTCAGTGCGGCGATGCGAAAAAAGATGTGGGAGATGCAAAGAAAACGATCTTAGAATTAGGAGAGAAACTGAATGAGAAGGTACGAGATGCAGAGACTCACAAACAAGTCGCATTGAAGGCGAAAAAAGAAGCTCTGTGGAATCTGTTGACTCGGCCGTATGGAGGACCTTGGGAAAAAACGAAGGACTTCATCCAATGCACACCTCTGTCTTTAATTCCTTCTCGCGTTTTAGATTATAAAGCTTCTAAGATGTCAGCCCTGAAGTGGAATAAAAAATTGAATGAATACATAGAAGTTCTGAAGGAGTTAGGAGATCCATCATGGGAATATTACCGTCGTTACTTGGTCAAGGAGCCGAAGACCTGAAGAAATGGGATCGTCCAGTTCCTCGCTATACGAGCTATCCGACGGCGCCGCAATTTATAGCGCTCGGGGAAGAAGTGGCTCGAGAGAGGCTACAGGCTTTCGATGCCACTGAACGCCCTCTTTCTCTTTACGTGCACATTCCTTTCTGCAAAACGATGTGCCTTTTTTGCGGCTGTTCGGTCGTTTTGAATCGCCGCCCAGAGCGGCAAGCGTCGTATGTTGAGGCGCTCTTGCGGGAGATCGAGGGAACGGCGAAGTGCTTTTCGAAAAAACGTGAGGTGTCGCAACTCCACTTAGGCGGGGGGACTCCAACGTCGCTGACCGAAGAGGAACTGGCTCGGCTGATGGAGACGTTGCACCGTTGTTTTTCCTTTTCGGAGAAGGCGGAAATATCGATAGAAATTGATCCGAGGACGGTGCTTGCCGACAAAGGAAAGAAGCTTGAGACATTGCGGCAGCTAGGGTTTAACCGGGTAAGTTTTGGGGTGCAAGATCTCGATCCGCGGGTACAGGAAGCGGTCAAGAGGCGGCAGAGCGCTGAAATGACGTTTCAGACCTATGCAAAGGCGAAGGAGCTTGGTTTTGTGGGGATCAACATCGATTTGATCTACGGCTTGCCGCTCCAGACGCCGGCTTCTTTTCGAGAAACAGCCAAGGCACTGATGGAATTGAAGCCCGATCGGATTGCCTTTTTTTCCTATGCAAAGATACCCTGGATCAAGGAACATCAAAAGGCAATTCGAGAAGAGGATCTTCCGAGCACCGAGGAGAAATTTCAAATTTACGTCGAGGCGAGGGAGATTTTCTTAGAGGCCGGATATACAGCGATTGGAATGGATCACTTTGCTCGGAAAGAGGACGAATTGACTCTCGCTTATCAAGAGGGGCGACTCACGCGTAATTTTCAGGGGTATTCTGTGCAAAAAGCAGATGATATGCTAGGGATTGGAATCACTTCCATCGGCTATCTCAGTGGGGCTTACTTGCAAAATGTGAAGACGCTCGAAGAATATCACGAGCGAATCGAAAAGGGGATGTTGCCCATTTTTCGGGGATGTGTTCTATCAGAAGAGGATCACCGACGCCGCTGGGTCATCCAAGAGCTCATGTGCCGTTTTCGCATTGATAAGGAGGCGTTTGAAAAGACCTTTGGCCTTTCGTTCGATCTCCATTTTGCCAAGGAAAAGACACTCTTAGATCCTCTGCTCGCAGAAGAAGACTGCGGGGAAGTGAGAGCAACCCCTCTCGGAAGGCTTTTTATCCGACTTTTAGCGGCCTGCTTCGATCAGTATCTTGCGTCCGGAACTTATTCAAGGGCTGTATGAAAATTGCGATTTTAGGGGGAGGGATTTCGGGATTGAGCGCGGCCTGGTTTTTGTTGAAGAAATATCCCGATGCAAAGATCTCTCTTTTTGAAGCGAGCCCTCGCTTGGGTGGATGGATCGATACACATCAAGCAGGACCTTTTCTCTTTGAACAGGGGCCTAGGACCTTCCAAACGGCTCGTTGTCCTGAGCTTCTCCAATTGATTAAAGAGCTCGGTCTGCAAAAAGAGGTGATCTATTCAGACCCGGCTGCTTCTCGCCGTTATCTCTGGCACCAAGGGAAGCTTCGCTCGCTCGGCTCCTTTTGGCATCGGTGGATTGCTCTGTTACTCCGCGATCTTGCGACTTCTCCTCAGGTAGATGGGGATGAATCGGTCTATTCATTTGGATGTCGCCGCTTTGGTCGTAAGGCGACTGAGCTTTTTCTTGATCCCATTGCGCTTGGCATTTACGGAGGAGATATTCGAAAATTGTCGGTTCGCTCCTGTTTTTCTTTTCTCTGTGACCAGCGACTCTGTTTTCAGAAGAGGGGAAAAGGGGGACTTTTTACTCTGCGGAGAGGGATGTGGACGTTGATTGAGACACTGGCCTGTTTGCCGATCGATATTCACCTCTCTTGTCCCGTGCAAAAAATCTGCCTCGATGGGATCATCGCCAAAGGCCATTTCCATCCGGCCGATCTTGTTGTTTCAGCCTTGCCAGCTCCTCAGATTTCCATCCTTACTGGTATTTTGTTAAGCGTTCATTATGAGACGCTTACAGTGGTAAATCTCGGTTATCGAGGTGATCATTTGCCCAAGAGAGGATACGGCTATTTAGTCCCTTCTCAGGAGAAAGAAAAGCTTTTGGGAATGATCTGGGACAGTGCGGTTTTTCCTACGCTGGGACAGACAAAATTGACAGCGATGTTGCGTGGGGAAGGGAACCTTTCGTGGGCGCTAGAAGCGGCTGAGCGCCACCTGAAATTATTCAAACATCCTGATGCTTTTTTCTTGAAAAAAACAGCCATTCCCCAGTACGAAGTAGGGCACGCCGATCGGGTGGCTGCCTTCGAAAAAAGGGTCCAAAAAAAGATGCCTCATTTACGCCTCACAGGCAATTATTTGAGGGGGGCCTCTGTTGAGGGGTGTCTTTTGGTTTCTAAGTCGCTCTAAATCAGTTGTTTGCAATTCAGTTTATACGACATAAATACTTGAAAATTAAATTAAGATTTGATAAAATAATAGTAAGGCGGAATGGGCTTGGTGCCCATTCACTAAAAAAAGAGAGTCTTTATGGGAAGAAAAGACATCAATACACAGATCAACGAGGTGCTTTACCCGCTCGGGTCTACACAGACCATCAACCGAGAAGGTCTCGCCCTTGCCGTGGAAGCTTACCTAGACACCCTTCCAGCTGCTGCTGCAGGAGAAGTAACTTGTCCAGCCGGCCAGCTTGAAGAGGGGCTCGAGGACGTCTCCTTTGATTTTCCCGAAGACAATGATTTGGTGATCAGCCAGATGATTTGGGAAAAGGTTGGCGGCTATACGATTGACCCCACTCTTCGCGAATCGCAATTCTTGATTGCTTCTGCTATCCTATTTTCTTTTCAGGTATAATCAGAGCCAGTCTCTATACACAACGTGATTCAAAATTTGGTTTTTGGCTGCGCCGGCATTCCAACCTTTCCATCCGCGTTCAGGGCCCCCTATTACAAATAGGGAGCCCCTCTCGCGCCGGCCTTCGGCCTGATGGAAATCTTGGCCGCCGGCTTGGCCAA
>JAGWKU010000096.1 GCA_028873375.1 Verrucomicrobiota bacterium
TCCCTTCGGGCCAGCTCGCTTCGCTCACCTGCTCCGCGAGAAAACGGTTCCTCGAACCGTTTTTTCGATTCCGCAGCCATATCGATCCTCCATCGTCGACCATAGTATTCACTATGGCCTTCTCCTTCGGAACGCCTTGCTTCGATCTGACTTTGCTTCGCTAGCGCCCTTTGTCTCACTTTTGCCTAGCGGGTTAATAGGACTCAGAAAGTGGAGCTTCTATTCGAAGGTGAAAGCGGGGAAGCAAGAATCCCGCATTCTTCTCACTCTGGCACAACACACGAAAATCGAAAGACACGTGAAGGTCAGGACGGAAGCTTCGCCATACGATCCCGATTTTAATGGTGCGTAACGACCAAACTAGGGATTGACTACAGTCCTGATCCTGGAGCGCTGTCCGAGGCTTTCCACAAGACGGGGCTTGATGTTTGGTGCAACACCCTGCTTCCCTATAAGAGTTTGACCTATCTCGAAATAAAACAGAATCAGCTTCAGGTACATGTCGGGCTGAAGGGCCCCCTCTTTTAGGATCTGAATTTGGGGAGGATGAGCACGTTTTTTCCCTCAAAAACGATTGCGAGATAGAGAATGCGCTCTATATTGCGATCGAGAAGTTCTTGGGCGTACTTTTTTTCTTCGATTTGCTGTAGAGCAGAACTTGCTGCGGCTTTTATATCCATCTTTTTAAATGGACCGACTTTTTTAAATTCCATGATGATGCCCAAGGCGTGTTTGTTCTTAGGAATAAGCATCACATCATATCTTCCCAGCCCGCTTTCCCGATTGGATTTCACTTCATATTGATCCTTAAGGCCTATCAACATTCCCAAAACAAACGCATGGTAGATTTTTTCCGGCTCGCTGCCGGACACGTCGAAGATGCTTTCCGAAGAGAGGACGAATTCCTGGAAAAGCTGAGAAAACGTATCTACATCGCCCGTAACCAGGGAAGCGAGAAGCATCCGATATTTGTGCTCGCTAAGGCTTCTTTCAAACCAGCCGAGAATCGTTGATTTATATAGTTCTTTCACTTCAGTATTGGGGATGCGTAAACGGCAAAGATTGCCGCGGGAGACAGAATCGATGGTTAGATACCCGCTGTAGAGTAGTAACGCCCAAACGGCATTCGGCTTTTCTTCGAGATCTGTGAAGATAAAACCCTCATCGATTTTTTTCTCAACGTATTCCCCTTTTAAAAGCTCCTCTATTTCCGTTTTCAATTCACTTGTGCCTTGAGTCACGCACTGCTCCATGAGCGTATTATCGCTTGAATTGACCCAGTAAGGAAGAATATTTCCCTTTTTGGCGCAGCAATTGAGAACAGACCATGGGTTGTATATTTGTTTACATGACCCGATACAATACCCATCATACCATTTGGTTATTTCTGAAAGCTTTTCGCTAAGATCGTAATTTGCTAAAAATACCTTTACTTCAGACTCCAATAGGCCAAATTTGTCTTGGAATTCCTCATGCAATAGGGAAAATGTAGAGATATTGTTCGCCCCTGAAAAGATGCTCTCTTTTGCGATACGAAGAATACCTGTGAGAGCGCCCCGTTCCAGATAATTGTTATCTTTCAAGCCTCCTGAGAGAAGATTGCGCAAAAAATCAATCAGGCGGCGGTAGAATTTCCCTATGTATGCAGCATGGGCGGGAGCATCATATTCATCAATCAGGACAATGACTTTGGTTTTGTGGTAGAGGTAGAGCCATTTGGTAAGAAGGCGCAGGCTGTGTTCATACAAGGTAGGGTTTGCTTCCTTACGAAGGATTTTAAGGAAGTCTTCTTTTTCCTCGGGAGAAAGTACATTGCTTTCCACCAGGTATCTATGGCGCTGGAACTCTTCTGCCAAAATAATGCGAAAGTGTTCAAATGTTTCATCCCAAGTGGCATGTTTATTGTCTTTGAAAGTCAGGAAAATAACGGGATGTGTTCCTTGTTTTTCCCTGAATTTTTGTTCTTTCCAAATCGCCAGATTTTGAAAGAGGCGGCCTGTATCTTCTTCACTTTTTTCGAAGAAATAGCGAAGCATGGATAAATTTAAGGTTTTGCCGAATCGACGGGGACGCGGAATCAGCGCGACACTGGTTCCTTTTTCAAGAAATTCCTGCACAAGCAAGGTTTTGTCAGCGTAGGCATATCCGCCTTCAATAATGGTCTTGAAATCGCTGATTCCAATGGGGAGGGGCTTTCTGCTCATACAGGGTAAAGTATAAGGGCCTTGACAGAAAATAGAAATATGAATCCATAACGGACTTGTTATCAGTCTGTTATCCAGTTAATGCTTCAAAGAGCCCGCAGGCGTGCGCTCCGCCACGACTGGAGAATTCAGAACTTGAAGAGCAATGGCAAGAACCTTGGTAAAGGAGGCTATTCTTTTCTGAGCGGGCGTGGCCCGCTGGATGTTATGAAAACAATAGCTCGACTAAAAAAATAATTGCACATGCGCACTCTCCTATGTATTATCTAACCTTTTTTGACCCAGTTAATAAAATGCGTCTATTTTGTGGTTTTTTTTTGCTTGCGATATTCTACTCTACTTCTTTGGGGAGTTTTGAAAAAGTCATCATCTGGGGACATAAGCTCCACTCCCATACCCACTCTTATGTCCACAAAGGCTTTTATGACGCTTTTAAGTATCTAGGATATCCTACTTATTGGTTCGATCAGAAGGACGATGTCAGCCTGTTTGATTTCTCAAATGCTCTCTTTTTGACAGAAGGACAGATAGATCAAACTATTCCTCTGAAAAAAGATAGCATTTATGTAACTCTCAACTGCAATTCTGAAAAACACAAAGAACTCAAGCAAATCTGTTTACAAGTCTATACAGATAGCATCTTATCTCTGCCAGATATTACCAAAGTAGAACCATTCATCTATTTTGATCTTGCTGACAAAACGCTCTTTATGCCCTGGGCAACAAATTTACTCCCCTTTCAAATCGAAGCTATTCAGCAAGATCTTCCCAATATCAAGAAAAGAAAAGCAGCCCACTGGGTGGGAACAATAGGAGAAGGACTCTTCGGCAACCGCACAGAACTAGATCTCTTCGATGGTAAAATCGTATATAACCCCGATCCGTATCAACTCTTTTACGATGCACAAAAACGCCTAGAGACGATCACACTAGAAGAGATCCATGAACTCATGAATCTGGTTAAAACAAAACACACCTATCTCAATCGTATCCAAACCCTTTGCGATTTTTTGAAACTTTTATATCCAGAGACTCAAGTTCATCAACTCGATCCTTACAAGAAACTCTTAGAATGGGGCACCTATGAAGGACAAGATTGGTCTTCTCTTCCCATCTTACCCAAATCACGCTATGACACCTTCCGATTCGCCTTTGAACATCTAAAAGCAACTGAGGGAAAAGTCATTGTCGAACTAGGAACATCACGCAGTTTTTGCCATGGAGGACTTGTCGGCTGTAACTCAGATGATCCTATTCACTGGAGTCCGAAAGAACCTAAAAACTGGGATTGGGGCGCGGGTTTTTTTACCCGAATGGCGGCCCTTGCTTTAGCAGATGTTTTCCCTCTGATCTATACCGTCGATATTAGCAGAGCTCACATAGAACGATGCAAGATCATGACAAAAGATTTTTCTCATCTCATCTGTTATCAAATCAATGATTCGGTCGATTTTCTAAGAGAATACCCCATCTCTCAAGGAATCGATCTTTTGTATTTAGATACAGGTGATATCACTCCAATCGAACCATCCGCTCTATTGCAATTAGAAGAAGCGAAAATCATCGTGGAAAGAGATTTGATTTCTGAAAAAGGGTTTATTTTAATCGATGATGTTAAAAATCGAACTCCTCGAAAATTTGGAGATCTATCTGATCTTGGAAAATCCAAATACTCTCTTCCCTTTTTGCTGAGTCATGGTTTTGAAATCGTTATGAATGAGTACCAAGTAATCTTAAGAAAATGCCACTAATAGCTCTTTTTTGTTGTTTTTTTCTAAGTTCCATACAAGCCGAGCAAAAGCCTCTTAAAATCTTACATTTGACCTTTCATCAAGGATGTGTCAAAGAAATTGCAGCTATTGGGAAAATCTTCGGTCATGAAGTGACTACCTGGTGGATTCCCTCTCTGCCCCCTCGTTTTTTTGACGGCACTTCGCAAGGCAATGCCCTCTATAATATAGGTCATGAGAGAGCAGAGCGGATCTGGAATCTCCACAAAGAAACATTTGAACAGTTTGACGCTGTGATCACTTCAGATACAGCTCCTCTTGCACGCATATTTTTGCAAAATGGCTTTCAAAAACCACTCATTGTATGGATCTGCTGCCGCTTTGATTATAGCGATCAACAAAGTTTGGATTGCGATTTTCCCGACCCAGAATTCTATCAATTGTTCAATCAAGCTTATTTGCAAGAGAATGTAACAATCGTTGCTTATACGGCCTTTGAACATTACTATGCAGAAAAAAAAGGGGTAAAAACAGGCAATCTCATCATTACTCCCTGCGCTCCAGAGCCAAGTTCTCCTCCTCTCGTATCCTTTATTCCTCCTACGATTTGTAAAGAAGAGACATTCTTCTTGCCACCCTATTTAAATGAAACTTCTTTTATCAATCTCAATGAGCACTGCCAAACACTTGGTATCTCTAGCTATTTGGGAAGATATAACGGACCTTCTGATCTAAAAGATTTTAAAGGGATTATCCATCTCCCCTATGCCTGGTCCAATCTTGCTCTTTTTGAAAATATAGCCTTAGGGATTCCCTACTTTATTCCCTCTCCTAGCTTCTTAAAAACTCTTATTATGCAAAAGAACTATTGGCATACAAACCCTACTTGCATCCTGCATGAAAATCAAATAGCGCTATCGGAATGGTACCAACCAGAGCGCGAAGAAATTTTTATTTATTTTGATTCTTGGGAAGATCTTCAAGAGAAAATCAAGACAACTGATTACCCAGCCTTAAGAGAAAAAATCAAAAGTTATGCGAAGCACTATCAATCTATAATGTTAGAGAAATGGTCCCAAATTTTTATGTGAATTACCCGGCCCTAAAGGACCGGGTTTCCGGAGACCTGATGAAAAAACATCGACCGAGACTCGAGCCCAGCACGGAAGCCGCATTGGCGGCTTCCTCGCCCCCAGGCGGACTCCCCTCTCGGCGGGCAAAACGCCCGTCCTGCCGGGGCGGCGGTCCCGGTCGGTTTTTTCGAAATGAAAAAACATCGACCGAGACTCGAGCCCAGCACGGAAGCCGCATTGGCGGCTTCCTCGCCCCCAAAACAAAAAGGCCCGACTTTTGGTCGGGCCTTTTTGTTTTGGGGGCGGCTGGACTCGAACCAGCGAAACCCGAAGGTGAGGTATTTACAGTCCCTTGCAATTGCCGCTATGCGACACCCCCCAAAGAAAAAGAAAATAGACTAACAAAGAAAGGGTTTGTCCTCAATTCAAAGTTGCTGGCGAAAGGACTTGAACCCTCAACCATCCGATTACAAGTCGGGCGCTCTACCAATTGAGCTACGCCAGCAAATAATGGGTATTACATTAACAAAAGAGAGCCTTTAGTCTCAAGAGGCAGTTGCAAAACTGCCTCTAACTTTTTCCGTCAGATGCGGGCGGCTCTTGAGGAGATTTCTCTACGGGAAGGGTGACTTTGATGGGTTTATGCGTTTCGGTCGGTTTGACCTCATTCACGCGGGTCTGAAATAGACCGGTCAGGCGACTTGCCCCGTTGATTTGGGGAGCGCTCGAAGGCTCCACCTTGGTCGCCTTGAAGCGGCCACCAATCATAGTGCTTTCACAACATTTTTTGAATTTTTTACCCGATCCACAAGGACAGGGGTCGTTTCGTCCAGGCTTCTTCATACGGGGTTAGAAGATAGCAGAGGAGAAAGATAAAGAAAAGTCAGAAGTCAGAGAGCAGAACTGGCAGTCGGGTGACCGCCTTCGGCGGCCGGTTCTGCATTCTGCTCTCTGACTTCTGCATTCCAAATTGACCTTGTTGAGCTAAGTCGGTAAACTAGAATGGATTTTTATGGAGCAAACTCTTTCTATTCCCATTGCTAAACCGCCATGGACCGCCCTGGGACGTGAGCTGGAGAGCTGTGTCCGGAAGGCGATTTATGACTTTAGCCTGTTAGAGGCGGGGGTGGAGCGGATCGCTCTGGCCCTGAGCGGCGGAAAAGACTCGCTCGGCTTGCTCTTTTTGCTCCACTCACTGAGGGGACGGGGGTTTCCGCTGTTTGAGATCTATGCCATCCACGTCGGGGGGGAATTTAGCTGCGG
>JAGWKU010000010.1 GCA_028873375.1 Verrucomicrobiota bacterium
TTGCGTGATAGAGAGTCCATTTCATAACCTTTTGTCTTTGAATAACAAAGAGTATGAATGATGGGGAGCTCTCTATCAATTTATATTTTTACAATCTCGTGACTGACGAGCGTCAGCGAGGAAGTCATGAAATTGTACAAAGTCGAGTTATGTATGAACCTAATTCCCTCTGTACGACTCATTCTGAATTTTGATCTGAATGGGACATTGATCTTGCACGACAGCAGCAAAAATGTGAGTCGTGATTATATGATCCTCTCTGCCCTCGCAGACAACACCTTCGCAAAATGGGATGAGCAGCATGGGACGATGTCCTATAAAGAGTACGCCTATCAAGTGCTCTGCCCCGGAGATAAAAGCGATCCAATCATCAAAGAAGAGCGGAAAAAAATCATTGGGACCTTTCTGGAGCGAGTGCGGGAGCATGTAATTTCCAGCACAGTCGTCGAACAATTCAAGAATATCAAAGAGAAATTCACTGACTCGAAAAGAAATATTTTTCCCTCCTTTTATGCCCTCATGGCAAAACTGAGGGAGATGAACATCCCCTTTACGATCATCTTGCGCACCTTCGGCAATGATCTGCCCGAAGTAGTGAAAGAGATCGAAGAGCACTCTCCTGAAGTGAAGTTTCGCCACTGGGCTAAATTTGAGGATGCCAAGTTTATCCTCGATGGAAAAGAGACGGCCATGAAGGCAGGTGAGATTTTTCAGACCTTTTCAAAACACCATCTCGCAGTTCAAGACGATTGGAAAACATGGAATAAGAATCAGGAACGAGGAGATCATGGAAAGCCGTTTTTCTATGATCGCTCGGGAGAGTGTCTCTCTCTTTTCTTCGATGACAATGCAACAGGAATCGATCAAGACATTGTCAACCCTTGTGAAGTCACAGGTCAGAATCTCCCGAAAAAAGATCTGATGGGCCAACTTATTTTCCCGGTCAATACAAAAGAGGCGATGTTAGAGGACGATTACTATGTAAAACGGGTGCTGAGCCAGTACTTGCAGCAAGAACTAGAAACGAAGACCATTTTCTCTCCGGAAAACAGGAGTTTTAAGTTCTTGAGCTACAATATACAGCTCAACGGATTAGATACGCCCACTCACCTTTGGAAAGATCGCAAATACGCAGTCAGCCGATTGATCTCCTATGCAGACATCATCGCCTTGCAGGAAGCGACTCATTCGCAACTAGCCGACTTACAAGCGCTCCTTCCCGAATATGAATTTGCTTCCTTAAGCACAGTCACAGGAAAAGAGTTGACTATCGGCTCTTCTGATCAGAATGAGGGGCTGCTAATCGCCTTTAGAAAAGACGCTTTTTTACTCAAGTCGAATGACATGACGTGGTTTTCTGATACTCCCTCCATCCCCTCTTTAACATGGAAAGGGTGGACCGGCGCCTTTCCGAAAGCCATGCAAAGGGCCACTCTTATCTGTCTTTCAAACCAAAAAGAGCTCGCTGTTTTAAACAGCCACTTCCCCCATGATGAGGATCCCTCGATCAACCCGCGGTTTTTATCGAGCCAATTCGAACTCCAAATTCTGAAAGAATTGAAAGATCGGATTTGGATTTCTGCCGGCGACCGGAATTTCCATCACCCGCGCGACATCTCTGCCTATCAGCTCTATGCAGAGAGCCCTGGTCTTGTCGATTCGAAAAAAAGCGCATCAGTAGCCCAAGGGGACGCCACTTTCATCGGCTATGAAGACCACCCCCGCAAGGTCCCCATTTCCCCTGCAGGGGCGTTCGAAAAGGCCAATGACCTAGATGTCATTTTTCACAACCCTCATCAAATGAGCAGTCAATGGTGGCTCGCTCACCCCGGAGAATATGACAGTGATCTAAAACTATTGCCGATAGGGCCCTGTAGAGACCCAGCAAAGCGGCAATTTGCTTCTGACCACGCGGCGATATTTGTGAAATATACAATCCACTCATAACTACAGCTTATTTTATAATCAGGATTATTAATTATAACTAATTAAAGAGGTTCATTAAAATACTATCGTTTTAAGCAAAGATATGACAATTACCGAATACACAACAAAACTTTTTAATAAAGAAGAATTTGAGACGCGGGAAGCTGCAGAACAAAAAGGAAGTCTTTGTGAACCCTCTTACTGAGTATTTTCCAGGAGATGTTCAAGAAATTATATTAGAATACGCAGGCAGGGATGATCTTGCTATAAATTCTCCACCGAAGGTGCGAACCCAGCACTATAAAAATCTCGCTCAGTCTATTCGAAAAGATTCTCTCCCCTTTCCTTTAACCAAAAAAGTTTGGTGTCGTTTACTCTTACCCTCTCTTGAAACTATCAACGATGAGCAATTGTGCACCGACTTTCGTAGAGGGGTTAAGGAAGTTGCAATAAAGTGTGGTGCGGAAGCATTCGATGAGAACTCAGATCTTTCTGCCTTAGCGATAGCGACGAAAAAAGCAATAGAAGATTTCGATCTCAATTTAGTATTTGAGACTTTGATAAAGCCGATTTCGCGTGACAACCCAGAAATGGTAATACCTATGAATGGAAGCTCTGTTGCACAAAAAGCAGAGCAAATTGACAAATGGATGAGAGAAAACGCCAATATATTACAAAATATTACCGTCTTGTGCTGTTGTGCTGAGGACTTGGCATGTAACTTCGACCCTAAATACCAGCATCTTAAACCCAGAGATTCTTGGCTTCGTCTCAGAACTATTCCAACTCAACTACGACTTCTCACCAACCTGAAAGAGCTTGTTTTGTTTTGCAATCACATCGAAACACTCGCTGGTTTTGTGCCCAATGAAAAATTGACTGCGCTAGGACTTAATCTCAACCCCATCAAAACAATAGACGGCTTTGTTCCTCATGCTGGATTAAGGCTCTATTTGCATGATACCCCCGCTGCAGAAGTTTTAAAACAAAACGAGCTTCATTTTTAAGGAGAAATTATGGCAGCACCAATCAGATCAATCGAAGGACAACTTTCCCTCGCAGCTCTCGCTGAGAAGTGTGAGAATCTTCAAGTCCTCGAAATTTCCAATTGCAGGGGGTTCACTTTCTCGAACCTGTTAGCGTTTGTTGCATCGTGCAAGTCGCTCAAATATCTGGGCGTATCTCAATGTAATGGAATCCAAGAAAGAGAGGTCGATTCTTTATATAAACGTTTCTCTCGCCTTATGCGCATCTATAGTTTTAGGAAATTCTCAGACCGTTTAATTTCTCCTCCAATAGGTGCGCAATGACTCAACCAGTAAGCAATCCCGTCTGCTCGGTTTGCCATGACTACGTGGATGTGAATGACCCCAATACTATTCCTCACGATGGAGGAGAAGCGCATCGAATCGATCCTGGCTGTCTCAAGCAATGGCTGCAGAGCTGTCGAGAAGAAGAACTCCTCTTTAGCTGCCCTAGCTGCCGTGTGATCTTAGGAGTCGACATCCCCAAACCTCTCGAAAATCCGGACCAGGCAATCAGAGCAGCCTCTACTTTCATATCGATTGCTGCCCGCGGCATGGTATTGCAAGAAGTTGTACGACAGCCCCATGACCACCTATCGTGCCTTGTAGCAGAGAGGAATAGACCTCTCTCGGAAGAGGATAAGAAGGAACTAGGCTCTCAATCCTCGATAGATACGATGTGGGCATCCCGTATCGCAGACGCATTGCTCGCCAATGGACCCATTTCTAAGAGAGATCGTGGTGAGGCGGTGGGAGGCGCAGTAGTTTCTGGGAATTTGTATATTTTGAACAGATTGCTCGCCAATGGACCCATCTCGATAGAAAGTCGTGGCTGGGCCGTCGCCTGGGCAGCGCTGAGAAATTTCGGAGCAATCGTAGACACATTGCTTGCCAATGGGCCCATCTCAAAAAAGTGTCGTGGCATGGGAGTGAAACATGCTGCAGAGAAGCGGTACGCAGAGATTCTCCATACCCTGCTCTCCAACGGAACGATCACCAAATTTTATCGCGGTTGGGCGGCGCAAATGGCTGCGGGGCATGGCGATGAGGCATCTCTTCGGCTATTGCTTGCAGATGGGTCGATCGAAACTCATCGAAATGTGGCAGTGAGGGAGGCAGCCATTCATGGCCACGAGGCGTGTCTTCGCCTACTGCTCAAGAGCGGCCCCATCTCAGAAGAAAGCCGGAGTTACATCGTATGGTGTACAGCAGCTACTAACCCGGCATTCAAACAGGTGGCAACAAATGACGCTAGCGAGGCAAAGCTAGATCAAAGCGCAAGCGGTCCGAACGACGAGGACATAGCTCGAGCGCTAGACCGAGGAGAGAGGATTGATATGGCAAAGCCGCAGCAAGTCATTTGTCACCCGTTTGAATGCCGGGTTAGTAATGGCCATAGCACGTGTCTCAATCTATTACTTGAAAGCGGGCCTATTTCAGAAAAATATCGGGGCATGGCAGTGAAAGACGCAGCCGCTCGCAATGATGTGGAAATTCTATCTCGCCTCCTTGCCAATGGGCCCATCTCAGAAGAAGATCGAAGCGAAGCGGTGAATGAGGCGGTAGAAAAAGGATACGAGGCAATTGTAGATCAATTACTCGCCAAGGGACCCATTTCTCCAGGATATCGCACAACGGCGATCAGAGAAGCCGCAAAGAAGAACCACTGGACGATCGTCCATGCATTGCTCGCAAATAGGCCCGGTACCCAATGACTCCACCAGTAAATAATGCTCCCGTCTGCTTCGTCTGTGAGGACCCCGTGGATGTAAATGATCCCAATACTATTCCTCATGATGGAGGAGAAGCGCATCGAATCCATCCTGACTGTCTTAGGGAATGGCTATATTTCTGTCGAGAAGAGCGAAGCCCCTTTAGCTGCCCTGATTGCGACGTGATCGTGGGAGTCGACGTTCCTAACCCCCTCGAAAATCCAGCATTGGCAATCGTTGCAGCGTCTAAATGCATATCGATGACCGTCCGCAGGCTAGCTGTTCTAGAGGTCCTGGCGCACTTTGTAAACAATACAATCATCGCATTGATTCAAAATGATCTCAGAGGTGGAGGTCCCGATGTAGCAAGTAAGGTCTTGGAATGGAAAAGGCAGACACTGCTCATCGTGAACAGCTGGCTTGCCAGCGGTCCTCTTTCCGAAGAAGACCGAGGTGCGGCGCTGATCACTGCAGCACATAGTGGAGATATAGAGATCATAGACTTGTTCGCTAGCGGCCCTGTCTCAGAAAAAGATCGGGGCACCGTTGTAAAAGAGGCAGCAAAAGATGGCGGCGAGGCGACAGTGAAGGCATGCCTTCGCTATGGATCTATCTCAAAAGAAGATCTCAAGGACGCAGTGCTAAATGCGCTAGGGTTTGATCACGAGGGAATTGTGATTGCCTTACTCGCCAATGAGCGTCCATCCCCAGAACATCTAGTTGACATGCTAGCAATGGCTATGACCAAGAAATCCTTGGTCGCTTTGAATGCGCTGCTCGGGAGCGGGTCCATCTCGGAAGAAGATCGCACTGCACTGGTTGGGTTCGCAAGCAAGAACGGCCATGGGGCGATGGTTCAGCCACTGCTCGACAACGGACCGATTGATGTCGATACCGCCCTAAAATATGCGGCAAAATACGGCGATACAACCACCCTCCGCGCATTGCTTGACAAAGGCCCCATCGACGCCCTCAGTCTCTTGGTTGGGGCGACCGAAGCAACTGAGAATAACCAGGCGGCCGCTCTTCAGCTATTGCTCGACTCAGGGTTTCTCCAAGCTCCTATTCCTCTGGCGTCATTGGACATGTTTCCTCTAGCGGCATTGGCCGCGGCGGCAGATCTCGGCCACGAGGCCGTTCTAAACGTATGGCTCGCTAGCGATTATATCTCGGAAAAAAACCGCGGCTTTGCATTGACGAAAGCGACAAACAAAGGGCACGAGGCCATCGTCCATGCCTTACTCTCCAGCGGCCCCATCCCGCAAGAATATCGTGAGGAAGCGGTAAAAGAAGCAGCAAGACAGAACCTCGAGGCGATTCTCCTCGCGCTCCTCAACAATGGACCCATCTCAGAAGAAACCTTCATCGATGCAGCGATGACTACGACGGTGAAAAATTGTAAAGAAGCTCTTTATGCACTCCTCGAGAGAGGGACCATCCCACAACAGCTTCGCGGGCTGTGGGTAGAAGATGCGGTGGCGCGCGGTTACGAATCCGTGATGAGCGCCCTCCTCGCCAACGGACCCATCTCGCAAAAATCGCTCGGACGAGCGGTGATCCTTGCAACATCCAAGGGCTACGGGCTCTTCGTGGGGTTATTACTCGCCCATGGCTCCCTCGCGCCCGAGGATCTCGAAGTGGCGAAAAGTATTGCAAGAGAGAACAACTATGAATTAATCCTCAATGCATTGCTCTGCAATGAAGAGAGCGCAAAGCGCCCCTCTCACTGCATTGTTTTTTGAATATATGAATCACGTTGTGTATAAAGGACCGGATTTCCGGAGACCTGATGAAATCGTTAACTTGTTTAATCCAAAAACTAAAGGAGAAAAAATATGGCACATGCTTATGCAACTTCAGGAATTGACTCTTATTTGCAAGAAAGGGCCCGAATTCGTTCGAGCCAAGCGCAAATGGCCGCGGCTCAAGAAGCACCCAACTCTATCCAAAGAGCTCCTGCATCACACGGCTATTCTAGTCAAAGCACCCTCTCTTCTGCTCTAGATAATATGCCGGATAGCGATCCCACAAGAAATGCGCTCGGTCGTTCTGAAGTTGTTCCTCCAAGAAGAGATGAGCAGAGATCCTATTGCACGCAGACGCTCATCAACACACTTGGTATCATAGGGAATTTATTTACGACGAATCTCGCGATAAAGATCTTTATCAATGTAATCACTAAGCAGTACAATAATCCGAATTACATTGGTGAGGACTTAGGTCACGGCTGATTTCTGACAAAGCGTTTCCAGAATTTCGCTGTAAATATGAACCCCGCCCTAAAGGACGGGGTTTCCGGAGACCTGATGAATTGGCTTATCGAACACGGCTACAACTAAGCGCCGCGCGCTCTGCGCGGTTATATTTCACCACTGAGAACACTGAGGCCGCGAAACGCGGCAAAAAAAGGAATTTTTTTTAGTTCTTTTGCGGCGCTTCGCCGCCTCAGTGTTTTCAGTGTTCTCAATAATGAATTGACTTATCAAATACGGCTAATGCTGCCTCTTTCAGCGCTTCGCTGAGCGTAGGATGCGCATGGGGCGTGGAGATGATTTGAGCCACAGTGGCCCGAAGCCGAATGGCGAGGGCCGCTTCAGCGATGAGCTCTGAGGCGTGGGGCCCGAAGATGTGGGCGCCGAGGAGCTTTTGAGAGCTGGGGGCTGCGAGGAGTTTGACAAACCCTTCGTCTTCGCCGGTGCAACGGGCGCGAGAATTGGCTTTGAAGGGAAATTGGCCGGCTTTGTAGGGAATGTTCTTGGCTTTGAGCTCTTCTTCGGTAAAGCCGACGGCAGCAACTTCGGGAAAGGTATAAGCGACATTGGGGATAGAGGCGTAGTCGACGGTGGGGCGATGGCCAGCGAGAAGCTCTGCGACGGCAACGCCCTCTTCAGAGGCTTTGTGGGCAAGCATAGGACCACCCACCAGATCGCCGATAGCAAAAATGTTGGGTTGGGCGGTGCGGAAGGTAGAGTCGATGGGGATGAAGCCTTTCGAGTCGGTCGTGAGGCCAACGTTTTCAAGGCCAAGATTTTGCGTGTAAGGGCGGCGGCCAATGGCGACGAGAATGGCGTCGCCAGTGAACTGGGTTTCCCCGGCAGGGCCGGTCGCTGTGAGGGTAAGGCCGCTTGCTGCGGTGACTTTGTGGGAGAGGTGGAAAGCGATGCCTTGGGCGGTGAGGCTCTTTTGGAGGGCTTTCGAGAGGGAGTTGTCGAAGGCGGGGCAGATCTGACCCAGGAATTCAATGCAGACGACTTCGCTGCCGAGACGGCGATAGACAGAGCCGAGCTCGACGCCAATGATCCCTGCGCCGATGAGGAGAAGCTTTTTTGGTACTTTTTCGAGTGCGAGAGCGCCGGTCGAGGAGAGAATGCGCTTTTCATCGAACGGGAGAAATGGGAGAGCGATGGGCTCGGACCCGGTGGCGAGGAGAATGTGTTTCGCTTCGAGAGTTTTATTACCGATGGTGAGAGTATTGGGGGTTTGGAGTTTGGCAACGCCTTGAATCCAGTCGACTTTGTTTTTGCCAAAGAGGCTTTCAATTCCTTTGGTAAAACTGGAAATGATGAGATTTTTGCGCGACATCATCTGTCGAAAGTCGAAGGTGGAATTTTCACAGTGGATGCCATGGGCCGCGTATTCAGCAGAGAGTTTCCAATAGAGTTCAGAGGAATGGAGGAGAGCTTTCGACGGGATGCAGCCGACGTTGAGGCAAGTGCCTCCGAGCTTGCCTTTTTCGATGCAGGCAACTTTCAGGCCGAGCTGCGCAGCGCGAATCGCGGCGACGTAGCCACCAGGTCCAGAACCAATCACAGCGAGATCATAAGTCAAGGAGGATCCTCGCGGGGTTTTCGAGATTTTTCTTCAGGTGCATGAGAAAACCGATCGACTCTTTGCCGTCGACAATCCGGTGGTCGTAGCTGAGAGCGAGATACATCATCGGTCGGATGACGATCTGGTCGCTCTCGACGACCGGGCGCTTGACGATGTTGTGCATGCCGAGAATGCCGCTCTGGGGCGGATTGAGGATGGGCGTCGAGAGGAGCGAGCCAAAGACTCCGCCATTGGTGATGGTGAAGGTGCCACCTTGAAGATCGTCGATAGCGATCGTGCCTGTGCGTGCTTTATCGGCGTACATTTTGAGGGCTTTTTCGATGTCGGCATAACCCATCTGGTCAGCGTTGCGAAGGATGGGGACCATCAGTCCTTTGTCCGTGCTGACGGCAATGCCGATGTCGTAATAGTTGCAGTAGACGACGTCCTCCCCTTCAATGCGGCCGTTGATCGCGGGAAACTCTTGGAGCGCCGCAACGCACGCTTTGACGAAAAAGGACATGAAGCCGAGCTTGATGCCGTATTTTTTTTGGAAGTTCTCCTGCTCTTTTTCGCGTACAGCCATGACAGCGTTCATGTCGAGTTCGTTGAAGGTGGTGAGCATGGCGGTTTGGTTTTTCACTTCGACGAGTTTTTGGGCAATGACGCGGCGAAGTTTCGTCATCCGTTGGCGCGTGGTGCGCTCGGAGGTTTTTACAAAAGCTGCCGGTTCAGCGGGGACAGGCATTTCTGGACGGGAAATTTCAGCGAGAAACTCGTCGCCCATTTTGCGGACGGGGTCTTGCTTACTCGGCGTTGCTTTAGGAGCTGGCTGTGGAGCTGGCTCCACTTTTTTAGGAGCGGGTGCAGGCGCCGCTTTTCCATCGCTGTCGACATACCCGATCACTTGTCCCACTTTCACCGTGTCGCCGTTTTTTACATTCAAAGTCAGAGTGCCTGCAGCAGGGGCATAGAGCACTTGATTCACTTTGTCGGTCTCAAGTTCGACGATCTCCTCATCGGCCCGCACAACAGTGCCGGTGAGTTTGAGGAGGTTGCCGATGTGGGCCTCGGTCACCGATTCTCCGAGCGGGGGAACTTTGATTTCGATTTTCATTGAAAGGCCTCTTGCAGGAAGTGATTGAGTTCTTCTTTGTGTTGTTTAAATGAGCCAGTCGCTGTCACGCTACTGCGCGCCCTGCCGACGTAGCGAGCGGAGGGTAAAAAGTCGCGGATAAACTCCCAGGCGCCCATGTTCTCTGGCTCTTCTTGCACCCAGCAGATGTCGTTGCAAGACGGGAGAGCAGCTTTGAGTTTCGCCTCGTGAAGGGGATAGAGCTGCTCGATCCGGATGATCGCAATGTCATTTCGCTTTCTCGCCTCTCGTTCGGCCAAGAGATCGTAATAAACCTTGCCGGAGCAGAGAAGTACGCGGCTGGGGTTTTTCACCACGGAATCGCCGATCACCTCTTCGAAGCCGCCAGAAGTAAAGGCGGAGAGCGGGCTCGTGCAGGCGGGCAACCGGAGAAGGCTCTTGGGCGTAAAGACGATGAGCGGCTTTTTGATGGGGCGGAGCGCTTGGCGACGGAGCAGATGAAAGTACTGTGCAGGCGTCGTTGGGTTGACCACTTGGATGTTGTTATTCGCAGTGAGCTGCAAAAACCGCTCGATGCGAGCCGACGAGTGCTCGGGGCCTTGCCCCTCGTAGCCGTGAGGCAGAAGGAGGACAAGCGACGAGTAACGAGCCCACTTTTGCTCGGCGGTCGTGATGTAATGGTCGATGGCAATTTGAGCGCCGATGTCGAAATCGCCAAATTGCGCCTCCCAGCAGACGAGCGCATTGGGATGGATCCAGGTGTAGCCATACTCGAAGGCAAGCGATGCAAATTCGGAGAGGGGCGAGTTGTAAATGTCGCAGCGGGCCTGTTTTTCGGAGAAGTGAGCAAAAGGGCAATAGGAAGAGCCGTTTTCTTGGTCGATCCAAACGGCGTGTCGCTGGCTAAATGTACCGCGGCAAGAGTCTTGCCCAGCCAAGCGAAGCGGGATGTTTTGCAACAGGAGCGAGCCAAACGCCAAGCACTCTCCCATCCCCCAATCGATCGAGCCACCCAGCATTGCGAGCCGATCTTGGAGCCACTTTTGGAGCTTTGGGTGGAGATGAAAATCTGCGGGCACACGGGCGTACCCTTTAGCCACTTCTCGGAGGAGTTCAGCTTTCGCGCTCGAATCGAAGGGCTTTAGCAGCACATCGGCAGAAGGTTGCTGAAAGTCTTTCCATTTAGAGCCGTACCGCTCTTCGGGCGGGTGGGGTTCTTCTTTTTTTGCCCGCTCGAGCGAAAGCCCGAGTTCTCCTCGGAATTTCTCCTCGAGCTCATTCGCGAGCTGTTGCTCGAGTGATCCCTCCCGAGTGAGCTGCTCCGAGTAGAGCTGCCGAATCGTTTTTTTCTCGCGGATAAGGCGGTAGTGGAGCGGCTGCGTGTAGGCTGGCTCGTCCCCCTCATTATGGCCATATTTCCGGTAACAATTGAGATCGATGAAGACATCGCATTTGAAGCGGAGGCGAAGTTCCACGGCAAGCCGCCCAACAAAGAGGCAACTCTCGGGATCTTCGGCATTCACATGGAAAACAGGGCAGCCAAACGCCTTGGCAATGTCGGTGCAGTAACGAGTCGAGCGCCCCTCTTCAGGCAGCGTGGTAAAGCCAATCTGGTTATTGACCGCGATGTGGATCGTCCCTCCCGTCGAATAGCCGGGCAGCCGCATGAATTCGAGCACTTCGTAAACGACCCCCTGTCCCGAGAGCGACGCATCGCCGTGGACCAAGATCGCCCCTACTTTTTTCCGCTCTTCATCTCCTCGAAGCACCTGCGAGGCGCGCGTCATTCCCAAAGCGACCGGGTCAACCGACTCCAAGCAGGACGAATTAGCCGCCAAGTGGAGATGAACGTCGCGACCTCCCCTCGTCTTCGACTCAGAGGAAAAGCCTTTGTGGTATTTCACATCGCCACTCCCCTCAAATTGGCGCGGGAGAAAACTATCTTCAAACTCCTGAAAAATCACTGAATAGGGCTTATTCAACAAATTGGCAAGGACGTTGAGTCTCCCCCGATGCGCCATTCCGAGAATAAACTCCTCCATCTCCTGCTCAGCACCCCAATGGATGATCTCGGCCAAAAGAGGAATGAGCGTCTCACCCCCCTCTAATGAAAATCGTTTTTGCCCCACGTATTTCGTGTGCAAAAAGGTCTCTAAAACCTCTGACTTGTAGAGATGCTCAAGGATCATCCGCTTTTCTTCAATGGACAACTCGATGCGAGTCCGCGGCTCCAACCGCTCCTGCATCCACTTCTCCATTTCTTCGTTATCCAAGTCCATGTATTCGAAGCCAATCCGAGAAGAGTAGATCTGTCTCAATCCATCGATGATCTCCTGCAGCGTCGCCTCCTCCTTCCCACAAAAACTCCGGGTCGGAAACATCTGTCCTAACTCGCTAGCCTCAAACCCCAGCTTTTCCAATGCAAGTTCCGGGGCGACCTGTTCCCGCGGATCCAACGGATTCACCTTGGCGAGCAAGTGACCATGCCGCCGATAGGCCTGAATGAGCGAAAAAATGCGCAACGAACGATCGGAGAACTCCTCCTTGTTCAGAACAGAACTCATAAAGTCCATGCCCTCAAAGAAATGGCGCCACGACGGATCGACCGACGCCGGGTCTTTGGAGTACTTCGCATAGAGCTCTTCCATTAGCCCTACGTTCGCTAGCTGCGCATGATCTGGAAATTGGGCCAATCACCCCTCCCTATATAGCCCTCCATAGCAAAGGGAGAATTATCGAGCAAGCACCACCTGTTGACACTTAAATAATTTTTATATATCTTTAACTTATGATTAACATTCAAGCGACCATTAAAAGTTTCCAGCAGCTAGCCGAAGTGGCTGCCGAAGAAAAAGATAGGCTCGTCTATTTCAATGACCAAGGGGATATCCGATTTGTAAAGAAACGTCAAAGAAAAATCGTGCAAGTCTTTGTCGGAGCGAAACACCGATTTCAAGGATACCACTCCTTTTCTCTTCTCAAGGTGGCCAACACCATTTGCCAACTCACTTTAAACATCGACTTCCTCGCAACCTATTCCATTGCCTCTCAGCAAGAGAAACAGACCTTTCGAGAGTCCCTGTTAAAGCTCCACAACACGCTTCTCGCCAAAGAAAAAGCAAAGCTCATCAGCAAGCTGTTCAAAGAGATCTTGATCCGGCTTGATCCCATGGGAGAACATTGGATGGAGTTACAAGAAAAAACACAAAAATTTTCTCTTCCTGAATCTCAGGCCTTTCCCAGCAAGCAAGCCCTCTACCCCACTTGCCGATGGGTGGAAAAGGAAGACGGTTCCTATTACCCTCTTTCGGCCCATTGGATCGGCAAGGGATGGACCGATCGGAAGATCATTGCCTTTCAATACCCCTCTTCTCAGAGTGATTGGGAAATGATGCTTCAATACCGCTTTCTCATCATTGACCTCACCACTCCCCACGATTTGGAGCGGGTCAAAAGAGAGGGAGGAGGAGCCTTTTACCCGACTGATTCCACTCCCTCCCCTAAATTCCCCATTCACTACAAAGGGATGAAAGAAAATCGCCATCTCTATCGGATCAAGGGCCCTAAAGATGAAGCGGTGATCCAGCGAGTTCATTTTGACAAGTGGACTGACGGATGGATCGTCTCCATCAACGATCTCGATCAGCTCGTCAATCTCTGCCTTTCCCATAAAAGTGGGGTCATGATCCATTGTTATGGAGGGGTTGGCCGCACCGGCACCCTCATCACCGCTTCCATCCTCAAAGAGAAAATAAAAAAGGGCGAGTTGACTAAAGAAAATCTCCACCCTGAACTCCTCCGCCTCATCTGCGATTTACGAAAACAGCGGGCGAAGCTCTTTGTGCAGACCTTTTCTCAATTCAAGTTGCTCCATAGCTACGGCTCTTGGCTGCTAAACAAGGCTTCTCCCAAACCAGATGGCCAATTCTGAACTGGCCATGCGAAACGCAACTCTTCGGCCAAACTTTAATTCAGAGATAGTCTCTTAGCCTGAAAGAGGATTGTCCTTGAGAAATCTGGGTTATGCAATACACCCCCACCAATACACTTTCATAACCATCTAATTATTAGATACTTTTAAATATAAAAAGCCTGTTATTACCATCTTTTATCGGGACAAAAATTGATTCAAAACAATACTTAATTACTGTATAATAGTTATTTAAAAGATAAAAAAAGGAATAAAAATGATAAATCCAACCCAATGGTTTAAAGAGTTTACAACGATCGAAACAGCAGCTCGTGAGGCACCCCAAATTTCAGAGAAAACCCGCGAAGTCTTTAGCGAGCATTTCCATATTTCTCTTCCGTCATCCACAGTAGAAGTCATCAAACGAGAAACTGCGCTAAAGGTTAAACCTCTTGAGGGCCAAGTAACAACCTTGCAACACGAACTAAAAAACGCCCAAGCCAACGACAAAACACACAAGGCCTTCGCTTTTCTCAAAGCAGCCTTTACTCTCTCTATGTTAGCCGGTGCAATCCTCGGCGGAATGTATTTGAGCGGGGGGATGATTGCCCTCCCTGTGATCTTCGGATCTCTAGGATTCTTGTTTTTAAACTGGTATTACAGCCGTAAGCATGTCGATGAAGACGAAGCCGATGGCCTACACTTCTTGTTTGGCTTTATGATTCCTATCTGGGAAGCCTTCACGAAAATTTCAAGGATCGAAAAAAGCCTTTTACACGAAGAGAGACACCTGAACTATTCGAAGGAACTGACGCCAGCTATAACGAACGCTCTCAAAAACCAAGAAGCTCAATTGCAGAAAGCGCTGAGAGAAACGTTGGTATTTTGCAGTGTTTCGAAAACATGGCAACCCATCATTGAAGCTCAATTGAAAGAAGCAACTGATAAGGCAGAAAAATTCTCCACAGACAACCAGCCAACACAAGAAGATCGAAATGATTCTCTCTCAGTGCGTGCAGATGGAACTATTTGGATCCCTCGGAATTATAGAGATGCTGTAAAGGAAGAGCGCATTAAAATAGTGACAGAAGTCCAAAAATGGAGCTACGTGAACCAAAACCTCACCGCAGTTTCAAGCTACTTCCAAGCAAATAAAGATAGATTAACCAATCTACTTAAAATTGATTAATCTTCCAGCAGCGGTGGATTTTCGCGTCGTGAAAATCGAGTGGGATTGTCTTTTGCGAGATGTCGATCACCGAACACCCTTCTAAAGCCTCTTGGTCCAATTTAAATTTACGAGCGTTTGTACTGAAAAATAAAGTTCCTCCTGGAGCGAGAAGCCGTAGCGCCTTGGAAAGGAACATGGAGTGATCGAGCTGCACATCAAAAAACTGATCCATCTTTTTCGAGCGAGACAAAGTCGGTGGATCGATCACAATCAAGTCATAAAGAACCCTCGAATCAATCTCTTCGTCGATGAATTTCAAGCAATCAGCCCGTACAATCGGATGATTTTGCGACGGAAGGCCGTTGAGGAGAAAATTCTCCCTTCCCCACGCCGTATAAGTATTCGACAAATCGACACTCTTGGTAAAGGCAGCGCCAGCCATCGCTGCGTGGACGCTAAACGAACAGGTGTAGGCAAACAAGTTGAGGAGTCGTTTGCCCTTAGCCATCGAGGCGACGAGCCGGCGAGTCTCCCGGTGATCGAGAAAAAGCCCCGTATCGAGATAGTCGAGCAAATTGACTCGAAATTTTACCCCGTATTCTACGACAGTAAAAAATTCCTTCTCCTCGTTCACCTTTTCATACTGCTCAGTCTTTTCTCTCCGAATCCGCGTCCGCCAATAGATCGATTCTTCCCTAGCGCCAAACAGAGAGCTCAGCGCCTCAACAGCCGCCTCATAAAGGTCTTGGCGAGGCTCATCGTCCCCCATCGAGCTAAAATAATGAACGCAAAAGCGTCCATCATAAAAGTCGATCGCCAAGGGGTATTCTTTGATGTCCCGGTCGTAGATCCGAAAACAATTCGTCTCGGTCCGTTTCGCCCACTTGCGGATGTGCCGGTAATTTTTTCGAATCCTATTTTTTAACGGAGAACTTTTATCTTCTCCATCCGAGATGTTTGGGAGGTGTAAATCACCCATAAGAGACGTGCCTCTTCTGACTTTACATTTAATGACTTGCTACAGTAAATTCCTCAGCCATGAATATTTCAAGTCCCAAATTGCGGGAGATCATGTACTTCCTCGCCGACGTAAAGCCGCTCGATGAGAAAATTGCGAGTCCAATGGTAGATGTGAGTACGGTTGGCATATTGGCTCATGGAGTGAGCCGAGTCGATGTCGAGTCAGAAGAGTGGACGAAAGATCTGTTGCCTCGGGTATTGGAGGTCGCTGAGATATTTCTTTCCCGCCATCCATGGATGATCGGCAACTGCTCGTTTAGCAAATGGGGCCTCCAACCCAAGGAAATAGACAACCTACTTCTGAGAATTGTTAGGAAAGCGCCTCCTTTTAAAGCTTTTGAAGAAGATAAAAATGCTCCTCTCGTCTCTTTGCTATTTCAGACGAACACGTCGTCTATCCGATTTTCTCTTGCCTCCTCACTTCTTCAGTTAGACGCATTGTCGGAAAAAATCGGATCTTTCGGATTTTCCGAGTGGGACAGGGTTCGGCTCGCGCTAAAGGGGATCACGTTAAAATTCGAGAAAGTTTCTCAGAATATTAGATATTATGCGATTGCGAATGCGAGCGATCGCTACGAAATCGCCTTGAAAGGTCTCTCTTCCAACGCCGCTGCTATTGGATCTATCTCCAGATATCTCCCACAGTTTGACCTCGACGAGGAGCAGTGTTCTGCCTTAGCGCGCGTTGCCGCCAAGCACAAAGCGCACGAGTTCTTCAAGCATTTCAAGAACTACCGAATCAAAAAAGAGTCGGATCGGATTGAGATCGTAAAATCGGCCCTTCCCGCTGAAAGCGAAGAAGTTTGCAAGCATCTTCATAACTGCGAAATCGAAAATCTAGAAGCGATTTTTGAAATCGCCAAACTCCTTGAACCAGAACATGCCTTTCAAGTGGCTCTCCAATATCCGCTCCCCGAATCGAGAATGGTTGAACTTTTTCGCCTTTCGGCTGAAAAATCATATAAATGCAGCGAATGGATCTCTCCTAAAACGGTCCCAAATGAAAAACATCGAGCGGAGCTCTTCCAGATCCTCACGCGCTACAAATACTTTAACTACGAGGAGAATCTTCAAAAATTCGAGATTCGAGACCCACAGCTTCTTCTCACCTTGGCTGAAAATGATGCAAAAGATGAGAAATTCTGCGAGCGGGTCAAGCTCTATCGAATGGAGCAAGTGGAAGATCGGATCCGCTTAGCAAAAGTAAGCATTGTAGCAGATCACTTTGACCCTATCCACTTATCGAATTTCGACATCCCTCAAGAACTTGCATCCCCAGTGTGGAACGCCTATCTAATCGCGGACCCGAAGAAAATCAGAGAGGATGCGCCTCAGTTGCCCCAAGAGGTCATTGAAAAGATCACGCCAGAACTTCAGTGTCTTGAAGAAAATGCGATCAGTGACACCTTTTTAGCCACTCGCACTCCTCCTTTCAAGGCTCTCTATCAAAAGCTCAAAGAAGAGCGAGATGGGGTCGCCCTTTGCCACGAACTGGCCAGCATGCAAGCGCGGGTGCAAATCCTCCACTCTCTCCACTCGTTTTCCTCAGAAGAACTCGAAGCGCTGGATCAATTAGCCCTAGCTCTTGGTGAAACATGGACTCCGGAGGAACGAGAGCACTTCGGTAGGCAGTTCTCTCTCTATTTTCTCGATCGAGCGAAGTTCGATGTCTGGTTTCGTTCGCTTCCTCGAACGGAAGATCGCCGACTGATCAAACACTGTCTCGTCCCCTCTACCTGTTGTTCCATTCTGAATTTAGACAACAGAAACGAGTGGATTCAAGCCCTCCACAGAAAAGGTCGAATCTTCAGGGACGGGAAAAAGGCGAAAATTTTGATCTCTTTTTTGTTTCTCGCGCACCTCAATCAACCAAAAGGAAAAACACTCGTCGAACAGATTTTTTATGGAGATGAAGATCCCTATCAGCGGACGATTCTTTTATCGTCTCTCTTTTCCTTCTGCCAATTCTCTCTTCCTAGCCTCTCCTTCAAGGACCTCCTGGAGCTTCGAGAAAAGGTTTTCTTCGAAGAACTCAACCTGCCCCCGGTCTTTCATCCAGACCGCATGCAAGAGCTTTTGAAGGGATTAGAGTGGCGTGACCCTCAAGCCATCCCCACCTACTCTTCCAAAATCAAGCAGCTTCCTCAACCCAACCAAGAAGCTGTGAAAAAGTATTACTCCAAGTGGCTTCAATCGATTCTCACCAACACCATTTCTATTCTCCGCCTCAAGAGCCCTCATCGCATAGAAATTCGGAAACGAATGAAGGATCCAACGACCCTCCGAGCGTGGGAAAACGAGAGGCCCCCAAAAACGATCGTGTTGCAAGGAAATGAAAAAAAAGATCCTCTCGAAAAACAATTTATCAACTTTCTCCGAAAGAAATTGATTGAGGATCGACACGTCGCCCCAGGGATCTTTCCCGTGCTCGAGGCCTACCTCAACGATTCTTCTCTTCCTACCACCTCGGATCATCCCCTTGAACAAACTCTCCTTGCCCTCTGTCAGAAAGCGACATTCGAAGGGATCACCTCCCTCAAAAATACAGTCCCAAGGCAAGGGGAGCTCTCCGATTTTCGTGTCGACCTCGAAGAGTTTCACAAATGGCTCTCTGCAGAGAAAAATACAGAAGAAAAATCACAAGAATTTCGCATCTATGACACCTGTAATCCCGAAGATATCCTCTTGCTCGGAAGCGAAACGGGGGGATGTCAAAGCATTTATAGAGATCCTCAAAACAACCAAGCAGCCCTTGGCTACACCGATTGGAAAAACCGGGTCATCGTCGTCAAGAAACCAAATTCCCCCATCACGATTGCCCGCGCCATTTTCCGCTTCATGTGGGATGAAACGGCAAAAAAACCGGCTCTTTTCCTCGAAGGGACCTATTCCCTTTTCCCTGATGATCGCTTGGCCACGGAGATCGAAAAGTATGCTCTTGAGGTGGGAGATCAACTCCAGCTTGAGGTATTTACCGCGCCTATCAAGGAAATACCGGAAGAAAAAAGATACCTGGGCATGCTCATCTCGTTTGGGTCGCTGGCTCCCTTAGAATACACCGATGCCTTTAGGTCAAGGGGACTGTGGTGGGGCGGGGGGGTGACGCAAGGTGCTTTCAGAGGGAATGGAACCATCTTCTTAAAGGAAAAAATGAAATGTCTCTGATCACTCCCAACCTCCCTCAAATCGTCGCCTTCTTAAAAACAGCCGAAGAAAAAGATAGAAAAGCTGCAGGAACTTTGACCGATGTTGAAACGGTCGCCTCTTTGGCAACCCGGATCAGCCTCGTCACCGACTTTGCTTCCGCCGAGTGGAATGACGACCTTCTCCCCCAAATTGCCGATCTATTCCAACAGTCAAACCTCGCTACCCTTTCCAAGTATTCCAGCAGACCTTGGGGCCTCCCCTCTCCCCTCATCGACAAGACCCTTCGGGTCCTGTCGAAAGCTTCTGATGCAGAAAAAGAGGTCACCTGGGACGGCTTTTTCTCTCTCTTTTCTCAGACTCAAGACAAAAGGGTCCAGTTCGAGCTTACCCTCTCGGTTCTTCCTTCCATTCGGGAAACTCTCCCACATCATATCGACAAACTTTCCTTCGATGAAAACAAGCGCTTTGCCCTTGCAAGGAAAGGAGCTTCCCTCGAGCATGAAGTTGTTTCGCAACATATTCAGCAGTATCGCCTTTCAGATGAAAAAAGACGCTTTCTCGTCGCGCGGGTTGCTCTGCGGAATGGCTCTTGCTTAAGCACAACGGCCAAATACATCGATCGGTACGAAATTAAAAATGAAGATTTGCGTCTTCAATTAGCTCAGGTCTCAGTGGAGCAATGGGGGAATCATACGGCCGAGTATTTCACAAACTTTCAGCTTTCCAAAGAGGCAGACCGAGCAGCCCTCGTCATACCAATGCTTCGAGATAGGATGCAAGTATCTACTACCCTCTCTCACTGGTACAATTTTGATATTCAAGACCCCGAGCACCTCTTCGAACTCCTCAAACACTTCGACGACCATTATTTCGACAAAGTATTGGCGTTCTCCTCCAAGATGAAAGAAGAACAGCGCCTTTTCTTGATAAAAAAGCAACTCCGCACACACGCCTGGTATTACCAGAGCAAAGTCGATCCTCAACTGATTTCCAATGAAGAATTGCGAGTAAAATTGCTTTGCTCAGAAAAGCACGAAAATCTCCCTTCCCTCAAAATCCAAGACTCCCAAATCCTCCTTTCGCTTGCCGAAACCGCTGCAAAAAGATTTCGCTATTTTTCTGAATTTGCGAAGAGCGTTCGTGTTTACAAGATAAAAAACGAAGCAGACCGGATCAGGCTAGCCATCTTAAACTTAGAATGCTCTCGATACTCTCTTGAATTTCTTGAACACGTCGCGAATTTCGAGATTCAAAACCCCGTCCCCGTCATCGCCCGTTATTTCATCGCCAATCCTGAGAGTCTCTCCTCCAAGGGTCCTCCGGAACTCGTTCAAAAAATCGGCCCCGAGCTTTCTGCTCTCAAAGCCAAGCAGATCGATGAAGCCTTTCTCTCCTCCCGCTCACCCGCTTTTTCCGCCCAGTATCGTGCTCTCAGACGCTCCCCTGCCCCCGATCGGATCATTCAGATGATCATCGGCATCGAAATTCTCCGTTTCTACAACAACCTTTCCGACGAAGAGGTTGCAGCTCTCGAGAGCCTCGCTCTTGACCTGCGACATCTCTCTTCAAAACAACACACCTATTTTACTCACCGCATCTTCCAACGTTTTTTCGAACGGCCACTTTTTGATCGATGGTTTCGCTCTCGCCCTCTTTCCACTGGCCGATATACCCTTGTCCTCTCAGCCTCCTTTGCCATCGTGGGAGCAGAAGGGTTTTCGGCTCACCCCTCCTTCTCGAACCGGAAACAGGTCGCTCCCCTTTTCTCTTTTTTAAGGCGAATCGACAGCCATTTTCCACAGCGCGCCTCTCTAGCCAGCCATCTCTTCTACCCCGGAGAAGATCCATCCCAGCGATTACCCCTCTTGGCTTCTCTTCTCCCTTTAGAGATGGTTTCTTGCGTTTCTTCTCTTCTTTCCATCCCTCTACTCGAGGGACTGCGCCGAGCCGCCTTTGCTGACGAGCTCGATCTCCCACCCCTCGTTACTGATACCGTCTTTAAGCAATGGAAGAAACCTCACCAGATTTCTTGGTATCTCTTTAAAATCAACAAAACCTCTCCCGAAATGCGCTCCTCTTTAAAAAGGCTCTACCGAGAGTGGCTGATCGCCTCTACTACAGGAAGGGAAAAGGAAGCTCAAAGACAAAGTTTCTACTATCGAAAACTCGTTGCCTTGGGCGTCCCTGAAAAGACGCTGGAAGCCTGGGAAACGGGAGGAAAAGAAACACGCGTCTCTTTCGAGAGAAAACCTCTCGAACAACAGATGGTGGAATTTTTCCGAAGACACTCGGTAAAAGAGTTCTTCGAGAAATTTCCTTTCTTCGGCCTTTGTTTCAAAGAGCCCGCTAAAGAGCCGATAGAGGAGCTCCTCGCAAAAAACCTCCAGAAGCTGGAGAAAGAATTCCCCAGTCCAAAAAACGATCTAGAACGAGCTTTTTTCCACCTCTGCCAAAAGGCGACCCTCGAAGACATCAACAAGGTTCGCGGCATGATCGCCAACCTATCCTTTACTCCGACGAGGTTTTTGAAGAGAGATCTCGACGATCTCTATTTCTCTCTCGTAAAAGAGAAGAGAAAACCTAAAAAAACTTACCAACTGCTCGATTCCATTCACCCCGAGGATTTTTTTCTCCTAAAAGGAGAAACTTTTTGCAGCCTCAAGAAAATGCCGATCAAGTTTTCCCTTCGCTTGAACCACTGGACCAACCGGGTCCTCGTTCTCAAAGACCCAGAGAGCAACCAGGTCCTCGCTGCAAGACATCTTAAATTCGTCTGGAATAAAACCAACAAATGTCCGACTCTCTGCCTTCGAAAGCCCCGTTTTTACTCCACTAAAAATGAATCTTTGAAGGCCTTTGCCGATGCTCAATTCAAAAATTACGCCTTAGAACTCGGAAAGCAATTGGGATTACCGGTACTGCAATCTGACTCTGTCCCAGAAAAAGACAAGCAAAAAATCGTCCTTTCCTTCAGCAATAAAACAACCTCAGACGCGGCTCCGTTATAGGTCAAAAGTGAAGACGGTCACCCGACCGCCTTTACTTTTGCCTTTCTTAGGCGAGTTCTTTTTCGGCGTTTCGCTCGATGCGGAGGAGCTTCTCGAAGCTGCGGGTTTCGGAGATCACGATCGCCGAGAGGCCAAAGAGGCCAAGGAGATTCGGGAAGGCCATGAGGCCGTTCATGATGTTAGCAAAGCTCCAGACTGTTTGAAGGCTGAGAACTGCGCCTGGGATAAGCACTAGAGTAAAGAGAATGCGGTACCAACGGACGACGCGAACGCCGAACATGTATTCCATGCACTTCTCTCCGTAGTAAGCCCAGCCGAGAATGGTGGAGTAACCAAAGAGGATGATCGAAATGGTCACGACCCATCCGCCCAAGGGGAAGACCTTTTGGAAGGCGCTCAGGGCGAGCATCGAGCCGTTGAGGAGCTGTCCGTCGGCGCCTGGTGTGCCGAGAAGGCCCGAGACGGCAATGGCAAGTCCTGTGATCGTGCAGACGATCATCGAGGTGATGAAGACACCACTCATGGAAATGAGCGCTTGGCGGCCGGGCACGTCGGTCTTAGCGGCTGCGGCGGCGATCGGCGCACTGCCGAGGCCTGCTTCTGAAGAGAAGACGCTGCGGGAAACGCCGTACTGAATCGCCATCATGATCCCCGTACCTGCGACGCCACCAGCGGCTGCTTTGACGTTAAACGCTTGGCGGAAGATCTCGTAGAAGGCGCTCGGAAGAGAATCAAATTTGAGGAGGAGGACGACGAGGCCACCTGAGAGATAGAAAATCGCCATGACGGGAACGAGCCAGCTAGAGACTTTGCCAATGCTCTTGATCCCGCCGAAAAGGGCAAGACCCGTTGCGAGAGCAAGGCCGATACCGATGGCGAGCGGCGGAATGTCGCCCATCGCGCCAGCGATGGAGTTAGCTTGAACCATGTTGCCCGTACCGAGCGCAGTGATTGCACCGACGAGGGCAAAGAAAACGGCCATCTTTTTCGATTTCAGACCTCGTTCGAGGTAGTACATCGGGCCACCACACATCTCTCCTTTCTCGTCGAGCGTGCGGTATTTAACAGCTAAAATCGCTTCGGCGTACTTGGTCGCCATACCGATGAGAGAAGCCATCCACATCCAGAAAATGGAGCCTAGGCCGCCCATCGCCACCGCAGTGGCCACCCCGGTGATGCTGCCGATCCCGATCATGCCCGCAAGGGCGGTCATGAGCGCTTGAAACTGGCTAATGTCCCCTTCTGCCTTATCATCATGTCGAGTAAAGGCAAGTTTTAGGGAGTAGAAAAGATAGCGAAATTGGATCCCCTTGAGAGCAAAGGTCAAATAGAGACCCACTGCCGTCAACAAGAAGAGGAGAGGAGCTCCCCACACCCAATTTTCAATCTTCACGAGCCACGTTTCAACGAGTGTCATATTTTCCTTGAATATCGAGCCAGTTGCAAAACTCTTCGCCTCGAAAAATCGCCCTTTTGGCGCTCCTTGCCACCCCCTCGCCTCGCCTGCCCTCTTGGGCATGGTCTCATCTCGGTGGCACGAGCCAGCAAGCTGGCTCAGGCAAGGATTCACCAAAATCATCGATTTTTCAAGAGCGCGGAGCTTTTCAACTGGCTCTTTCGTTTAAAAACCGGGATCTATCATAGAGGTAATCCCCATTTTTGTCTTCCAAGAGTTGCTAAGTTGAGGGCTTCGTGGTAAATTTTTTGCATGAGCTTTTTGCCCCACTCGCTTCCCCTGGGAAAATCGAAGATTTTGTTGTCCGTTGCCAGAGTCGGTTTGCCGACTCGTATCGCATTAATGGAGTTTGGCAAGGAGCTCCGATGACTTCTGTGTGTCAGACCTTACTAGCTCCACCGGCCGAAATTGAGGGGCTCTATCCCCTCTCGCCTACCGCCGCAGAAACCGTACACCGGGGACGCTCTCACAGTGTAAAAATTCTTAGAAAAGAGGAGGGGCGGCTTGCCCTTTTGATCGGCCCCTGTTCAATTCACGACCCCGAAGAGGCCCTGGAGTATGGAAAGCGGCTGGCAGAACTGCAGGGAAAAGTTGCGTCGTCGTTTTTCCTCATCATGCGGGTTTTCGTTGAAAAGCCTCGGACAAGATTGGGCTGGAAGGGGATGCTTTACGACCCTTATCTCGATGGGTCAAATGATCTGCAAGAAGGGGTCCACCGCTCGCGCAAGCTTCTCCTCGAGCTCAATGAACTGGGAGTCCCCTGTGCGACTGAATTTCTCGAGCCCCTCGTAGCTCCCTATCTCTCCGACCTGATCGCCTGGGGTATCATTGGAGCTCGTACGGGAGCCTCACAGCCCCATCGGCAGCTCGTTTCGGGGCTTCCCTTTCCCGTCGGGTTTAAGAATGGGGTCCATGGAGATCTCGATACCCCGATCAGTAGCATCTTAGCCGCCCGCATACCGCATAGCCACTTTGGCATCGACCGCGATGGGCGGATCGCTTCGGTCCAAACAACGGGCAATCCCCTTGCCCACCTGATTTTGCGCGGCTCAGCGCAAGGGCCTAATTGTGAGCCAGCCTCGGTGCAAGAGGCGCTCCGTTTCTTACGCGAGCATCATCTCGAGGAAAAACTCCTCATCGACTGTTCGCATGGCAATAGCGGAAAAGATTTTCAGCGGCAGAAATGGGCCTTTGAAACGGCTCTAAAACAAAAAAACCCCGCGATCCGGGGTCTTATGCTCGAGAGCAACTTACGGGCAGGCAAGCAGCCGTTGAATGAGCCCCGCCCTAAAGGACGGGGAATGATTTGGGAGGAGTTCGAAACTCCTCCCAAATTTGGATGTGAATTACCCGGCCCTAAAGGACCGGGTTTCCGGAGACCTGATGAAGAGCCGGACCAATTGCAGTACGGCATCTCGATCACCGACCCTTGCCTAAACTGGGAAGAAACCGAGGATTTGATCCTCCGGGCTCGCCAGTGGATTAAGCGTTGACTTTACGCTTTTCGATGTAATCGACGACGTCGCCGACAGTTTTCAGCTTCTCTGCATCTTCTTCGGAGATTTCGAAGCCAAAACGTTCTTCAAACGTCATGATTAACTCGGTGAGATCCAACGAGTCAGCGTTTAAATCTTCGACGAAGGATTTCTCCAGCGTCACGTCGGCCACATCCACGCCTAGTTGCTCGACGATAATATCAATCACTTCTTGCTGTATTGTCATTGTTGTTCCTATATTTACAAATTACATTACCATTCCACCATCGACTGTGAGCACCTGTCCGGTGACGTAGCTCGACAAATCGCTGGCCAGAAACAAAGCCGCATGGGCCACATCGGAAGGTTTTCCAATGCGACTCAACGGGATCTTTGTGAGGATCGCCTCTTTTACTGCAGGAGGTAAACCCTCAGTCATTTGGGTTTCAATATAACCGGGTGCCACGCAGTTTGCACGTATATTGCGGCTCGCCAGCTCTTTCGCCAGCGACTTCGTGAACCCGATCATGCCCGATTTAGAAGCAGCATAATTAATCTGCCCCGCATTTCCTGTCAAGCCGATCACCGACGAGATGTTGATGATGGTTCCCCCTCGCGCTTTCATCATCGGGCGACTCAAAGCACGGCAGGTATTATAAACTGATTTTAGGTTGATAGCTAAGACCTGATCCCAATCCTCTTCGCTCATTTTCATGAGAAGATTGTCTCGGGTGACTCCGGCGTTGTTGACCAGGATGTCAACCTTGCCGAGAGCTTTCAACACTTCATCGATAGCGCTTTCAACCTCTTTGGTCTTTGACACATCTACGAGATAGGAAAGAACTTTTTGCTGGGGATCTACTCGCGAAGCTTCGATTTCCTTCACTGCGGCTTCAGCTCGCTCTCGGTTTGTGCCAAAGATCGCAACGTCCGCTCCCTGCTGGGCGTAGAGGCTGGCAATCGCTTTTCCAATGCCCGCGGTTCCACCCGTAATGAGAGCCGATTTTCCTTTTAGCAATTGCATACTGTCTCTAAATCCCCTGTTTTTTCAATGGAGAGGCTAGGCGCAAGGACGCCGATTTTTTTGTTGAACCCGGTGAGGGTTTTGCCACATCCAATCTCAATGTATTGATCGATCCCTTGCGCTTCCATCGCTCGAATTCCCTGCTCCCAGCGGACCGAATGGGTCACTTGCCGCTGCAAGTTGGACCGGATCGTCGGTAGATCGGTCACGATCGTGCCTGGCGCGTTCATCGCCAAGCCAATTGAACTGTCGATGAGCGGCGCTGCCGCGAGGAATGGAAGAAGCGCATCTTGCGCGCTCTGCATAAGCCCGCTGTGAAACGCACCGTGCACTTGGAGAGGTATTACCCGCTTTGCGCCAGCTTCTTTGAGAGCGACGGTCGCCGCTTGAACACCCTCTTCGGTGCCAGAAATCACGGTCTGTCCAGGGCAATTGTAATTGGCGACCCACACGCCGGAAATGCCTTTGAGAGCTGTTTCAAAATCGACGGTTCCCAAGACCGCGGCCATCGTGCCGCGCACCTGTTCGCATGCCTCGTTCATCAACTCTGCTCGTTTTTGAATCAGGAGGAGCGTCTCTCGGAAACTCAACCGCTTCGAAGCCCATAACGCCGTGTATTCGCCAAGACTCAAACCGGCGCACACAGTCGGCTGCATCTCTGGCATCTGCTGCTGCAGAGTGCGGTAGAGCGCTGCGCTGACGACAAAAATCGCCGTTTGGGCACATCTTGTCTTCGTCAATTCTGTTTCAGGTCCTTCAAAGATGGTTTTGGAGAGGAATTCGCCTAAGATATCATCGGCTTCTTGGAAGGTCTCGCGGGCGATGGAAAACGCCTCCCAAAAATCTTTGCCCATACCGACGTATTGAGCCCCTTGACCGGGGAATAAAAGAGCCACTCGCTTCATCGATCTGCCTCAAGAAGAGCCGCTCCCCACGTAAAGCCTGAGCCAAACGCCGTGAGCATGATTTTCTCGCCTGTTTTAATGGGGTGATTTTGCAGAAGGTCATGAAGGGCAATTGCGACGGAAGAGGCCGATGTGTTGCCATATTTTTCGACTGTTTTGTAAATCCGCTCTGGAGGAAGGTGTTCAAATCGCTTCGCAACGGCGTCGATGATCCGAATGTTGGCCTGGTGAGGAACCACCCAGCTCACATCAAGCTCTTGGAGCTGCAGCGCTTCCAAGCACTCTTTACAAGCCGCTTCCATCCGGCGAACGGCATGTTTAAATACCTCATTGCCCGCCATCTTGATGTAGTGCATTCCCTGCTCCACCGTCTCAACAGTTGTGGGATGACGACATCCGCCGCCGGCCATTTTCAAGAGGTCAGCTTGTTCGCCATCGGCGCCCAATCGGACTGACTGGATCACAAGTCCTTTGCCTTCCAAAGAGACGACTGAAGCAGCAGCTCCGTCGCCGAACAAGACACAAGTCGATCGATCTTTATAATCGATGATCGAAGAGAGCTTTTCCGAAACAACAATGAGAACGTTCTTGTAAACACCAGTCTCGACGAATGCTTTCGCCATCGAGAGAGCATATAAATAACCTGTGCACGCAGCTTGGATATCGACGCTGGCGGCCTTTTTGGCGCCAAGCGCCTGCTGAATCAAACAAGCGGTGCTGGGAAATGGGTAATCGGGCGTGATCGTCGCCACAATAATATAATCGATGTCTTGCGGAGTGAGTTTTGCATCTTCGAGCGCACGACGTGCAGCAATAACCCCCATTGTGGAGGTGAATTCATCGGGAGCGGCAATCCGGCGTTCTTTCATGCCGGTACGGGTCACGATCCATTCATCAGAAGTATCGACCATCTGTTCCAACTCCCGATTGGTCAATATCCGCTCGGGCAGGTAGGAACCGGTTCCTATAACTTTTGCTTTATTGTTCATTCTTGACCGGGGTCGAGTCTACTCGATTTGCCTTTAAAAGAGAAGGACGATAAGATTAATGGGATGAGCAAGTATCCAGCCCCCCTGAACGCCCTCATTGCCCACCTCAAAAAACTCCCGGGCGTAGGAACCCGCACAGCCGAACGCTTTGCCTTCGAGCTCCTCCAATGGAAGCCTCACGAACTCATCCCCCTCAGCGACCTCCTCGCCGAACTGCCAAGTAAAATTATCCCTTGTCAAACGTGCGGCTGCCTTACCCAAGAAGGGGCCTGCCGTTTTTGCACCTCCACCGGCCGAGACACCACCACCCTTTGCATCCTTTCCTCCCCCCGCGACGTCTACGCCATCGAAGAGACCCACTCTTTCCGCGGCCTTTACCACGTCATCGAACACCTCCTCTCTCCGCTCGACGGCCGCCATGCGAACACCCTTCGGGTCGATCGAATTCTCGAGCGCATCGCTCACCACTCGATCAAAGAAATCATTATCGCCCTCGACTCCACGCTCGAAGGTGACACCACCGCCCTCTACCTCAAACAGCAGCTCTCTCACCTACCCCTCTCCATTAGCCGTATCGCCTTTGGTCTCCCCATCGGCTCCACGCTTGAATACACCGATACCTCCACTCTTTCCAAGGCCTTCACTGGCCGCCAGTCGATGTAAAGCCGCTTTACATTGCTCTTTGTAATAACCGACAACATGATCGACGGGATCTGCATGATACGCATGAGGCAGTTGCAAAACTGCTTTCCCCGGGAAAATCGATGATTTTGAGGCCATTTGCGAGTGGTGGCAAAGCCACCACGGTCCATTTGACGAGGTCGGCCCAAGCGGGCCGACTGAGGAGAATGGACGTAAATGGCCTCAAAAGGGCGGT